>NZ_SZWW01000006.1:0-506876 GCF_005280955.1 Citrobacter sp. wls717
GGGTGGCGGCTGCGCCTTACCCGGCCTACGAAAATCGTTCCTGCGAGCTTGCACTAAGTCGGGATTGTCGCTAAATTAAACGACTTGCCGATAAATTCAGCACTTAAACGAAAAAACAAGAAAATCGCTTTTAGGGGGGTTGCAGCTAAACGGATTTCTCGTATAATGCGCCTCCCGTAACGACAGAGAATTACGCGTTACGGCAGCAACAAAAGCAGTACAGATTTGCGGGAATAGCTCAGTTGGTAGAGCACGACCTTGCCAAGGTCGGGGTCGCGAGTTCGAGTCTCGTTTCCCGCTCCAAAATTTGAAAGTGCTTGTTAAGCACAGACGCACCCAAGCGGGAATAGCTCAGTTGGTAGAGCACGACCTTGCCAAGGTCGGGGTCGCGAGTTCGAGTCTCGTTTCCCGCTCCAAAATTTGAAAGTGCTTATTAAGCACAGACCACCAATCGCAGGATTTCGAATTGCGACAAGGCGGCAACTGAATGAGTCCTCAGGAGCTTACTGAAGTAAGTGACTAAGGCGAGTGAAGGCAGCCAACGCAGTAGCGGTTCGAAAGACGAAGATTATGCGGGAATAGCTCAGTTGGTAGAGCACGACCTTGCCAAGGTCGGGGTCGCGAGTTCGAGTCTCGTTTCCCGCTCCAAATTCTTACCTCAAAAAAAATATCCACAACGAAGAATCGCGTTGGGGACGTTTTGTTTCGTCGTTGACATACTCTTGTAAACAGACTTATCCACAGGTCCGGGTATTATTCCTGGAATGCAAAAAACTTCGCTTGGTTAATAGTATCATTTTAACACATTGAAATTACTGGATTAATTATCATTTCAAATTGTTAATGCGATCACTTGACGATTTTTTCCCTCTTGAATATCAATGTGTTTTTATTTTTATACACAAGCTGTGGATGACTTAAGCATCGCGCGGTAGACCCTTTTCGATGACCCTGACTAAACGTTGTTTCTTCGGCAACTGCACCTCAACTACGCAGGCGTTTCGCTTCTCAATTTGCTGAGCAACCGCCCACTCTATGTGTTCGTCGAGAAGTGGGTGCTCACCTCTACGGTTTTCCAGAGCGTTAATTACGGCTTCATCCCAGGGGGCATTGCCCAACGCAACAGCGATATTTCGCAGCCAGCGCAGATGACCGATACGACGAATGGCAGACCCCTCAGTGACTTTTAAAAACCACGCTTCGCTCCAGCTAAACAGCTCTATTAACTCCGGAGCATGAAGCTGCTTGCGTGGGCTAAAGTCATCCTCGACCGTCAACTGCGAATAGCGGTTCCAGGGACAAATGAGCTGACAATCATCGCAGCCGTAAATGCGATTCCCCAACAAGGGACGAAACGCTTCAGGGATAGCGCCTTCCAGTTCGATAGTGAGATAAGAGATACAACGGCGCGCATCTACGGTGTAGGGTTCAACGATGGCCCCGGTGGGACAGATGGTCATACAGGCGACACATTTCCCGCATCCTTCTTCTACTGGCTTATCGACCGGCAAGGGCAAGTCGATCAGTAATTCACCAAGGAAGAAAAATGAACCGGCTTCGCGATTAAGGATAAGTGAGTGCTTACCTGTCCAGCCAAGCCCGGCTTTTTCCGCCAGCGGACGCTCAAGAATGGGCGCGGAATCGACAAAAGGTCTAAAATTCAGCGAAACGCAGTGTTGTTGAATCATCTCGCCCAGCTTTTTTAAGCGGTTACGCAGCAGCTTATGGTAGTCGCGCCCAAGCGCGTAGCGACTGACGTAACCCAGAGAGGGGTTTTTCAACGTGCTGGCAAAGGCCGCCTTGGCAGGGAGATAGTTCATACGTACGCTGATGACACGTAGCGTACCGGGCAATAATTCGTGAGGTCGGGCGCGCATCATGCCGTGACGGGCCATCCAGTCCATCTCGCCGTGATAGTGTTGATCCAGCCAGGCCTGCAGTTTGGGCTCCGCTTCGCTGAGGTCGGTAACGGCAATACCGACCTGCTGAAAGCCAAGCTCCAGCCCCCACTGCTTAATATTTTGCGCTAACTGATTGAGATCGAGGGGCTCTGACATGACGGACCATACAATGAAGAAAAACCCCGCAAGTATACCACACTCCATCTGGTACGCCGATGACATCAGGCGGATGGAGCGAGAGGCGGCAGACAGCTTAGGGCTGACGTTGTACGAACTGATGCAACGGGCGGGAGAGGCCGCGTTTCAGGTCGCCCGCGAAGCCTATCCGCACGCTCAACACTGGCTGGTGCTGTGCGGTCATGGCAACAACGGCGGCGATGGCTACGTAGTGGCAAGGCTTGCTAAAGCGCAGGGGCTTGAGGTCACGCTGCTGGCGCAAGAGAGTGACAAACCACTTCCGGAGGAAGCACAGCAGGCGCGCGATGCCTGGCTTAACGCCGGTGGCGTCATTCATGCTGCGGATATCACCTGGCCTGGTAGCGTGGACGTCATCATCGACGCGCTGTCAGGGACTGGCTTAAAACACGCGCCGCGTGAGGCTCTCTCGGTATTGATTGAACGTGCCAATACTTACCCAGCCCCCATCGTGGCGATAGATATTCCTTCCGGCCTGCTGGCGCAAACAGGGGCGACACCGGGTGCGGTCATCAGTGCGGCGCATACCGTCACCTTTATTGCGCTCAAACCAGGCCTGTTAACCGGTAAAGCGCGCGATGTCACCGGACGCCTGCATGTTAACGCGCTTGGGCTGGACGACTGGCTGGCTGGGCAGAGTGCGCCAATTCAACGTTTTGATGCTCTACAGCTTACGCACTGGCTGACGCCACGCCGACCTACCTCGCACAAAGGTTCCCACGGTCGGCTGGTGATTATCGGCGGGGACCACGGGACGGCAGGCGCAATACGTATGGCCGGTGAAGCGGCGCTGCGTGCAGGAGCCGGGCTGGTCAAAGTGCTGACCCGCAGTGAAAACATCGCTCCGATTCTGACCGCCAGGCCGGAACTGATGGTTGATACGCTAACGCCGCAGACTCTGGATGAAAGCCTGGCGTGGGCGGATGTTGTCGTCATTGGTCCTGGGCTTGGTCAGCAGGAGTGGGGCAAAAAAGCGCTGCAAAAGGTCGAGAATTTTCGCAAACCGATGCTCTGGGATGCCGATGCGCTGAACCTGCTGGCAATCAACCCCGATAAACGTCACAATCGCGTGATCACGCCGCATCCGGGAGAAGCCGCGCGACTGCTGGGCTGTTCCATTGCAGAAATTGAAGACGATCGCTTACTTTGTGCACAACGTCTGGTAAAACGGTACGGAGGCGTGGTAGTGCTGAAAGGCGCGGGTACGGTTGTTGCTGCTGAACCGGCTGAGTTGGGTATTATTGATACCGGCAATGCAGGCATGGCCAGCGGCGGAATGGGTGATGTGCTTTCCGGTATTATTGGCGCATTGCTCGGACAGAAGCTTACCCCGTATGATGCAGCATGTGCGGGATGTGTTGCGCACGGTGCGGCGGCGGATGTGCTGGCGGCGCGTTTTGGTACGCGCGGCATGCTGGCGACCGATCTCTTTACTACGCTACAGCGTATTGTTAACCCTGATGTGATTGACGTTTATCATGATGAATCGAGTAATTCCACTACCTGATGAACAGGCGACTTTAGACCTGGGACTGCGGGTAGCCAAAGCCTGTGACGGCGCGACGGTAATTTATTTGTACGGCGACCTGGGAGCGGGCAAAACCACTTTTAGCCGTGGATTCCTGCAGGCGTTAGGTCATAAAGGTAATGTCAAAAGCCCGACTTACACGCTGGTTGAACCCTATTCGCTCGATAATTTGATGGTTTATCACTTCGATCTGTATCGACTTGCGGACCCGGAGGAGCTGGAATTTATGGGGATCCGCGATTATTTTGCCAATGATGCCATCTGCCTGGTGGAATGGCCGCAACAAGGTAAAGGTGTTCTGCCAGACCCGGACGTCGAAATACACATCGAATACCAGGCACAAGGTCGAGAGGCGCGCGTAAGCGCAGTCTCCTCATCGGGTGATTTATTGCTGGCGCGTTTAGCCGATTAACCTTAAGGGTGGCGGGATGATTTATCGCATCAGAAACTGGCTGATGGCAACCCTGGTCCTGCTGTGCGCGCAGGCAGGGGCCGCCAGCCTCTCCGATCTTCAGGTTTCCAACGGCGATCAACAGGCGCGGATTACGCTGAGTTTTATCGGCGATCCTGAATACGCCGTTTCGCAGGATGGGAAACGAACCGTCGCGCTGGATATTAAACAAACCGGTGTGATTCAGGGATTACCGTTGCTGTTTAGCGGTAATAATCTGGTCAAATCTATCCGTTCCGGTACGCCAAAAGACGCGCAGTCTCTGCGCCTGCTGGTGGATTTAACCGAGAACGGCAAAGCCGATGCCGTAAAACGCCAGAACGGCGGTAATTATACCGTCGTGTTTACCATCAAGGCCGATGCGCCACCGCCGCCTCCACCGCCTCCGGTGGTTGCGAAACGTGTCGAAGCGCCGGTTGTCGCCCCGCGCCCTGCCGAGCCTGCACGTAATCCGTTTAAAGCGGAAAACGATCGCACTACGGCGGTTACCAGCAGTAATACGTCCACGCGACCTGCGGCGCGCGCCAGCACCAATAGCGGCGACAAAGTGGTTATCGCCATTGATGCCGGGCATGGCGGACAGGATCCCGGCGCAATTGGTCCCGGTGGTACGCGTGAGAAAAATGTCACGATTGCCGTGGCGCGTAAACTACGCAGTTTGCTGAATGATGACCCGATGTTTAAAGGCGTCCTCACCCGCGATGGCGATTACTTCATCTCGGTCATGGGACGTTCCGACGTTGCGCGTAAACAAAACGCCAACTTCCTGGTTTCGATTCATGCTGACGCCGCGCCAAACCGGGATGCCACTGGCGCTTCCGTCTGGGTACTGTCAAACCGCCGGGCGAACAGTGAAATGGCTGGCTGGCTGGAACAGCATGAGAAGCAATCAGAATTGTTAGGTGGTGCGGGCGATGTGCTGGCCAACAGCCAGGCCGATCCTTACCTCAGCCAAGCCGTGCTGGATCTGCAGTTCGGTCATTCGCAACGCGTCGGGTATGATGTGGCGACCAGCATGATCGGTCAGTTAGAACGTATTGGCTCAATGCATAAACGTCGGCCGGAACATGCCAGCCTGGGCGTATTGCGTTCGCCGGATATCCCGTCAGTGCTGGTTGAAACTGGCTTTATCAGTAACAACAGCGAAGAGCGTCTGTTGGCGAGCGATGATTACCAGCAGCAACTGGCCGAGGCGATTTACAAAGGATTACGTAACTATTTCCAGGCGCACCCGATGCAAACCGGGCCACAGGGCGCACCGGCGCAAACCGCCAGCGCCGTGTCGCCTGGCAACACGTTAACAAATTAAGGATTAGCCATGCCGATTCAGGTTCTACCGCCACAGTTGGCGAACCAGATTGCCGCGGGCGAGGTGGTAGAACGGCCTGCGTCAGTGGTGAAAGAACTGGTGGAAAACAGTATCGATGCCGGCGCGACGCGTATTGATATTGATATCGAACGCGGCGGCGCGAAGCTTATTCGTATTCGTGACAACGGCTGCGGGATTAAAAAAGACGAGCTGGCGCTGGCGCTGGCGCGTCATGCCACCAGTAAAATTGCCTCGCTTGACGATCTTGAAGCCATCGTGAGCCTTGGGTTTCGCGGCGAAGCGTTAGCCAGTATTAGCTCGGTCTCTCGTTTAACCCTGACGTCGCGCACGCAAGAGCAGCCTGAAGCCTGGCAAGCCTATGCTGAAGGACGCGACATGGATGTCACGGTTAAACCCGCCGCGCATCCGGTGGGTACCACGCTGGAGGTGTTGGATCTGTTCTACAACACCCCGGCACGGCGCAAGTTTATGCGCACCGAGAAAACCGAATTTAATCATATCGATGAGATTATCCGCCGCATTGCGCTGGCGCGTTTTGATGTGACGATTAATTTGTCGCACAACGGCAAAGTGGTGCGTCAGTACCGTGCAGTGGCTGCGGATGGACAAAAAGAGCGCCGTCTGGGCGCGATTTGCGGTATGCCGTTTCTGGAACATGCGCTGGCGATTGAATGGCAGCATGGCGATTTGACGCTACGGGGCTGGGTAGCCGATCCTCACCACACAACGACGGCGCTGGCGGAAATCCAGTACTGTTACGTGAATGGCAGGATGATGCGTGACCGCCTGATCAACCACGCTATCCGCCAGGCCTGTGAAGATAAGCTGGGCGCCGATCAGCAGCCGGCATTTGTTTTATATCTGGAAATCGATCCGCATCAGGTGGATGTTAATGTGCATCCCGCCAAGCATGAAGTCCGTTTCCATCAGTCGCGTCTGGTGCATGATTTTATCTACCAGGGCGTATTGAGCGTTCTGCAACAGCAGCTTGAAACGCCGCTGCCGTTGGCTGATGACGACGAACCTGCCCCACGGCACATCCCGGAAAACCGCGTTGCAGCCGGACGTAACCATTTTGCCGAGCCCGCTCCGGCGCGTGAAGCTGCTGCACCTCGCTACTCTGCCCCCGCTGGCGGTGGTGGTCGTCAGGCGGGCGCCAGCTGGCCTCATGCCCAGCCTGGATATCAAAAGCAGCAGGGTGAGATTTATCAGCAACTGCTGCAGACGCCAGTTCCAACGCGTAAAGCGCCGGTATCTGAAGCGCCATCGGCTCCTCTGACCGGCAACAGTCAGGGGTTTGGTCGGGTGCTAACGATTGTCGGTGCGGACTGTGCATTACTCGAATGCGATGGTCATATTCGGTTACTGGCATTACCTGTGGCGGAACGTTGGCTGCGTCAGGCGCAATTAACGCCTGGACAGGGGGCTGTTTGCGCCCAACCATTACTGATTCCTTTACGTCTAAAAGTGACCGCCGATGAAAAAGCGGCGCTGCAGAAAGGGCAGAGCCAACTGGCCGATCTGGGCATTGAATTTCAACTGGATGCGCAGCATGTGACCATCCGGGCAGTGCCTTTACCCTTACGCCAACAAAATTTACAAATCTTGATTCCTGAACTGATAGGCTACCTGGCGCAGCAGTCCGTATTCGAGCCGGGCAATATTGCACAGTGGATTGCACGTAACCTGATTAGCGAGCATCCGCAGTGGAGCATGGCCCAGGCGATTACGCTGTTAGCGGATGTTGAGCGGCTTTGCCCACAACTCGTGAAGGCGCCGCCGGGTGGTCTGTTACAACCTGTTGATTTACATTCGGTAATGAATGCCCTGAAACATGAGTGATACCCGTAAGGCGAGCCTGCCAAAGGCGATTTTTTTAATGGGGCCAACGGCCTCCGGTAAAACAGCGCTCGCAATTGAATTGCGTAAAGTTTTGCCTGTAGAGTTGATAAGCGTTGATTCCGCCCTTATTTACAAAGGGATGGATATCGGTACAGCCAAGCCTGATGCAGATGAATTACAGGCCGCGCCGCACCGATTACTGGATATTCGCGATCCGTCGCAAGCGTACTCTGCTGCGGATTTTCGCCGCGATGCGTTAGCCGAGATGGCCGATATCACCGCCGCGGGGCGTATCCCGCTGCTGGTGGGCGGCACAATGTTATATTTCAAAGCCTTGCTTGAAGGGCTGTCGCCGTTACCGTCGGCGGACCCGGACGTCAGGGCCAGAATTGAGCAGCAGGCGGCAGAGCATGGGTGGGATGCGTTACACCGACAGCTTCAGGAGATCGATCCCGTAGCTGCCGCGCGTATTCATCCAAATGATCCGCAAAGACTTTCCCGGGCACTGGAAGTTTTTTTCATTTCGGGTAAAACTTTAACGGAGCTGACGCAAACGTCAGGAGATGCTTTGCCGTATGAGGTGCATCAGTTTGCAATCGCCCCGGCGAGCCGTGAACTGCTCCATCAGCGAATTGAGCAGCGTTTTCATCAGATGTTAGCTTCAGGTTTTGAAGCAGAAGTCCGGGCGCTTTTTGCCCGTGGAGATTTGCATACGGATTTGCCTTCCATTCGTTGTGTCGGATATCGCCAGATGTGGTCATACATTGAAGGCGAAATTTCATACGATGAAATGGTTTATAGAGGTGTTTGCGCCACGAGGCAGTTGGCGAAGCGGCAGGTGACCTGGTTGCGTGGTTGGGAAGGGGTGCACTGGCTTGACAGTGAAAAGCCTGACCAGGCGCGAAACGAAGTATTACAGGTTGTTGGTGCTATCGCGAACTGAATGTGTACAATTGAAACGTATCGTGCGCAATTTTTCAGAATCGAAAGGTTCAAAGTACAAATAAGCATATAAGGAAAAGAGAGAATGGCTAAGGGGCAATCTTTACAAGATCCGTTCCTGAACGCACTGCGTCGGGAACGTGTTCCAGTTTCTATTTATTTGGTGAATGGTATTAAGCTGCAAGGTCAAATCGAGTCTTTTGATCAGTTCGTGATCCTGTTGAAAAACACGGTCAGCCAGATGGTTTATAAGCACGCGATTTCTACTGTTGTCCCGTCTCGCCCGGTTTCCCATCACAGCAATAATGCCACCGGCGGCACTGGCAGCAACTACCATCACGGTAGCAACGCGCAAGGTTCATCTGCGCAACAGGACAGCGAAGAAACCGAATAAGGTTGATTGCTGTTTTACATACGGGGAGCCAGCGAACCTGCGTTCCCCGTTGATACATATTAAGGGGTTGACGCTTGTTTGACCGTTATGATGCCGGTGAGCAGGCGGTACTGGTACACATCTATTTTTCGCAAGACAAAGATATGGAAGACCTCCAGGAGTTTGAATCTCTGGTCTCTTCCGCCGGTGTCGAAGCAATGCAGGTGATTACCGGGAGCCGTAAAGCACCGCACCCGAAGTATTTTGTTGGTGAAGGCAAGGCAATCGAAATTGCCGAAGCCGTAAAAGCGACTGGCGCTGCGGTGGTGATTTTTGATCATGCTCTAAGCCCTGCCCAGGAACGTAACCTGGAACAATTGTGCCAGTGTCTGGTTATCGACAGGACTGGTCTTATTCTGGATATTTTTGCCCAGCGTGCGCGAACCCATGAGGGTAAGTTGCAGGTTGAGCTGGCGCAACTGCGCCATATGGCTACGCGTTTGGTCCGTGGCTGGACCCACCTTGAAAGGCAAAAGGGCGGGATTGGTTTGCGCGGTCCGGGTGAAACCCAGCTCGAAACCGACCGTCGTTTGCTGCGTAATCGCATTTTGCAGATACAGTCGCGCCTGGAAAAAGTTGAAAAGCAACGTGAGCAGGGGCGACAGTCGCGTAAGAAAGCGGATGTCCCGACCGTATCACTGGTGGGATATACCAACGCCGGAAAATCCACCCTGTTCAACCAGATAACTGAAGCCCGGGTCTACGCAGCGGATCAACTGTTTGCGACCCTGGACCCGACCCTGCGGCGGATCGACGTCGCGGATGTCGGTGAAACCGTGCTGGCGGATACCGTAGGGTTTATCCGTCACTTACCGCACGACCTGGTGGCGGCATTTAAAGCCACCTTGCAGGAAACACGTCAGGCGACATTGCTGCTGCACGTTATTGATGCAGCAGATTTTCGTGTGCAAGAAAACATCGAGGCCGTCGATACGGTGCTTGAGGAGATCGATGCGCATGAGATCCCGACCCTGCTGGTGATGAATAAAATCGATATGCTGGATGACTTTGAACCGCGTATCGACAGAGATGAAGAGAATAAACCCATTCGCGTTTGGGTTTCAGCGCAAACGGGAATAGGTATACCACAGCTTTTTCAGGCTTTGACTGAGCGGCTTTCCGGTGAGGTGGCGCAGCATACGTTGCGTTTGCCGCCGCAGGAAGGGCGTCTGAGAAGCCGGTTTTATCAACTTCAGGCAATAGAAAAAGAGTGGATGGAGGAGGACGGCAGCGTAGGTCTGCAGGTTCGTATGCCGATCGTAGACTGGCGTCGCCTCTGTAAACAAGAACCGGCACTGGAAGACTATGTTGTCTGATCTGACGGATATGGCCTGAAGATTTTTTCGCCTCTATACCTTGTGGATTTTGCGTAGCCAACGCATCGGCAGCACAAAAGACGCAGGTATAGCATCGCATAACAAATATGGAGCACAAAAATGGCGTGGAATCAGCCCGGTAATAACGGACAAGACCGCGACCCGTGGGGAAGCAGCAAACCTGGCGGCAACCCTGAGGGAAATGGAAACAAAGGTGGGCGCGATCAGGGACCTCCCGATCTGGATGATATCTTCCGCAAACTGAGCAAAAAGCTCGGTGGTCTGGGCGGCGGTAAAGGTACTGGTTCTGGCGGCGGTAGTTCATCGCAAGGTCCGCGTCCGCAACTGGGCGGTCGGGTCTTTACTATCGCTGCGGCCGCTATCGTCATAATCTGGGCGGCCAGCGGTTTCTACACCATTAAAGAAGCGGAACGCGGCGTGGTGACACGCTTCGGTAAATTCAGCCATTTGGTTGAGCCGGGTCTGAACTGGAAACCGACCTTTATCGACGAAGTGACCCCGGTCAACGTTGAAGCCGTGCGTGAACTTGCCGCATCTGGCGTCATGCTGACATCTGACGAAAACGTTGTGCGCGTTGAAATGAACGTGCAGTACCGTGTGACCGATCCGCAGCGTTACCTGTTTAGCGTAACCAGCGCGGATGACAGCCTGCGTCAGGCAACCGACAGCGCACTGCGTGGCGTTATCGGGAAGTACACTATGGACCGTATCCTGACCGAAGGGCGTACCGTTATTCGTAGCGATACCCAGCGTGAACTGGAAGAAACGATCCGTCCGTACAACATGGGTATCACCCTGCTGGACGTCAACTTCCAGGCCGCACGTCCGCCGGAAGAGGTAAAAGCCGCGTTTGACGATGCGATTGCCGCGCGCGAAAACGAACAGCAGTACATCCGTGAAGCGGAAGCGTACACCAACGAAGTTCAGCCGCGAGCGAACGGTCAGGCGCAGCGTATTCTGGAAGAAGCGCGTGCTTACAAAACGCAAACCATCCTGGAAGCTCAGGGTGAAGTGGCGCGCTTCGCGAAAATTCTGCCGGAATATAAAGCCGCGCCGCAAATTACTCGCGAGCGTCTGTATATCGAGACCATGGAAAAAGTGCTGAGCAATACCCGCAAAGTCCTGGTTAACGATAAAGGCAGCAATCTGATGGTTCTGCCGCTGGATCAAATGCTGAAAGGCGGTAGTGCGCCAGCAGCAAAGAGTGACAGCAGTTCAAACCTGCTGCGTCTGCCGCCAGCGACGACCTCCAGCACTGGAGCAAGTAACACCTCGTCCACCAGTCAGGGCGATATTATGGACCAACGCCGCGCGAACGCGCAGCGTAACGACTACCAGCGTCAGGGGGAATAACGATGCGTAAGTCAGTTATTGCGATTATCATCATCGTTCTGGTAGTTCTGTTCATGTCTGTCTTTGTGGTCAAAGAAGGCGAGCGCGGTATTACGCTGCGCTTTGGTAAAGTTCTGCGTGACGATGAAAACAAGCCGCTGGTCGTTGCACCTGGCCTGCACTTCAAGATTCCGTTTATTGAATCAGTGAAGATGCTGGATGCGCGTATTCAGACCATGGACAACCAGGCCGATCGCTTTGTCACCAAAGAGAAGAAAGACCTGATCGTTGACTCCTACATCAAGTGGCGCATCAGTGACTTTAGCCGTTACTACCTGGCAACGGGCGGTGGCGATGTTTCTCAGGCAGAAGTCCTGCTGAAACGTAAGTTCTCTGACCGTCTGCGTTCTGAAATCGGTCGTCTCGACGTGAAAGACATCGTTACCGATTCCCGTGGTCGTCTGACTCTGGAAGTCCGTGACGCGCTGAACTCCGGTTCTGCTGGTACGGAAGATGAAGTCGCGACGCCGGCGGCGGATAGTGCGATTGCCGAAGCGGCTGAGCGTGTTCAGGCTGAAACGAACGGTAAAGTACCGGTCATCAACCCGAACAGTATGGCAGCGTTGGGGATCGAAGTGGTTGACGTGCGTATTAAGCAAATCAACCTGCCTGCGGAAGTGTCTGAGGCTATCTATAACCGTATGCGCGCTGAGCGTGAAGCGGTAGCCCGTCGCCATCGTTCACAAGGTCAGGAAGAAGCGGAAAAACTGCGTGCAACGGCGGATTACGAAGTAACGAAAACGCTGGCAGAATCTGAGCGTCAGGGCCGCATTATGCGCGGTGAAGGCGATGCAGAAGCCGCTAAACTGTTTGCCGACGCGTTCAGCCAGGATCCTGACTTCTACGCCTTCATCCGTAGCCTGCGTGCTTATGAGAAGAGCTTCGAAGGTAACCAGGACGTGATGGTCATGAGCCCGGACAGCGATTTCTTCCGCTACATGAAGACACCGAATACCGCGACACGCTAAAATAGTTTCAGCGGTTTTAAACCAGCAAAACCACCGGCGTCCCCAGGGATGCGGTGGTTTTCTTTTTATATAAGGACGATGGATGAATTCCACAATTTTGTTGGCGCTCGCGCTGGTTTTGGTACTGGAAGGCCTGGGTCCGATGCTTTATCCCGGCGCATGGAAGAAAATGATCTCCGCGATGGCGCAACTCCCCGAAAATACTTTGCGTCGTTTTGGTGGAGGTCTTGTGGTTGCGGGCGTTGTGGTCTACTACATGTTGAGGAAAACGATTGGCTGATCAATAAGTAGCCTAATTTGCGGATTTTAGCATGCAAAAAGTGCTGTATATCTGAAAAAGCGGTGGTAGAATCCATTTTTAAGCAAACGGTGATTTTGAAAAATGGGTAACAACGTCGTCGTACTGGGCACCCAATGGGGTGACGAAGGTAAAGGGAAGATCGTCGATCTTCTGACTGAACGGGCTAAATATGTTGTGCGCTACCAGGGTGGACACAACGCAGGCCATACTCTCGTAATCAACGGTGAAAAAACCGTCCTCCATCTTATTCCATCAGGTATTCTTCGCGAGAATGTCATCAGCATCATCGGTAACGGTGTTGTACTGTCTCCGTCCGCGCTGATGAAAGAAATGAAAGGGCTGGAAGATCGTGGTATCCCGGTTCGCGAGCGCCTGCTGCTGTCTGAAGCTTGTCCGCTGATCCTTGATTATCACGTTGCGTTGGATAACGCTCGTGAGAAAGCGCGTGGCGAGAAAGCAATCGGTACTACCGGTCGCGGTATCGGCCCGGCTTATGAAGATAAAGTGGCTCGTCGCGGTCTGCGCGTTGGCGATCTGTTTGATAAAGCAACCTTCGCTGAAAAACTGAAAGAAGTGATGGAATATCACAACTTCCAGTTGGTGAATTTCTATAAAGTCGAAGCGGTTGACTACCAGAAAGTGCTGGATGATGTGATGGCGATTGCCGACATCCTGACTTCTATGGTTGTTGATGTTTCCGATCTGCTGGACCAGGCGCGTAAGCGTGGCGATTTCGTCATGTTCGAAGGCGCGCAGGGTACGCTGCTGGATATCGACCACGGTACTTATCCGTACGTAACCTCCTCCAACACCACCGCGGGTGGCGTGGCGACTGGCTCCGGCCTGGGCCCACGTTATGTGGATTACGTGCTGGGTATCATCAAAGCTTACTCTACTCGTGTTGGCGCGGGTCCGTTCCCGACAGAGCTGTTTGATGACGTTGGCGAGTTCCTGTGCAAACAAGGTAACGAGTATGGCGCAACCACTGGTCGTCGTCGTCGTACCGGTTGGCTGGACTCCGTTGCCGTGCGTCGTGCAGTACAGATTAACTCCCTGTCTGGCTTCTGCCTGACCAAACTGGACGTACTGGACGGTTTGAAAGAGGTGAAAATCTGTGTCGCTTACCGTATGCCGGATGGCCGTGAAGTTACGACTACCCCGCTGGCTGCTGACGACTGGAAAGGTATCGAGCCGATTTACGAAACCATGCCAGGCTGGTCTGAATCCACCTTTGGCGTGAAGGAACGTAGTGGTCTGCCGCAGGCGGCGCTGAACTACATCAAGCGTATTGAAGAACTGACCGGTGTGCCGATTGATATTATCTCAACTGGCCCAGACCGTACTGAAACCATGATCCTGCGCGACCCGTTCGACGCATAATTCTGGTTATGGCGTAGCGTCGAATGGCGCTGCGCTTGCACTATCTTAGGCCGGATGATGCGTTTTGCATTAGAATCCGGCTTAAAATCACGTAAGTTCCTCGCTTTTTTCCTTCCCGAACTGAAATAAATTAGCGACCTGGCTGGTGGCTGGTTTATCATCAATATAATTAATACCACCAGGTTTATCCGTTTTATCCCTTTTCCTGAGGTTGATGTGCAGTTAACAAGTTTCACCGATTACGGATTACGTGCGCTAATCTACATGGCGTCACTTCCCGAAGGACGTATGACCAGTATTTCTGAGGTGACAGAAGTCTACGGCGTGTCCCGTAATCATATGGTCAAAATAATCAATCAACTTAGCCGGGCGGGCTTTGTTACTGCTATTCGAGGAAAAAATGGCGGTATCCGCCTGGGTAAACCCGCTAAGGATATTTGTATTGGTGATGTGGTTCGCGAGCTGGAACCCTTATCGCTGGTCAACTGTAGCAGCGAGTTTTGCCACATAACCCCTGCCTGCCGACTCAAACAGGCGCTTTCTAAAGCAGTGCAAAGTTTTCTCACGGAACTGGACAACTACACACTTGCTGATTTGGTTGAAGAAAATCAACCGCTTTATAAATTATTGCTGGTGGAGTGACGAAAATCTTCATCAGAGATGACAACGGAGGAACCGAGATGTCACAAGATCCTTTCCAGGAACGCGAAGCTGAAAAATACGCGAACCCTATCCCGAGCCGGGAATTTATCCTCGAACATTTAACTAAACGTGAAAAACCGGCCAACCGCGATGAGTTGGCCGCTGAACTCAACATTGAAGGTGAAGAACAGCAAGAAGCGCTGCGTCGTCGCCTGCGCGCGATGGAGCGTGACGGGCAACTGGTCTTCACTCGTCGTCAGTGCTACGCGCTGCCGGAACGTCTCGACCTGCTGAAAGGTACCGTTATTGGCCACCGTGATGGCTACGGCTTTCTGCGCGTTGAAGGCCGCAAAGATGACCTGTACCTGTCCAGCGAGCAGATGAAAACCTGCATTCATGGCGATCAGGTGCTGGCGCAGCCGCTGGGCGCGGACCGTAAAGGTCGTCGCGAAGCGCGTATTGTGCGCGTACTGGTGCCGAAAACCAGCCAGATTGTCGGCCGCTACTTCACCGACGCTGGGGTCGGGTTTGTCGTCCCGGACGATAGCCGCCTGAGCTTCGATATCCTTATTCCGCCGGAAGAGGTGATGGGGGCGCGTATGGGCTTTGTGGTCGTGGTTGAGCTGACCCAGCGTCCAACCCGTCGCACCAAAGCTGTGGGTAAAATCGTTGAAGTATTGGGCGACAACATGGGCACCAGCATGGCTGTTGATATGGCCCTGCGTACCCATGAAATCCCGTATATCTGGCCGCAGGCAGTCGAAAAACAGGTTGCCGGGCTGAAAGAAGAAGTGCCGGAAGAGGCGAAAGTTGGACGTGTTGATCTACGCGATCTCCCGCTGGTCACTATTGATGGCGAAGATGCGCGTGACTTCGATGATGCGGTTTACTGCGAGAAGAAACGCGGCGGCGGCTGGCGTTTATGGGTGGCGATTGCTGACGTAAGCTATTACGTCCGCCCGCCGACTCCGTTGGATCAGGAAGCGCGCAGCCGTGGCACGTCTGTCTACTTCCCGTCGCAGGTTGTCCCGATGCTGCCGGAAGTGCTGTCTAACGGATTGTGTTCGCTGAACCCGCAGGTAGACCGTCTGTGTATGGTGTGCGAAATGACCATTTCGTCGAAAGGACGGTTAACCGGCTTTAAATTCTACGAAGCGGTAATGAGTTCCCATGCGCGTCTGACCTACACCAAAGTCTGGCACATGCTGCAGGGCGATCAGGAACTGCGCGAGCAGTATGCGCCGTTAGTGAAACATATTGAAGAGCTGCATAATCTCTACAAAGTGCTGGATAAAGCCCGGGAAGAACGCGGCGGTATCTCGTTTGAAAGTGAAGAAGCGAAGTTTATTTTCAACGCTGAACGTCGTATTGAACGTATCGAACAGACGCAACGTAACGACGCGCACAAGCTGATTGAAGAGTGCATGATCATGGCGAACATCTCAGCGGCGCGATTCGTTGAGAAAGCCAAAGAGCCAGCCTTATTCCGTATTCACGATAAGCCGACGACCGAAGCGATTACCTCCTTCCGTTCCGTACTGGCCGAACTGGGTCTGGAACTGCCTGGCGGCAATAAACCCGAGCCGCGCGATTACGCTGAATTGCTGGAGTCGATTGCCGACCGTCCTGACGCGGAAATGCTGCAAACTATGCTGCTGCGCTCGATGAAGCAGGCGATTTACGATCCAGAAAACCGGGGTCACTTTGGTCTGGCGCTGCAATCTTATGCGCACTTTACCTCGCCGATTCGTCGTTACCCGGATCTCTCTTTGCACCGTGCAATTAAATATTTGCTGGCGCAGGAGCAGGGCCATAAAGGCAACACCACGGAAACCGGTGGCTATCATTATTCAATGGAAGAGATGCTGCAACTGGGCCAGCACTGTTCGATGGCCGAACGCCGTGCTGACGAAGCTACGCGCGACGTCTCTGACTGGCTGAAGTGTGACTTCATGCTGGATCAGGTGGGTAACGTCTTTAAAGGCGTAATTGCCAGCGTGACCGGGTTTGGCTTCTTTGTCCGTCTTGACGAACTGTTTATCGACGGTCTGGTGCATGTCTCCTCCCTGGATAACGACTACTATCGCTTTGACCAGGTTGGGCAGCGCCTGACGGGGGAGTCAAGCGGTCAGATGTATCGCCTGGGCGATCGTGTGGAAGTTCGCGTGGAAGCGGTCAACATGGACGAGCGTAAAATCGATTTCAGTTTGATCTCCAGCGAACGTGCGCCGCGCAATGAGGGCAAAACCGCACGCGAAAAAGCTAAAAAAGGCGATGCAGGTAAAACTACCGGTAAACGTCGTCAAATGGGCAAAAAGGTGAATTTCGAGCCGGACAGCGCATTCCGCGGCGAGAAGAAAGGCAGAGCCAAACCTCTGGCGGATAAAAAAACGGCTGAGAAGAAAAGCGATAAAAAAGCGAAAAAGCCATCGGCAAAAACGCGTAAAATCGCTGCCGCCACCAAAGCTAAACGTGCGGCGAAAAAGAACGTCGCACAATAACAGCCATAAACTGTAAGTCGGGCAACTATTATGTTGCCCGGCGTTACGCACAAACTATTAACGAGTACATTCATGAGTGAAATGATTTACGGCATCCACGCGGTGCAGGCTCTGCTGGAACGTGCGCCTGAGCGCTTCCAGGACGTCTTTATTCTCAAAGGCCGTGAAGATAAACGCCTGCTGCCGTTGATCCATGCACTGGAAGCGCAGGGCGTTGTCATTCAGTTGGCTAACCGTCAGTTCCTGGATGAGAAAAGCGAGGGTGCGGTACATCAGGGGATTATTGCGCGCGTGAAGCCGGGTCGTCAGTATCAGGAGAACGATCTACCGGATCTGATTGCTGCGCTCGATCAGCCGTTCTTTTTGATCCTCGATGGCGTCACCGATCCGCATAACCTGGGCGCATGCCTGCGTAGCGCGGATGCTGCTGGTGTACATGCGGTTATCGTACCGAAGGATCGTTCCGCACAGTTGAATGCGACGGCGAAAAAAGTGGCCTGTGGCGCGGCTGAAAGCGTACCGCTGATCCGCGTAACTAACCTGGCGCGCACGATGCGTATGCTGCAGGAAGAGAATATCTGGATTGTGGGCACCGCTGGCGAAGCCGACCATACTCTCTATCAGAGCAAAATGACCGGACGTATGGCGCTGGTCATGGGGGCTGAAGGCGAAGGAATGCGTCGTCTGACCCGCGAACATTGTGACGAACTGATCAGTATCCCGATGGCAGGGAGCGTTTCGTCGCTAAACGTTTCAGTCGCGACCGGCATCTGCCTGTTTGAGGCCGTTCGTCAGCGCGGCTAATTCATTCTCAATTTCTCTCAAGCCATCCCCTGGGATGGCTTTTTTGTGACCTTCATCCCAGGCACTCTCTTGTCTGGCTGGCCATACTTAAGGCCACGGCCATTGACGGAGGGAAACACAATGCACTGGCAAACGCATACCGTTTTTAACCAACCTGTACCGCTCAATAACAGCAACTTATACCTGTCCGATGGCGCCCTGTGCGAAGCGGTTATCCGCGAAGGGGCGGGCTGGGACAGCGATCTGTTGGCGAGTATTGGCCAGCAGCTAGGTACCGCGGAGTCGCTCGAACTGGGTCGCCTGGCTAATGCTTTTCCACCCGAGCTTTTGCGCTACGATCCGCAGGGGCAGCGACTGGACGATGTGCGTTTTCATCCTGCCTGGCATTTGCTGATGCAGGGGCTGTGCGCCAACCGCGTGCATAACCTTGCCTGGGAAGACGAAGCGCGGCAGGGAACATTTGTTGCCCGCGCGGCGCGTTTCATGCTGCATGCGCAGGTGGAAGCAGGCACGTTGTGTCCGGTAACCATGACTTTTGCCGCCACGCCGCTGTTACTGCAGATGCTACCTTCACAATTTCACGACTGGTTTACGCCGCTGCTAAGTGACCGTTATGACTCGCATTTATTGCCGGGTGGGCAAAAGCGTGGGCTGCTGATCGGTATGGGAATGACCGAGAAACAGGGGGGCTCAGATGTGTTGAGCAATACCACCCAGGCGGAACGCCTCGCAGACGGCTCGTATCGGTTGGTGGGACATAAGTGGTTTTTCTCTGTGCCACAAAGCGATGCCCATTTGGTGCTGGCGCAGGCAAAGGGGGGATTATCCTGCTTTTTTGTACCGCGATTTTTACCCGATGGTCAACGTAATGCTATCCGTCTCGAGAGGCTGAAAGATAAGTTAGGCAACCGCTCCAATGCCAGCTGCGAAGTCGAATTCCACGATGCTATTGGCTGGCTGCTGGGCGAAGAAGGAGAAGGTATACGCCATATCCTGAAAATGGGTGGTATGACGCGTTTTGACTGTGCGCTCGGTAGCCATAGCATGATGCGACGTGCCTTTTCCGTGGCGATTTATCATGCGCACCAACGACAGGTATTTGGCAAGCCATTGATTGAACAGCCGATGATGCGTCAGGTCTTAAGCCGAATGGCGCTCCAGTTGGAAGGCCAGACCGCGTTACTGTTTAGGCTGGCACGGGCCTGGGACCGCCGCGCTGATGCCAAAGAAGCGCTGTGGGCTCGGTTGTTTACGCCAGCGGCGAAATATTCTGTCTGCAAAAGCGGGATGCCGTTTGTCGCTGAGGCGATGGAAGTATTGGGTGGGGTTGGCTACTGCGAGGAGAGTGAGCTGCCACGTCTGTACCGTGAGATGCCGGTAAACAGTATCTGGGAAGGCTCCGGCAATATTATGTGTCTTGATGTATTGCGGGTGCTGGCAAAACAACCCGGTATCTACGATATGCTCAGCGAAGCCTTTGCCGAGGTCAAAGGGCAGGATCGTCATTACGATCGGATGGTTCGTCAGTTGCAGCAACACCTGCGTAAACCCATTGAAGAATTGGGACGGGAGATTACGCAGCAGCTTTTCCTGCTCGGTTGCGGGGCGCAAATGTTGCGCTATGCCTCTCCGCCAGTGGCGCAGGCCTGGTGTCAGATGATGTTGGATACGCGTGGTGGACGACGGTTGTCTGAACAGGTACAGAATGATCTGCTGCTACGGGCAACGGGAGGATTACGGTAATAATATGCCTGATGGCGACGCTGGCGCGTCTTATCATAATGCCTACGTTAAAGCAGGCCGGATAAGTTTACCCCATCCGGCAATCTGTTACGCATAGAGTATGGCCTGGACGCGCCAGTTATCGGGGTGCTGATCTTCATACATTTGAATGATCCGATACCATGAAGCACCTTGTTCATCCGCTTTTAACGCAACGACACGTTCTACATCCTGCGGATTTCCTGCAATGTTACTGACGGATATCAGCCCTATTTCGTTCAGGCCGGTAACACAGTCAGCACTGGCGAACTCGGCAGACTGCGCCGTAGTACCTACCAGTCCGGTAGAAAGCAGCAGTGAGGATAAGGCAAGTGATTGTTTCATCGTCAGCTCCATTATTCGTACCCCTACACACGGCAGGGCATTCCATCGCGATAATAAACCTCAAGCTTCCTGCTGTTGGTTTATTGTGCACAGGTAAACGCATAGGGGCGCAAAGCAATGTAAAGCTGACTAAATTTCAAACCAATGTTATTTACGATACAAAATCGCTTGTGAATACCATTGGCCTGTCACAATGGTCTCATCGACTAATAAGACCACATAATAATCAGCTTTTGCCGCGACGGCTTTGTCGCGGATTTCAGCCAGCGCATCATCCGGTGAGCCTCTTACCAGCGCGCTAACCGTCCCTATTCGCTGTAACCCATTACTCTGGTTACGGCGGATCTCCTGCGGGTGGTCGGCAACGGGCGGTGCGGGTTGCGGCGTTCCCTGTAGCACGCTACAGGCGCTTAAAAATAAAACCAGCAACAAAGAGGCAAACCGACGCATAACTCTATCTCGTTTCCTGATAGCCATAGTGTAGTGCCTTATTAATTTCCCTTTAGGGGAATGTTCCCGAATTGTTATCTCTCACGCGATTTTCGAATGAAAATGTTGCGAAAGCGTAACCCAGTTCTCAACATTATGAATCATTGTCGAACACATTCGCTTGCGTTAAGTATTGCTGCGTGGCATACCAGAAAGAAAGAGGCGACAAATGATCGAAATTGAAACACGACAGTTGGCGGGTATCCCTGTCCTGCACGCCGTTCCGGCTGGCAAACGCGCATGTTCACTCCCCTGTATTATTTTCTATCACGGATTTACATCTTCCAGTCTGGTCTACAGCTATTTTGCCGTTGCTCTGGCTCAGGCTGGATTCCGGGTAGTGATGCCAGATGCGCCAGACCATGGTGCCCGCTTCAAGGGTGACGCACAGGGGCGGATATACCGCTTTTGGCACATATTGCAGCAAAACATGCAGGAATTTTCGACGTTACGTGCGGCGCTGGTGGCAGAAAATTGGCTGTCAGATGAACGGCTTGCCGTAGGCGGAGCGTCAATGGGGGGAATGACGGCCCTGGGCATTATGGCTCGTCACCCCGAGGTGAAATGTGTAGCCAGCCTGATGGGTTCGGGCTACTTTACCCGGCTTGCGCAGACGCTTTTTCCGCCTTTATTGGTCCAGACGCCAGAACAGCAGGCTGCGTTTGATGCCCTCATCGCGCCGCTGGCCGAATGGGAAGTGACGCACCAGTTGCCACGCCTGGCCGACAGACCGTTGCTACTATGGCATGGGCAGGAAGATGATGTGGTACCGGCTATTGAAACTTTTCGCTTACAGCAGGCGCTGATTCAGGCTGGTCTGGACAATAACCTGACCTGTCTGTGGGAAGCAGGCGTACGCCACCGCATTACGCCAGAAGCGCTGGCTGCGACGGTGACGTTTTTCCGCCAGCACCTTTAAACGCGCATAATGCTTACACCCTGAGCTTCGAGCTGTTGCAGGATCTCAGGGTCCGCATTTTTGCCGGTGATCAGCATATCGATTTGATCGGCGCGGCTGAACAGCATCCCCGCGCGTTCACCGACCTTACTGCTATCGACCAACACCACCAGTTTGCCCACCACGTTAAGCATCTTCTGCTCCGCCATCGCGGTCAGCATATCGGTTTTATACAGTCCATCTGCGGTCAACCCTTTGCCGCTGGTGAACATCCAGTGCCCGGCATACAGGCTATTTTCACTACCTTGTGGGCTAAGCGTGATAGATTGGCTTTTGTTGTATTGTCCTCCCATGATGATCACGCTCTCATGCTCCTGGTCGATCAAATAGTTCGCCAGCGGCAGATAATTAGTGATGATCTGCACTGGCTTGCCGCACATTTCACGTCCGAGCAGGAAGGCGGTCGATCCGCAGTTGATCACCACGCTTTCACCGGCATTCACCAGTTGAGAGGCCGCTTTGGCAATGCGAACCTTTTCATCGTGGTTCTGCGCCTGATGCAGATTCATTGGCGTCCAGCGCGGGCGCTGCTGCGTGATGGCTTCTGCGCCGTTACGAACTTTCTTGAGTTTGCCGCTTTCGTCGAGTTTGTTGATATCCCGGCGGGCTGTGGCGGGGGAAATTCCCAGGCGCTCAATTACGTTCTCAACGGTAACAAAGCCCAACTGCGCCAGCATATCCAGCAATATTTGATGTCTTTGTGCTTCAGTCATGAGCTATTCCGATACAAATTGATTTGAAAAGATGATATTTGAAATAGCCTGGAAATACTAAAGTAAATGGGGAAAAAATGCCGGGTTATGCCCGGCATTTGGTGTGAATCACAAGAAGGATTTAAACGGTAGATCCGGTTCAATCGTGAAACAGTCATCAAAGCCGCGTGGATAGTGATATTCAAAGTTATCTTTATCCAGCGGCCAGGTGAATTTGCCACCTACCTGCCAGATGAATGGCTTAAAGCCATACTTCAGCCGATCTTTTTTCATCTCCCACAGCACACGAATCTCCTGAGGATCGGCCTGGAAATTAGACCAGATGTCATGATGGAAGGGGATGACGACTTTTGTATTCAACGCTTCGGCCATACGCAGCATGTCGGAGCTGGTCATCTTGTCGGTAATGCCACGCGGGTTTTCGCCATAGGATCCGAGCGCGACGTCAATCTGATGCTCATTGCCGTGTTTGGCATAATAGTTGGAGTAGTGTGAGTCGCCGCTGTGATACAGCGTGCCGCCCGGTGTTTTGAACAGATAGTTAACGGCGCGCGCGTCCATACCGTCCGGCAGCACGCCCGCCGCTTTCTGATCGGCGGGAAGAGTAATCAACGCGGTACGATCAAAAGCATCAAGCGCATGAATTTCAATATCTTTCACTTTAACCACATCGCCGGGTTTTACCACGATGCAGCGATCTTTCGGCACGCCCCAGCCGACCCACAGATCCACACAGGTTTGTGGCCCAATAAACGGCACGTCGTCCGCGCAGTTCTGCATGACCGCAGCCGCGACATTGACGTCGATGTGATCGTTATGATCGTGCGTAGCCAGCACTGCATCGATCTGGCGAATCGCAAACGGATCAAGTACAAACGGCGTAGTACGCAGGTTTGGCTGCAGTTTCTTCACGCCCGCCATGCGTTGCATCTGGTGACCGGTTTTCATCAGCGGATTACCGTGACTTTGCTTACCTGTTCCGCACCAGAAATCGACGCAGACGTTAGTCCCGCCTTCCGACTTTAGCCAAATTCCGGTACA
The DNA here is from genome assembly GCF_005280955.1 of Citrobacter sp. wls717. Lineage (NCBI taxonomy): Bacteria > Pseudomonadati > Pseudomonadota > Gammaproteobacteria > Enterobacterales > Enterobacteriaceae > Citrobacter > Citrobacter sp. wls717. The sequence continues at coordinate 23,255 of NZ_SZWW01000006.1, forward strand.
GCCAAGCCACCACATAGCAAAGGTGCCAGGTGCGACCTGTTCCTGTTCGATCTCTTCATTCAGCCAGCTTCCCCACTCCGGGAATGTGCTCAGAATCCATGATTCGCGCGTGATGCTTTTTACTTTACTCATCGCATTTACCTTCATGTTGGTTCAAGTTGAATCAAATTATGATTTATTTTGATTGATACTGACATCAATTTATCAAGAAGGCAATGCGTGGATTTTTCTGATTCCGTCGTAAAGCGTCTATTACTCACAACGTAACGGGATGCTTTGTAGCAATCTATTTTTGTATTTTATTGTTTTTATGAGTTTTATTTTTTGCTCTATGAATGTTCCATAAAACCCTGGCTCGGGTAAGAGATTTATTTGCGTACTCCATCACATTTAATCAAATTCAATCTTGTTGTGATTACTTTTGAAAATTAGAGTGGGGGCACAACATCCTGAACATCTGTAATGAATGTTCAGCAACTTTGTCTACTGGAGATCGTTATGGAGATCCTCTACAACATCTTTACCGTCTTTTTTAATCAGGTCATGACCAACGCGCCGTTGCTGTTGGGTATTGTGACCTGCCTCGGCTACATCCTGTTGCGCAAAAGCGTCAGCGTCATTATCAAAGGCACGATCAAAACGATTATCGGTTTTATGCTGCTGCAGGCGGGATCGGGCATTCTGACCAGCACGTTTAAACCGGTGGTGGCGAAGATGTCCGAGGTTTACGGTATCAATGGTGCGATTTCCGATACGTATGCCTCCATGATGGCAACCATTGAACGTATGGGAGACGCTTATAGCTGGGTAGGTTATGCCGTGCTGTTGGCGCTGGCGCTGAACATTTGTTACGTCTTGCTGCGACGTATTACCGGCATTCGCACCATCATGCTCACCGGGCACATCATGTTCCAGCAGGCGGGCTTAATTGCGGTCTCTTTCTATATCTTCGGCTATTCCATGTGGACCACCATTATCTGCACGGCGGTGCTGGTGTCGCTCTACTGGGGGATTACCTCCAATATGATGTACAAGCCGACGCAGGAAGTGACCGACGGCTGCGGTTTTTCCATCGGCCACCAGCAGCAGTTCGCTTCATGGATTGCCTACAAGGTCGCGCCTTATCTGGGTAAAAAAGAGGAGAGCGTAGAAGATCTGAAACTGCCTGGCTGGCTGAATATCTTCCATGACAACATCGTTTCGACCGCGATTGTCATGACCATTTTCTTCGGGGCGATCCTGCTTTCTTTCGGCATTGATGTGGTTCAGGCGATGGCGGGGAAAACGCACTGGACGGTGTACATCCTGCAGACTGGTTTTTCGTTTGCCGTGGCGATCTTCATCATCACCCAGGGCGTACGTATGTTCGTCGCCGAACTTTCAGAAGCGTTCAACGGTATCTCGCAGCGTCTGATTCCCGGTGCGGTATTGGCGATTGACTGTGCGGCGATATACAGCTTTGCTCCCAATGCGGTGGTGTGGGGCTTTATGTGGGGCACCATCGGCCAACTGATTGCGGTCGGCATCCTCGTGGGTTGCGGCTCTTCCATCCTGATTATTCCTGGTTTTATCCCAATGTTTTTCTCCAACGCCACCATTGGCGTGTTCGCGAACCACTTTGGCGGCTGGCGCGCGGCGCTCAAGATTTGTCTGGTGATGGGGATGATTGAAATCTTTGGCTGCGTCTGGGCGGTGAAACTCACCGGTATGAGCGCGTGGATGGGGATGGCGGACTGGTCAATTCTGGCGCCGCCGATGATGCAGGGCTTTGCCTCCATCGGCATCGCGTTTATGGCCGTCATTATTCTGATTGCACTGGCTTATATGTTTTTCGCAGGACGCACGTTGCGCGCTGAGGAAGACGCAGAAAAACAACTGGCAGAACACTCTGCTTAATAAGGAGTTCCGATTATGACCGTACGTATTCTGGCTGTGTGTGGCAATGGGCAGGGCAGTTCCATGATCATGAAGATGAAAGTGGACCAGTTTTTAACCCAGTCAAATATTGACCATACAGTGAACAGCTGCGCAGTGGGTGAGTACAAAAGTGAACTGAACGGCGCGGATATCATCATCGCCTCTACCCATATTGCCGGTGAAATTACCGTAACTGGCAATAAATATGTTGTTGGCGTACGCAACATGCTATCGCCCGCCGATTTTGGACCAAAACTGCTGGAAGTGATCAAAGCGCATTTCCCACAGGACGTGAAGTAAGGATACGGCATATGAAATTACGTGATTCGCTGGCAGACAATAACGCCATCCTGCTACAGGCCGAGGCCAACACCTGGCAGGAAGCGGTAAAGTTGGGCGTGGATCTGCTGGTTAAGGCCGACGTGGTTGAACCGCGCTACTACCAGGCCATTCTTGATGGGGTTGAACAGTTTGGTCCGTACTTTGTGATTGCGCCAGGACTGGCGATGCCGCACGGGCGCCCGGAAGAAGGCGTTAAGAAGACCGGCTTTGCGCTGGTGACGCTGAAAACACCGTTGGTGTTTAACCACGAAGATAACGACCCGGTGGATATTCTGATCACGATGGCGGCGGTCGACGCCAACACGCATCAGGAAGTGGGCATTATGCAGATCGTGAATCTGTTTGATGATGAAGCCAATTTCGACCGTCTACGTGCCTGCCGCACCGCGCAGGAAGTGCTGGATTTAATTGATAACGCCACTGCGGCGGCTGTTTAAAAGGATACCGAAATGTCATTACCTATGTTGCAGGTTGCGCTGGATAACCAATCAATGTCTTCTGCGTATGAAACGACGCGTCTGATCGCCGAAGAGGTCGATATCATTGAGGTGGGCACCATTCTTTGTGTTGCTGAGGGCGTACGTGCCGTACGTGACCTGAAGGCGCTCTACCCACATAAAATTGTGCTGGCGGACGCCAAAATCGCCGATGCGGGTAAAATTCTCTCTCGCATGTGTTTCGAGGCCAACGCTGATTGGGTCACTGTTATCTGCTGTGCGGATATCAATACCACCAAAGGTGCGCTCGAGGTGGCGAAAGAATTTAACGGCGACGTACAGATTGAACTGACCGGTTACTGGACCTGGGAACAGGCTCAGGAGTGGCGTGACGCGGGTATCGGGCAGGTTGTCTATCATCGCAGTCGTGATGCGCAGGCCGCAGGTGTGGCGTGGGGAGAGGCGGATATCAGTGCCATCAAACGCCTGTCTGATATGGGCTTTAAAGTCACCGTCACCGGCGGTCTGGCGCTGGAGGATCTGCCGCTGTTCCAGGGGATTCCTATTCACGTCTTTATCGCTGGCCGCAGCATTCGTGATGCCGCGTCTCCGGTTGAGGCGGCGCGTCAGTTTAAACGTTCCATCGCCCAGTTGTGGGGCTAAGGAGCGACTATGTTGTCGAAACAGGTCCCGCTCGGTATTTATGAAAAAGCGCTCCCCGGAGGGGAGTGCTGGCTGGAGCGCTTGCGGCTGGCGAAAGAGTTAGGTTTTGACTTTGTCGAAATGTCGGTTGATGAAACCGATGCCCGCCTCGCGCGCCTTGACTGGAGCCGCGAGCAGCGTCTGGCGCTGGTGGCCGCCATCGCCGAAACGGGAGTACGTGTACCTTCTATGTGCCTGAGCGCTCACCGCCGTTTCCCGCTGGGGAGCGAAGATGATGCGGTGCGCGATCAGGGACTGGCGATCATGCGGAAAGCCATTCAGTTTGCGCAGGATATTGGTATTCGCGTGATTCAACTGGCGGGTTACGACGTCTATTACCAGCAGGCTAATAACGAAACGCGTCGTCGATTTCGCGAGGGGCTAAAAGAGAGCGTTGAGATGGCAAGTCGCGCGCAGGTGACGCTGGCGATGGAGATCATGGATTATCCGCTGATGAATTCGATCAGTAAGGCGCTGGGTTATGCCCACTATCTCAATAATCCGTGGTTCCAGCTGTATCCCGATATCGGCAATTTGTCGGCGTGGGATAACGACGTGCAGATGGAGTTGCAGGCAGGAATAGGCCATATCGTGGCCGTTCACGTGAAGGACACCAGACCCGGCGTGTTCAAAAATGTGCCGTTTGGTGAAGGTGTTGTCGATTTCGAACGTTGTTTTGCAACGCTCAAGCAGAGTGGGTATTGCGGGCCATACCTGATTGAGATGTGGAGTGAAACAACGGACGATCCGGCGCGTGAAGTGGCGAAGGCGCGCGATTGGGTGAAAGCGCGGATGGCCAGCGCAGGTCTGGTGGAGACGGTGTAATGCAAAAACTTAAACAGCAGGTTTTTGAGGCCAACATGGATCTGCCGCGTTATGGGCTGGTGACGTTTACCTGGGGTAACGTCAGCGCCATCGACCGCGAACGGGGGCTGGTGGTGATTAAGCCCAGCGGCGTCGACTACCAAACAATGACAGTGGATGACATGGTGGTTGTGGATCTGTATGGCAACGTGGTGGAAGGACGCTATCGTCCTTCTTCCGATACCGCCACCCATCTGGCGCTGTATCGCCGCTATTTATCTCTTGGCGGCGTGGTGCACACCCACTCAACCCACGCGACGGCATGGGCGCAGGCGGGTCTGGCAATACCTGCACTCGGCACGACGCATGCGGATTACTTCTTTGGTGATATCCCCTGCACGCGGGCATTAACTGAAGCAGAGGTTCAGGAGGAGTATGAGCTGAATACCGGCAAGGTGATTATCGAAACGCTGGGGAACGTGGAGCCTCTGCATACGCCCGGCGTAGTCGTGTATCAGCATGGTCCGTTTGCCTGGGGTAAAGATGCGCACGACGCGGTACACAACGCTGTGGTGATGGAAGAGGTCGCAAAAATGGCATGGATTGCGCGTGACATTAATCCGGCCCTCAGCCCCATCGACAGTTATCTGATGAATAAACACTTCATGCGTAAGCACGGCCCAAACGCCTACTACGGGCAGAAGTAACGTCTTTGCCCCGGACAACGTGCATCTACGGATGTGCGTCACCGATCTGTTCGGGGCAATCTTCAGCGTTGCTGGTAAGCCGCTGGCGTAAATCGCATTCCTGCTAAAACTATCGCACAAATGACAGCACCAGCGTAAAACGTCGAGGCTGCGCCCATCGTTTCCCACAGAATGCCCGCGCCGGTACTGGCTAACAGCAGGGCGATGCCACTGATCAGATTAAACATACCGAAGGCCGTACCGCGTAGTTCTGCTGGCGCGGTATGCGCAATCATGGCAGCCAGCAACCCTTGCGTCATGCCCATATGAATCCCCCACAGTCCCACGCCTATCAGTAACGTGCTCCAGTGGTGACTCAGCGCCAGAGTGATATCCGCCGCGATCAGGACCAGCAGGCCCGCCTGTAACATGCGGGAGTGGTTCATACTGTCAGACATTTTTCCAAAAGGATAAGCCGACAGACTGTAGACCAGATTCATGGCGACCATCACCAGCGGAATGGCAAACAGCGGGATATCCATTTGATATGCGCGCAACACGAGAAACGCTTCGCTAAAGCGGGCGAGCGTGAAGAGCGCGCCCAGTCCCACGACCCACCAGTAGGCTGCACTCAACTTTTTCAGGTTTTCCCGTCGTAACGGATTGGTGCGTTTATCAGTGACGGGGGTTTTCGGTTCACTCAGGCCAAACCATAGCAGGGCGATAGAGAGCACCCCAGGGAAGACGGCAACCCAGAAGATAGTGTGAAAATCGTTGTTCCATAGCAGCATTAGCCCGACGGCGAGCAGGGGGCCCAGAAATGCGCCAATGGTATCCAAAGACTGGCGCAGACCATAAGCGGCGCCGCGGATTTCGGACGGGGTGACATCCGCGACTAACGCATCCCTGGGAGCGCCGCGAATACCTTTACCCACACGATCAATCATGCGAGCGCTGAGTACCATGCCTGATGAGCCCGCCATCGCGAACAGGGGCTTACTCAGCGCCCCCAAACCATAACCGAGCATCGCCAGCCCTTTGCGCTTTCCCAGATAATCACTGAGAACGCCGGAAAAAACCTTAATGATCAGCGCGGTGGCTTCAGCTAATCCTTCAATCAGGCCAATGATAATGACGCTGGCTCCCAGCGTGGTTGCCATAAACAACGGCAGCAGGCTATGGATCATTTCGGAGGAGACATCCATAAGCAGACTCACGCCGCCCAGCACCCAAACGCCTTTTGGTATGCGATTCAGCGTCGCATAGCGTGCAAACATGGTTTCGCCCCAGAGTATCAGTTCGGTAATGCTTTATTTAATCAGTAAATGATGACCAGGATAAGATACAAAGAAAAATAATTCTCATTTACCTGATGTGCAAAAAAAAGCCCCCGGTGAGGGGGGCAAGTCAAACGGTGGCAATGTTCTCGTTGGTTGTTTCTGGTGCTAGCGATAAATATCCGCACTGGCGTGCATATTTCCGTTACTGCCGGGTTCCCTGGTGAGGATCACGTGGTAGTAGTTTGCGCCTTGCGCATCGGTCTCTTCATTCAGGGCCTGAGTGGCTTCACTTTCAGTGGCGAAGTTATGATTTATGTAAATGACGCCTAAGCTCTGCACATCATCCATATTCCTGGCCTGATGATTGTCAATTTGGATGGCTGCCGTTGCATTTGCACTGAGCAAAAGCACAGCCAGAAGGGTTAAAACACGGGCTCGCATATGTACCTCCTCGACTGCGGTCTCTGGTTGCTTCTCTCCTGTGAGTGATGAGCTTCTGATGTAATTTTAACCGCTACCGGCGCAGGCGTTAGCGACCATTTCTGATGCAGTTGTTCAAAAAATTACCGCATACCCGCCTTTTCTTTTATTTACAGGTAACTGATAGATACCGCTGCGTTAAAAAATACCTGTCTTTCGCGCACAAGCTCATACCAAATAGTCAATTTAAACGGATGGATACCCTGTTTATAGTGAGCCGTATAATTAATATAACTTTATGATAATAAGGCAAAAACTTATGGATACTTCATTCATGGATTTCAGCTACTTCGTGATTATGTTTATGGTCGCGCTGGTGGCTGGCTTTATTAACGTGGTGTCGGGCGGAGGTGGGTTTCTCTCTATTGGCGCACTGTTAATTTCTGGTTTACCTCCGGCGAACGCGCTGGCAACCAACAAAATTCAGGCGCTGGGCAGTTCGCTAACCTCCGGGATTTACTTTTTACGCCGGGGACATATCAACGTGCAGGAGCACAAGTATGTATTCCTGTCTGCTTTTATCGGCTCAGCGTTAGGCACGACGCTCATTCAGTTCATTGAACCGGAGGTGTTGAAAAAACTGCTTCCGGTACTGATTATCGCCGTCGCCATCTACTTTATTTCCGCTCCCAACCTCAGCGAACCGAAAAGAAAGCCGCAGGTATCCCTGTTTTTCTTTTCTCTGATCTGCGGCGGCTGTATTGGCTTTTATGATGGATTTCTTGGCGCTGGTGCGGGTTCCTTTTATACGCTCTGCTATATCCTGTTGTGGGGATACAGCATCGATAAGGCACAAATTCACTCGAATTTTATTAACCTTGCATCGAACATCGCCTCGATTTTGTTCTTCATTTTCGGCGGCAAAATGATCTGGTCGCTGGGGCTGGTGATGTTTGCCGGACAATCGCTCGGCGCGCGCCTGGGCGCAACGGTGGTACTGACGCGCGGAAAGAAAGTTATCCGGCCGATGATTGTCATTGTCTCCATTTGCATTAGCGTCAAAATGCTGCTGGATATGTATTAATGGCGACATGGTAAATAATCGTACAAGCACCTTGAGTTTACCGGCTGACCCCAGTATTATGACGCGTCATTTTTCAGCCGACCTTTAACACGTTCCTTGCCTCCATGGGCCTCGGCTGACCCAGACAGGAGGCTGAATAATCCGTAAGGAGCAATTCGATGCGTCATTACGAAATCGTTTTTATGGTCCATCCTGACCAGAGCGAACAGGTTCCGGGTATGATCGAACGCTACACTGCTGCCATCACTGGCGCAGAAGGCACGATCCACCGTCTGGAAGACTGGGGCCGCCGTCAGCTGGCTTACCCGATCAACAAACTGCACAAAGCTCACTACGTTCTGATGAACGTTGAAGCGCCGCAGGAAGTGATCGATGAGCTGGAAACTACCTTCCGCTTCAACGATGCCGTTATCCGCAGCATGGTTATGCGTACTAAACACGCTGTTACCGAAGCATCTCCGATGGTTAAAGCGAAAGACGAGCGCCGTGAGCGTCGCGATGATTTCGCAAACGAAACCGCAGATGATGCTGAAGCTGGGGATTCTGAAGAGTAATTTCTGATGACCAACCGTCTGGCGTTGTCCGGCACCGTGTGCAGGGCCCCCCTTCGAAAGGTCAGTCCATCAGGAATTCCTCATTGCCAGTTCGTGCTTGAGCATCGTTCTGTGCAGGAGGAAGCCGGGTTTCACCGGCAGGCGTGGTGCCAAATGCCCGTTATTGTTAGCGGACACGAAAACCAGGCCATTACTCACAGTATAACGGTCGGTAGCGCAGTAACCGTTCAGGGGTTCATCTCTTGCCATAAGGCAAAGAACGGCCTGAGCAAAATGGTTCTGCATGCCGAGCAGATTGAATTGATAGATTCTGGAGACTAGCCATATGGCACGTTATTTCCGTCGTCGCAAGTTCTGCCGTTTCACCGCGGAAGGCGTTCAAGAGATCGACTATAAAGATATCGCTACGCTGAAAAACTACATCACCGAAAGCGGTAAGATTGTCCCAAGCCGTATCACCGGTACCCGTGCAAAATACCAGCGTCAGCTGGCTCGCGCTATCAAACGCGCTCGCTACCTGTCCCTGCTGCCGTACACTGATCGTCATCAGTAATCGGTCACGGTCCATTAATACGACTTTGAGAGGATAAGGTAATGCAAGTTATTCTGCTTGATAAAGTAGCAAACCTGGGTAGCCTGGGTGATCAGGTTAACGTTAAAGCGGGCTATGCTCGTAACTTCCTGGTACCACAGGGTAAAGCTGTTCCTGCTACCAAGAAAAACGTTGAATTTTTCGAAGCGCGTCGCGCTGAGCTGGAAGCTAAACTGGCTGACGTTCTGTCCGCTGCTGAAGCTCGTGCTGAGAAAATCAACGCACTGGAAACCGTAACCATCGCGTCTAAAGCAGGCGACGAAGGTAAACTGTTCGGTTCCATCGGTACTCGCGACATCGCTGACGCTGTAACTGCAGCTGGCGTTGAAGTAGCTAAGAGCGAAGTTCGTCTGCCGAACGGCGTTCTGCGTACCACTGGCGAGCACGAAGTGAGCTTCCAGGTTCACAGCGAAGTGTTTGCTAAGCTGACTGTAAACGTAGTTGCGGAATAAGTTTTTATTCTGCTAACCGCGTAAAAGCGCCGGCCCTGTGCCGGCGTTTTGCTTTTCTGTTCCCCGTCTTTCTCTCTGGCTATTCTTTGTCCTTTTCGGGATAATCACAAAAATAAAACATTATTTCAAAGTGGTGATGGAATGGAACCAACGCACCAACCTCTGTTTGCGCGTAAAAATGTTGTCTATCTGAGCGCGGCATTCTGCTGCTTGCTGTGGGGGAGCGCCTACCCGGCGATCAAAAGTGGATACGAGATCTTCCAGATTGCCACGGATGACATTCCCTCGAAAATTGTCTTTGCCGGCTATCGCTTCCTGTTTGCGGGATTATTGCTGCTCCTGCTGGCGGTGGCGCAGCGTAAACCGATTGGCCGGTTAAGCCCGCGTCAATATGGTCAGCTCACGCTGTTGGGGCTGACGCAGACTTCGCTGCAATATATTTTCTTTTATATTGGCCTGGCGTTCACCACGGGGGTGAAAGGGTCCATCATGAACGCGACTGGCACGTTCTTCAGCGTGCTGCTGGCGCATTTTATCTATCAGAACGATAAACTCAGCTACAACAAGGCGCTGGGTTGTATCCTGGGCTTTCTCGGCGTGATGGTGGTGAACTTTAACAGCGGACTGGATTTTAGCTTCAGCCTGTTAGGGGACGGCTCGGTAGTGATGGCAGCCTTTATTCTCTCCGCCGCTACGTTATACGGCAAACGCATTTCTCAGACGGTCGACCCGACGGTAATGACGGGGTATCAACTGGGCGGTGGCGGTCTGGCGCTGGTGATCGGCGGTTACGCTTTTGGTGGCACGCTGACCGTACACGGCGCGTCTTCGTTGGCGATTCTGGGCTACCTGACGTTGCTCTCTTCGGTGGCATTTGCCTTGTGGAGTATTTTGCTTAAACACAACCGCGTGGGGATGATTGCACCGTTTAACTTCCTGATCCCGGTTTCAGGCGCGGTACTGTCGGCCATTTTCCTCGGCGAAAATATTCTCGAATGGAAATATGCAGTAGCGTTGGTGCTGGTCTGTTCGGGGATCTGGTGGGTGAACAAGGTGAAACGCTAACGCTTCACCTTGCTGCCTGATGGCACTGCGCTTATCAGGTGTGCTGGCTATCGGGCGCGAATAAAACTGCCGTTAGGCTGGCGGGTAAACAGGACCTGCTGGCCATTACCCGTATCGATGGTTAACCCTGTCACTACGCCACTGGCATTCTGCCTGATCTGCACCATCTGTCCGTCTTTCAAATTGCTCAGCGGTTTTCCGGCCCCTTCTACCTGCGCCATGGCGTACACATCGGTTGGCGGGAGATTGTGGTCACGGAATACCTGGGCCAGCGTTTTACCCGAATCTACGCGGTAGGAACGCCACTGCTGGTCAATTCCACTATCCGGCTGGAAAGGTTGCGTCTGTGGCTGAGATTGCTGGGCCTGCGGTTGTGCGTCTGGTTCCCCTTCCTGGATGGGTTCCGGCGCAACCGGCGCGACCTGGCCAGGGTCGTTTTGCGGGGCGACCAGTTGTGCCTGAAGCTGGGCCTCCGTCGGCGGCTGTGACTGCGACTGCAAATCCAACTGGGCAGTACGCGCGACCACTGGTGCATCGCTGTTGTCGCTGGAAGGGAGCAGGAAACCGATCACCAGCACGATAGCAGCAGCAATAATGCCGCGGCGGTGCATCGGCGGCAGCGGGTCCATAATGCGAAAATTGTCCGGTGCATGCCAGATTTTCGCCAGGGTTGGTTTTAATTCAAAGCGCCCGGGCATGGCTTTCCTCCTGCTCCGCGTCTCGTTCCTCAGTCATAGAGTATAGATCGCTAACTCTATGATACTTGTTCGGGTACCCGCTTTCGTGACATTCATGCGGACAATAGTCATTGTTTCTTTTTCCTCGCGATTTGTCATCAGTTCCCGAGACAAAGTTTTACCGGATGCGGCATGGCTGATATGCTGCCCGCTACTTTACATCCGATGAAAGGAAATATGATGGCTACCCCGACTTTTGACACTATCGAAGCGCAAGCAAGCTACGGCATTGGTTTGCAGGTAGGACAGCAGCTGAGCGAATCCGGTCTGGAAGGGCTGTTGCCTGAAGCGCTGGTAGCGGGTATCGCTGACGCGCTGGAAGGCAAGCATCCGGCAGTGCCGGTTGATGTTGTGCATCGCGCACTGCGTGAAATCCACGAGCGTGCTGATGCAGTTCGTCGCGAGCGTTTCCAGGCTATGGCCGCTGATGGCGTTAAATATCTGGAAGAAAACCGTGAGAAAGAGGGTGTGAACAGCACTGAATCCGGTTTGCAGTTCCGTGTTCTGACCCAGGGCGAAGGTGCTATCCCGGCACGCACCGACCGCGTTCGCGTGCATTACACCGGTAAACTGATCGACGGTACCGTGTTCGACAGTTCTGTCGCACGTGGCGAACCGGCTGAATTCCCAGTTAACGGCGTCATCCCTGGCTGGATTGAAGCGCTGACTCTGATGCCGGTGGGTTCCAAATGGGAACTGACTATTCCTCAGGAACTGGCTTACGGCGAGCGTGGCGCTGGCGCGTCCATTCCTCCGTTCAGCACGCTGGTATTCGACGTTGAACTGCTTGAGATTCTGTAAGCAGTGACTTCTGTTCCCCCCGAGGCCGGGGGGAGCAAAGAAATAGCGTGAAAAGCTATAGTTACGCCGTTGTCGATATTTTATCTTGCAAATGCCTCACCAGCGTGTATTTTTGTGAGCTGATTCGCGCTATCAGAGTGATATGACACTCACTTTAAACATTAAATTAACATTATATCTAAATCTTAGTATTCATCCCGCCAATTCTTACCTAATATCGATGAGTCCTGCTAACAGGATCGTCGTATCATAGACACACTAAAGGCCGTAGAGCCTGAACAACACAGACAGGTACAGGAAGAAAAAACATGGTAGATCAGGTCAAAGTCGAAGCCGCAGAAGAGGCTTCGTCTGAACAGTCGCTACGGCGCAATCTCACAAACCGTCATATTCAACTTATTGCCATTGGCGGCGCAATCGGTACCGGCCTGTTTATGGGCTCCGGTAAAACTATTAGTCTTGCCGGACCGTCGATCATCTTTGTGTATATGATCATCGGTTTCATGCTGTTTTTCGTGATGCGGGCAATGGGAGAGTTGCTGCTCTCGAATCTGGAGTACAAATCATTTAGTGATTTTGCCTCCGACCTGCTTGGGCCATGGGCCGGGTATTTTACCGGTTGGACTTACTGGTTCTGCTGGGTTGTTACCGGGATGGCCGACGTTGTCGCCATTACGGCGTATGCGCAATTCTGGTTCCCTGAACTCTCAGACTGGGTCGCCTCGCTGGCGGTGATCGTGCTGCTGCTGAGCCTTAACCTCGCCACGGTAAAAATGTTCGGTGAGATGGAGTTCTGGTTTGCGATGATCAAAATCGTTGCCATTATCGGTCTGATTGTCGTCGGCCTGGTGATGGTGCTGACGCACTTCCAGTCGCCAACTGGCGTTCAGGCATCGTTCACGCATCTGTGGAATGACGGTGGCTGGTTCCCGAAAGGGCTGAGCGGCTTCTTTGCCGGCTTCCAGATTGCGGTGTTCGCGTTTGTGGGCATTGAGCTGGTGGGGACAACCGCTGCGGAAACCAAAGACCCGGAGAAATCTCTGCCGCGCGCCATTAACTCGATCCCGATCCGTATCATCATGTTCTACGTTTTCGCGCTGATTGTGATTATGTCCGTCACGCCGTGGAGCTCGGTGGTGCCATCCAAGAGCCCATTCGTTGAACTGTTTGTCCTGGTCGGTCTGCCCGCGGCGGCGAGCCTGATCAACTTTGTGGTGCTAACTTCTGCGGCCTCTTCCGCAAACAGCGGCGTGTTCTCTACCAGCCGTATGCTGTTTGGTCTGGCGCAGGAAGGCGTGGCACCTAAAGCGTTTGCCAAGCTGTCTAAACGCGCGGTTCCGGCGAAAGGTTTAACCTTCTCCTGTATCTGCCTGTTGGGCGGCGTGGTGATGCTGTATGTGAATCCGAGCGTGATTGGCGCGTTCACCATGATCACCACCGTGTCGGCGATTCTGTTCATGTTCGTATGGACCATCATTCTTTGCTCGTACCTGGTGTACCGCAAGCAGCGTCCGCACCTGCATGAAAAATCAATCTACAAGATGCCGCTCGGTAAGCTGATGTGCTGGGTGTGTATGGCGTTCTTTGTTTTCGTACTGGTACTGCTGACGCTGGAAGAGGATACTCGCCAGGCGCTGATCGTGACGCCGCTGTGGTTCATCGCGCTGGGTCTGGGCTGGTTGTTTATCGGTAAGAAACGTATGGCAGGCGTGCGTTAGGCGTAGCCATATCGGACACAAAAAAGGCCACATAAGCAGTGGCCGAATTCGGACTTCAGGAAGGCGCTCTCGGGCGCCTTTTTTTATTCACCTGCGAGGGCACGCGGGAACAACACATTATTTTCCAGACTGATGTGTTCCATCAGGTCGTCGATCATCTCGTTAATGCCGTTATACATGGCTTTCCAGGTGGTGCAGGCTTCTGGCGGCGGCGTCACATTATGGGTGATGTGTTTGATCACTTCGACCAGTTCACCGGCATCGTCATGCTCGCTTTCCATCACGCTGATTGGTCCCATTGCCTGGCTACCCATGCCCTGTTTAATCATCGGGAACAGGATCTGCTCTTCCTTCATCATGTGGCTGGACAGCTCTTCATGCAGCATGCTCAGGTTTTTCGCCAGACCGCGCGGTACGTTCGGTTTGTCTGCGTGAACGCGTTCAACTTTCGTGGCCTGCAGGATCAGTTCCGGCAACTGTTCGCGATGTCTGTCGTGATAACGCACAATGATATGGTCGATGATTTCAGCCAGCGCCACGGTACGCCAGTCTTTCTCCAACGGCTGTTCAGCCAGCTGCGCGAGCTGCGCCTCAATAACGTCTAAATCCAGCTCTTTACGCGCGGCAGCGCGTGCCAGCGTTTGCTTACCGCCGCAGCAGTAATCCATATCGTATTTACGAAACAGGGCCGAAGCGCGAGGAATAGAGAGCGCCAGTTCACCTAAAGGTTGATCGCGATAAGACATTGCCGTTACCTCATTCTCAATAATATAAGGTGTATTTTAAATGCAACTTATAAAGAAGGCTATAACCCTTTCGGGGTGGGGTGTTTTGTGATGAGCGTCACGAAAATTTCTTATCTTGTTAAGGTGCTGAATCTTATTGAAAAGGGGAAAAATGGCGAAAAAAGCTGCGCCAGAGAATTAAATAAGCGCACGCCGCTGCCGATAGTTAGACCTCAGACAATACCTGCATAATAAAAGGCAACAGATGTTCAAACGAATCAAAGTGATAACCTTACTTATCACCGTGTTACTCGCGCTGGGCGCAATGCAGCTCATCTCCGCAGGCGTCTTTATTGGCGCACTCAATAACGATAAACAGAACTTTAATGTCTCTCAGCTTTCCAGCCAGAACGTGGCTGAATTTACCGATGCGTGGATTAGCCTGAACCAGGCTCGCGTCACGCTCAACCGGGGGATGCTGCGTTTACAGGGAACGATGGCCAGCGAGATCAACGGTGGTCAGTTGAAAGAACTGGTGAACACGGCAAATCGTCTGCTGGCCGAGTCGAAAGAGCATTACGATAAATACTACGCCCTGCCAGAAACGCCGGGGCTGGATGAGCGTCTGGCCGATCGACTGGAAGAACAGTACGGCATCTATTCTGCGACGCTGGCTAAAATGAACGCGCTGCTGGCTGAAGGTAAGCTGGAAGAGATGTTCAAGCAGAATGCTGAGCAGAAGCAGACGGCCATGCAGGAAGTATATCGGGAATGGCGTGCCGCGCAAACGGCACTGGCCACTGCCGGCGTGCAGGACAATGAGAGTGATTACCGCAAGATAATCTGGCTGTTGTCTGCCGTGATGCTGGCTGTTGTCACTGTGATTGTCGCCAGTTGGCTGGCGATGCAGCGCGTGTTGCTCAAGCCGCTCCACGAGGTGATGGGACATATTCGCCACATCGCTGCGGGTGACCTGACGCATAGCATCAACGCCGATGGCAGCAATGAAATGGCGCTGCTGGCAAGTAATGTGCGTGACATGCAGCAGGCGCTGGCGAATACGGTCAGCGTGGTGCGTGACGGGGCTGACACTATCTACACCGGCGCGGGTGAAATTGCCGCAGGCAGTAACGATCTCTCTTCACGTACCGAGCAGCAAGCTGCCTCTCTGGAAGAGACCGCTGCCAGCATGGAACAACTCACCGCCACCGTGAAGCAGAACGCGGATAACGCGCGTCAGGCGACCAGTCTGGCAAAAAACGCCTCACAGACGGCGCTGAAAGGTGGAACCGTGGTTGATGGTGTAGTGCGTACGATGGACGAAATTGCCACCAGTTCCAGCAAAATCGCGCAAATTACCTCTGTTATCGACGGTATTGCCTTCCAGACCAATATTCTGGCGCTGAACGCGGCGGTAGAAGCGGCGCGTGCGGGCGAACAGGGCCGTGGTTTTGCCGTGGTCGCTGGCGAAGTTCGTACTCTGGCGCAGCGTAGCGCTCAGGCGGCAAAAGAGATTAAGGCGCTGATTGATGACTCGGGCAATCGGGTCAATGCCGGTACGGCGCTGGTGCATGAAGCAGGCGAAACGATGGCGGAGATTGTCAGCGCCGTGACCCGCGTGACCGACATTATGGGCGAAATTGCCTCGGCTTCTGATGAACAGAGCCGGGGTATCGATCAGGTAGGCCAGGCCGTTGCCGAGATGGATCGCGTGACGCAGCAAAATGCTTCGCTGGTGGAGGAGTCCGCTTCCGCTGCCGCCGCGCTTGAAGAGCAGGCAGCACGACTGAACCAGACCGTGGCGGTATTTAAAGTGTCGCGCCGGATGGCGGCGTAAACGCCTTATCCGGCCTACATGAGATCGTACAGTCCTTGTAGGTCTGATAAGCGCAGCGCCATCAGGCATCCCCTGAAACCGGCACTACCGCCGGTTTCTGCGGTTTTGACCGCACCGCAATTACCACGCCTATTACCAGCAGCGCAATACCGCTTAGCGTCAGCAGCGGCGGAAAAGCCTGGCGCAGCATAAAGGTATACAGCAGGCCAGCCAGCGTTTCGAAGACAATCAGCGGGCCGAGGATCACCGTCGGCAGCTTCTGGCTGGCGACGTTCCAGCACAGCGCGCCAACCCACGAACACAATACCGCAATGGCTATCATCAGGCCGATAAACACATCCGGACGCGGGCCGAAGGGCAGGGCGAAACCTGGCGTTTGCCCATGCAGCCACAGACATGCTGCAATGTACCCCAGCAGAGAAACGGGCAGCGTCACCAGCGCCTGAGCCGTCGCCCACATCATCGGATGCTTATCTGGATTCTCGCGCAGCCAGCGGGCATTACGCAGTGCATACCACGCCCAGCACACCACTGAGACAAGCGCCAGCACGATACCAGAGCCATAACGCCAGCCGCTGAAATCGGGTAATCCCTGGTTCAGCTCCGAGATATTCACGCACAGCAGGCCAATAGCAATCAATATCAGCGCAGGTGACAGACGCCACCAGGATAATTTACCGTCACGCTGACTATAGAGCAGGTTGGCGAAGACCGGGATCACCACCGGTAATGTACCAATAATCATCGTTGATACTGGCGCGCCGGTACGCTGGATGGCGCTGGCCAGGCAAACGTAATAAATCAGGTTACCCATCATCGTTAGCGCCAGCGCCGTTATCCAGTCTTTACCCGTCAGTTGGCGCAGACGCGCGCGTCCCAGCCAGGCGATCGGCACAGCGATCAGCCCCAGCGCCAGATAGCGTCCCATCGACTGTAATACTGCCGGGTATTCCGGCACGATCAGCGGCCCGACAAAAATTAATCCCCACATCAGCCCTGCCAGCAGGGCGTACAGCACGCCGCTAATCATTGTTAACATCCACATCATTAAACATTGCGTTGAGTGTAGGCAGGGAGAGTGCAGCCGTATTGTATGAGATTGCGCATTAGCGCGAATAAACCTGCTTCTGATAACGTACCGGCGTAATGCCGTAACGATGAGTAAATGCGCGGGTGAGATGCGACTGGTCGGTCAAACCGGTTGCGGCGGCGACCTCTGCGGCGGGCATTCCGTGAGTGAGAAAACCTTTGGCTCGCCACAGGCGAATGGCCATCAGCATTTGGTGCGGCGTAACGTGGAAATGAGATTTAAACTGGCGTTGAAAATGCCAGGGACTCAGTGAGGCAACCCGCGCCAGTTCGTCGAGCGTTATCGGGTGCATGTAATTATCATGCAGATACTCGCGTACCCGCTCAAAGCGATGCGCCCCCTCTGCAGATGTTGGCGCATGGCGGGCCAGCGGCTGGAAGGTGTCGATCAGATCGAGCAATAACCCTTTTTGCGCCAGCGCATCCTCCGTGTTCCACAGGCCGTGGATCAGTGAGCAGATCTGGCGCGAGCGCAGCGGATCGTGACGCGTTACGTCATGAAACCACCAGTGGCGGATCCCGGTGACCTCTTCCAGAAGATCGGGCTCAAGATAGATCATCCGATAGCGCCAGCCGTCGGCGGTTTCGGCTTCGCCGGTATGCAGCTCATCGGGATTCATGGTGACGACAGAATGGGCGGGCGCGACGTACTGCGTACCGCGATAGCGAAAACGTTCGGCTCCGGCTTCTATCGCGCCAATGCCAAACGCTTCATGGGTATGTGGTTCAAAGGCGTAACGTGAGATGTGTGCATGATACAGCTCAACGCCCGGCACCTGCGCCAGATGGCGAAAGCGGGCGCTGTCTTTTTCATCAATAAACTGCTCAGGTACACCTTGCACGTTTTCTCTCCCCACGCATCATCCTGTCATTATCAGAGAGGATGCGCGGGGATGCCACCACAATTAACTAATTTTTAACACTTATACGATGCCTTTGACGCTGTCAGCCAATGATGTGGTTGGGCGGCCAATCAGTTTGCTCAACGTATGGCTGTCATCGAACAGACCGCCTTTAGAGGCGCCAACGTCAGAATCAGCCAGCATCTCCGCCAGCCCGGCAGGCAGACCAAAGCCTTTCAGCGCTGCGGCAAAATCAGCTTCGCTCAGGTTCTGATACACCACTTTTTTACCGCTCTGCTTTGCCAGTTCGGCAGCCAACTGGCTCAGGGTCCAGCCTGCATCGCCCGCCAGTTCGTAGGTTTTACCGGCGTGCCCCTCTTCACTGATGACGCGCGCGGCGGCAGCGGCATAGTCGGCGCGGGTTGCCGAGGCGATTTTGCCTTCTCCCGCCGCCCCGATAAAGACGCCGTGTTCCAGTGCAGCTGGCGCGCTGGCGAGATAGTTTTCGGTGTACCAGCCGTTGCGCAGTAGCGCATAAGCGATACCGGATTCAGCCAGCATCTTCTCGGTGGCGACGTGTTCATCGGCCAGCCCCAGCGGGGAGGTGTCGGCGTGCAGCAGGCTGGTGTAGGCGATAAATTTCACGTGGGCAGCCTTTGCTGCATTAATCACGTTGCGATGCTGTGGGGCACGTTGTCCCACTTCGCTGGAGGAGATCAGCAGTAGCTTGTCGATACCCTGTAAGGCAGTCGTAAAGGCGGCTTCGTCGCTGTAATCCGCCTGGCGAACGGTAATGCCCTGCTGGCTAAGCGCCGTCGCTTTAGCGGGGTTACGCACGATAGCCACAATCTGGCTGGCAGGAACGGTTTTCAGTAGCGATTCAATAACTTGTTGGCCCAGTTGGCCGGTGGCACCGGTAATTGCGATCATGGGGTAACTCCTTGGTATTGGTCTTGTGTTTAATCACGCTAACACTTAAACTAACTTTTAGTAAGTACGCACAAAAAGGTTAGTATGAAAATGACAGCGTCGACCCTCTCCCAGCAATTACGCGATGGCAATTTGTTTGCCGAACAGTGCCCTTCACGCGAGGTGTTAAAACACGTCACCAGCCGCTGGGGCGTGTTAATTCTGGTGGCGCTGCGCGACGGTACGCACCGCTTTAGCGATTTGCGCCGGAAGATGGGCGGCGTCAGCGAAAAGATGTTGGCGCAATCCCTGCAGGCACTGGAGCAGGACGGGTTTATCAATCGGGTGTCCTATCCGGTGGTGCCGCCGCACGTGGAATATAGTCTGACGCCGTTGGGTGAGCAGGTGAGCGATAAAGTCGCCGCGCTGGCGGACTGGATAGAACTGAATTTGCCGCAGGTTTTGGCGCAACGGGAAGAGCGGGTTGCGTGATAGGTTGGCAGTGTGTTTTTAGGCCGGATAAGACGCTGTTGCGTCGCATCCGGCACGAGAGTTACTTACTCAAATCCAGATGATAAATCGCAAAGCCGATATCATCGGTAGCGACTTTTTTCAGCGGATATTGCCCTTTCTCTTTGATAAACGCTGCGGCTTTCTCAGACGGTGACGTTTCAAAACGAATATCCAGTGGCGTATCACTGTGAATCGGCGCCAGACGCCAGTTGTTATCTGCCGCCGGATGAATTTCACCGGCACGCTTCGTCTCAGCACCAATCCATGCGGCCAGCACCGAGCGGTTTTCATCTGGTGACGCAAACGCGATGTGGTTGTCTCCTGTTCCGGCAAACTTACCGCCATAGGCGCGATAGTTGTTGGTCGCGACGAGGAAGGTGGCGTTAGGGTCGACAGGCTTACCGTTAAAGGTCAGATTCTTAATCCGCTCTGCTTTTGGGTTGATGGTCTGGCACTCGCCGTCGTAGCGGGCGGGCTGTGACACATCGATCTGATAATTCACGCCGTCGATCACGTCAAAGTTATAAGTACGGAACCCATCCCAGTTGATCAGCGACTGCGGCTTGCTGCTGTGAATATCAATTTGATTAAACTGCCCGGCGGAACATTCCAGCCACTCTTTCACCTCTTTGCCGCTGGCTTTCACGACCACCAGGGTATTGGGATAGAGATACAAATCAGCGGCATTACGGAAGGTTAACTGGCCTTTTTCGACTTCGACAAAGCTGGCCGGATCGTTCTTGCGTCCACCGACCTTAAACGGCGCGGCCGCGGAAAGTACCGGCAATTTTGCCAGGTCCGGATCGCCCTGAATAAAATGTTCCACATAGGCTTTCTGGGCGTTATTCACCACCTGCACGGTCGGGTCATCCTGAACCAACGCCAGGTAGCTGTACATGTTGTCGGCGGATTTACCAATTGGTTTGCTGACGAATTCACGAGTGGCGTCGTGATCGGCTTTCAGGATCTCAACGATTTTTTTGTCTTCTGCTGCCAGTGATTTTTTCGCCGCGGCGTCATAAATGGGGCGTGCCTCTGCTTTCGCCTGGCTGACCTGCCATTTACCGCTGTCGTTATTCAGTACCAAATCCACGACGCCCAGATGATCGCCCCACATGCCCGGCATCACCGCCGGTACGCCATTGAGCGTGCCTTTCGCGGTATCCGCGCCTTTAATATTGGCAAAATCTTTACCCGGGAAAACGGCGTGAGCATGACCAAACATAATGGCATCCACTCCCGGTACTTCACTGAGATAATAAACGGAGTTTTCCGCCATCGTCTGATACGGGTCGGCAGAAAGGCCGGAGTGAGCAATCACCACCACGACATCAGCGCCTTTTTTCCGCATTTCCGGCACATACTTACGCGCGGTTTCGGTGATGTCATTTACCGTCACTTTGCCGCTAAGGTTAGCTTTATCCCAGGTCATGATTTGTGGTGGCACAAAGCCGATATAGCCAATCTTCAGCGTCTGCTTGTTACCTTGCTGGTCGACCACTTCAGTTTCTTTGATCAAATAAGGCGTAAATAGCGGCTTTTTGGTCTTAACATCGATGATATTGGCGTTAACGTAGGGGAACTTCGCTCCGGCCAGCGCGTTATGCAAATACGCCAGACCATAGTTGAATTCATGATTGCCGAGGTTGCCCACCGCGTAATCCAGCGTATTGAGCGCCTTATATACCGGGTGAGTTTCGCCCGCTTTCAGCCCTTTGGCCGCCATGTAATCCCCGAGCGGGCTGCCCTGAATCAGATCGCCGTTATCAACCAGCACGCTGTTTTTGACTTCACTACGCGCGGCGTTGATCAGACTTGCCGTGCGCACCAGGCCAAATTTTTCAGTCGGCGTGTCTTTGTAATAATCGAAATCCATCATATTGCTATGTAAATCAGTGGTTTCCATTATTCGCAGATCGACGGTCGCGGCATTCACGCTGGCTGCAATCAGCGTTGCCAGAAGCGTTGCACTAAACTTAATCATCAGGGGCATCCTTTTAAGATCTAAGCCACAAAAGAAAATGTATATAAATCTTCTTGCTTACAGAACTGTGAATCATGACATGAATATAGCGTTTAAAACCGCAGACGCTATCACAGTTGGCGGATCCCCTGACGATCGGGTATAAGTAAAACAACGAGTTAACACCACTGACAAACGAGGTGGAGAATGTTAGAACATGTATGCCAGCTTGCACGGAACGCGGGCGATGCCATTATGCAGGTCTACGATGGAATCAAACCGATGGAGATTACCAGCAAGCAGGATGATTCTCCGGTCACGGCGGCGGATATCGCTGCGCACACGGTGATCCTCGAAGGATTACAGGCGTTGACGCCGGATATTCCGGTTCTGTCTGAAGAAGCTCCTCCTGGCTGGGATGTTCGCCAGCACTGGCAGCGCTACTGGCTGGTGGACCCGCTGGACGGTACCAAAGAGTTTATTAAACGTAACGGTGAATTTACCGTCAATATTGCGCTGATTGAACAGGGAAAGCCGGTGCTTGGCGTGGTTTACGCGCCAGTAATGAAGGTCATGTACAGCGCGGCAGAAGGTAAAGCGTGGAAAGAAGAGTGCGGTGTGCGCAAACAGATCCTGGTACGTGACGCGCGTCCACCGCTGGTGGTAATTAGCCGCTCGCATGCCGACAATGAGTTAAAAGAGTATCTGCAACAACTGGGCGAACACCAGACCACGTCGATTGGCTCGTCGCTGAAATTCTGCCTGGTGGCGGAAGGGCACGCGCAGCTGTATCCGCGTTTTGGACCAACTAACGTCTGGGACACCGCCGCTGGCCACGCCGTTGCCGCCGCAGCCGGAGCGCACGTTCACGACTGGCAGGGGAAACCGCTGGACTACACCCCACGTGAATCGTTCCTCAACCCCGGCTTCCGGGTCTCTATTTACTGAGCAATTTATGCAGCAGGGCAATCACCTGCTGCACCTCTTCCTGCGTTAATGCACCATCTTTTGCCCACTGTACGCGTCCGTCCTTATCGAGTACCGCAATAGCGGAGCTTTCTTCATCCAGTTGCCAGGCTTTACGCGCAATGCCGTTGCTGTCGACAATAAATTGTGACCATGGATAGAGCTTCTTGTTGCTCTCCAGACTGCTGCGCACAAACATACCGGAGCCGGGAATGGCGTCATCCGTGTTGACGATAGTGGTGGTCTGGTATTTGTCGTGCGGCAGGTTCGCTGCTTTGATGGCTTCAATCAGGTTCGCGTTTTTCTCTTTAGCGGAGGTGCGCCCGGCGATGTGTTGCACAATCCGTACTTTGCCGGGCAGTTGCGCGCTATTCCAGCTTTTGTAGCTAAACTTATCGTTATCAAGAATTAGTTCGCCGCGATCGGCGATCCCTACCGGTGGTACGCGCTGGTTAGTCTCAAACTTATGGGCGGAGGCAATCATCGGCAGCAGCAGGCACGACAGCGCCAGCAGTTTTCGTAAGGTCATAGGTTTTCCTTCTTTCTTTATTTTGCAGGTGATCCGACCACTTGGGTCTGGAATTTAATCATATGTGCGATTGATGCTTTTTCCCGCAAGCGCGATGCCAGTTTGCGGACGGGCGCACAAATCCTGCGAAAATCGAAGGCTTATACTGAAGACAGCGAAGCGTTGAAAAGATAATTCTGAATAATTGTAACTTGAAGGTAAATAAACTTATACACGCTGGAAACATCAACGAGATAGTCTATAGTCATAGGGCATTAAAATTTGCGCCTGAGGATTGTCGGACCGATTGTGGTACCGCAAAGGCGTAATGCTCAGCAGGAGACAACAATGAAAATTTTCCAACGATACAACCCGCTGCAGGTGGCGAAGTACGTGAAGATCCTGTTTCGTGGACGGTTATATATCAAGGACGTAGGCGCTTTTGAATTTGATAAGGGTAAGATTCTTATCCCAAAAGTGAAGGACAAGCTGCATTTTTCCGTGATGTCCGAAGTTAACCGTCAGGTCTTGCGTCTGCAAACTGAGATGGCTTGATCAAAGTGCTATGCGGTAGTTAAAAAAACGGCTCCAGGACTGGAGCCGTTGATGTTTCTGCAAGGCGCTATGACGCCTTCGCCTCTTCCTTCGCATCCGGCAGTTTTGGGACCAGAACGGTAGGTTTACTGTCCAGACGCGTCACCAGCAGCTGATCGATCTTGTAATTATCGATATCCACCACTTCAAATTTGTAGCCTGAATATTTCACCGAGTCGGTGCGTTTCGGGATTTTACGCAACATGAACATCATAAAGCCGCCGATGGTCTCATAGTTGCCGGACTGCGGGAATTCGTCGATATCCAGGACGCGCATGACGTCATCAATCGGCGTACCGCCGTCGACTAACCATGAGTTTTCATCACGCGCCACGATCTGCTCTTCCAGGCCCTGACCAACTAAATCGCCCATCAGCGTCGTCATCACATCGTTGAGCGTGATAATCCCCACCACCAATGCATACTCGTTCATGATGACGGCAAAATCTTCGCCTGCGGTTTTGAAGCTTTCCAGCGCTTCAGAGAGCGTCAGCGTATCCGGGACAATCAGCGTATTGCGGATCTGCACGCCGCTGTTCAGCGCCATGCTCTGGTTGGCCAGCACGCGGTTGAGGAGATCCTTTGAATCGACATAGCCAATGATGTGGTCGATATCTTCGTTACACACCAGGAATTTGGAGTGCGGGTGTTCCGCCACTTTGTTCTTCAGGCTCTGCTCGTCTTCGTGAAGATCGAACCAGATAATGTTCTCACGCGAGGTCATTGAAGACGGTACGGTACGGGATTCCAGTTCGAACACATTTTCAATCAGCTCATGTTCCTGCTTGCGCAGAACACCCGCCAGCGCACCGGCTTCGACCACGGCGTAAATGTCGTCTGACGTGATGTCATCTTTACGCACCATCGGGATTTTAAACAGGCGGAAAATGTTATTTGCCAGACCGTTAAAGAACCACACCAGCGGGCGGAAGACCAGCAGACAGAAGCGCATCGGGTTGATGATACGCAAAGCCACAGCTTCTGGCGCAATCATACCGATGCGTTTCGGGGTTAAATCCGCGAACAGGATGAACAGGCCAGTAACCAGTGAGAAGGACAGAATAAAACTTAACTGTTCGGACAGCTCTGGAGCGAAGTACTTTGAGAACAGACTGTAAAACGCCGGGGAAAAGGCCGCATCACCAACGATACCGCCGAGAATGGCGACCGCGTTAAGGCCAATCTGCACCACGGTAAAAAACATGCCGGGGTTTTCCTGCATCTTCAAAACACGCTGTGCGTTTACATTGCCTTCATCGGCAAGCAGTTTAAGTTTGATTTTGCGTGATGCGGCAAGCGAGATCTCGGATATCGAGAAAAACGCACTCACGGCGATCAGGCAGAGAATGACTAAAATACTGTTTAACATATCTTATCCGACCGTTCGGGTCAGATCCTCGGAAGGGAGAAGTTGATAAATCCGTGTGAAATACACATTGAAAACCGGCTCGTGGAAGTGAGCCGGTAAATTCAGAAGCTAGTATAGCGTAAGGTACTGTAACGTCGCCAGAGGGGGAAATTTAACCTTGTGGTGGCAAACACACGCCAATCCCGCCAATTCCACAGTATCCATAAGGGTTTTTGTGCAGATATTGTTGGTGATCGTCTTCGGCATAATAGAACGGGGTTGCCGTACTGATTTCCGTTGTAATGGTCCGCTCGTCGCCAGCGGCGGTCATCGCCGCCTGAAAACGCTCAAGGCTGGCCTGTGCTGCGGCGGTTTGCTCTGGCGTTAAGGGATAAATAGCGGAACGATACTGCGTACCCTGGTCGTTCCCCTGGCGCATACCTTGCGCCGGGTCGTGATTTTCCCAGAACACCTGCAGCAATTGCTCGTAGCTGATAACATGCGGGTCATAGACGACGCGTACCGCCTCGGCATGCCCGGTATCGCCAGAGCAAACTTCCCGATAGGTCGGGTTAGGGGTATAGCCGCCGGTGTATCCGGCTGCGGTGCTGTACACGCCGGGTAATGACCAGAATAAACGCTCCACGCCCCAGAAACATCCCATGGCGAAAAGGGCGATTTCCATACCGTCGGGCACGTTGGTCATCGAATGTTGGTTAACCGCATGCAGCGTTGCCACTGGCATCGGGGTGTTGCGTCCAGGTAGCGCATCTGCTTGAGTAACGAGATGCTTTCTATCAAATAAACTCATGGCCGTTCTCCCGAAATCAGTCATTTGGGTTAAGGTTGTAACGAGACGCGTCTTTGCCCACAATAAACGGCATGAATACGTCTAGAGTTAAACATAAGAAATATTTGGGTTGCCGTCTGTTTTTCAACTCTTATTGTTGATTTTTTGTTAAGCCGAGGAACGGCATAGTATTTTTTTCCAGGGGTGGGAAAAAAGGATATTCAGGAGAAAATGTGCCACATATCCGTCAGTTATGTTGGGTGGGATTACTGTGCTTAAGTGGCTCCGCCGCCGCCGCGAATGTTCGCTTACAGGTCGAAGGATTATCAGGAGCGCTGGAGAAAAACGTCCGTGCGCAGCTGTCCACGATTCAAAGTGATGAAGTCACGCCAGACCGACGCTTTCGTGCGCGCGTTGATGATGCCATCCGCGAAGGGCTAAAAGCGCTGGGCTACTTTGAGCCGACCATCGATTTTGAGCTGCGCCCGCCACCGGCGAAAGGACGCCAGGTGCTGATTGCCAAAGTAACCCCCGGCGAGCCGGTGCTGATTGGCGGCACCGAAGTGATTCTGCGCGGTGGCGCGCGTACGGATAAAGATTACCTGGATCTGCTGAAAACGCGCCCGGCAATCGGCACCGTGTTGAATCAGGGAGACTATGACAACTTCAAAAAATCCCTCACCAGCGTGGCGCTGCGCAAAGGTTATTTCGACAGTGAATTTAATAAAAGTCAGCTTGGAATAGCGCTTGAGCGCCGTCAGGCGTTCTGGGATATCGATTACAACAGCGGCGAACGCTATCGCTTTGGGCATGTCACCTTTGAAGGCTCGCAAATTCGTGATGAGTACCTGCAAAACCTGGTGCCATTTAAAGAAGGTGAAGAGTACGAGTCGAAAGATCTGGGGGAACTGAACCGTCGTCTGTCGGCGACCGGATGGTTTAATTCTGTGGTTGTCGCGCCGGAATTTGATAAAGCCCGCAAAACCAAAGTGCTGCCGCTAAAAGGCGTGGTCTCGCCGCGTACCGAAAACACCATCGAAACCGGGGTTGGTTATTCAACTGACGTCGGGCCACGGGTAAAGACCTCGTGGAAAAAGCCGTGGATGAACTCCTATGGCCACAGCCTGACCACCAGCGCCAGTATTTCTGCGCCAGAGCAGGTCCTTGATTTTAGTTATAAAATGCCGCTGTTAAAGAACCCGCTGGAGCAGTATTACCTGGTGCAGGGCGGCTTTAAGCGTACCGATTTAAACGACACCGAGCAGGACTCCACGACGCTTGCGGTTTCCCGCTACTGGGATCTCTCCAGTGGCTGGCAGCGCGCGATTAGCCTGCGCTGGAGCCTCGACCACTTTACGCAGGGTAACGTCACCAATACCACCATGCTGCTCTATCCGGGCGTGATGATTAGCCGGACACGTTCGCGCGGCGGTCTGATGCCCGTCTGGGGCGATTCACAGCGTTATTCCATTGATTACTCCAATACGGCCTGGGGCTCAGACGTTGATTTCTCCGTCTTCCAGGCGCAAAACGTCTGGATCCGCACGCTGTACGACAGGCATCGCTTTGTGATGCGCGGTAACCTCGGCTGGATTGAAACCGGGGACTTCGACAAAGTGCCGCCGGATCTGCGTTTCTTCGCCGGGGGCGATCGCAGTATTCGCGGCTATAAATACAAATCTATTTCGCCTGAAGGCAGCGACGGTAAGCTGAAAGGGGCCTCGAAGCTGGCAACTGGCTCGCTGGAATATCAGTACAACGTGACCGGGAAATGGTGGGGTGCGATGTTTGTCGATAGCGGCGAAGCGGTCAGCGATATCCGCAAAAGCGATTTCAAAACCGGCGCCGGGGTCGGCGTACGCTGGCAATCGCCGGTCGGTCCCATCAAGCTCGACTTTGCCGTTCCTGTCGGCGACAAAGATGAACATGGTTTACAGTTTTACATCGGTCTGGGGCCTGAATTATGAGTTTATGGAAGAAGATAAGCCTCGGCGTGCTGATTTTTATCCTGCTGTTGTTAGGCACGGTGGCGTTTCTTGTCGGCACCACCTCGGGCCTGCACCTGATCTTCAAAGCAGCTAATCGCTGGGTTCCGGGGCTGGAAATTGGTCAGGTCACCGGCGGCTGGCGGGATTTATCGCTCAAAAATATTCGTTATGACCAGCCTGGCGTGGCGGTGAATGCCGGCGAAGTGCATCTGGCCGTCGGGCTGGAGTGTCTTTGGGATAGCAGCCTGTGCGTCAACGATCTGTCGCTGAAAAATATCAACGTGGCGATCGACAGCAAGAAGATGCCGCCTTCAGCTCCGGTTGAGGAAGAGGATAGCGGCCCGCTTAACCTTTCCACACCTTATCCGATTACGCTTTCACGCGTGGCGCTCAACAACATCAATATCAAAATCGATGACACCACGGTTTCAGTGCTCGATTTTACCTCCGGCCTGAACTGGCAGGAAAAAACGCTGACCCTGAAGCCAACGTCATTACAGGGCCTGCTGATTGCCCTGCCTAAAGTGGCGGAAGTGGCGCAGGAAGAGGTCGTTGAACCGAAGATTCAAAACCCGCAGCCGGATGAAAAACCGCTCGGCGAAACGCTAAAAGATCTGTTCTCAAAGCCGGTGCTACCGGAAATGACCGATGTCCATCTGCCGCTCAACCTCAATATTGAAGAGTTTCGCGGCGAGCAACTGCGCGTGACCGGGGATACGGATTTAACGGTGCATAACATGCTGCTCAAAGTGAGCAGTATTGACGGCAACATGAAGCTCGACGCGCTGGATATCGACTCTAATCAGGGCACGGTAAACGCCAGCGGTACGGCGCAGCTCACCGACGCATGGCCGGTAGATATTACCCTCAATAGCACGCTGAACGTCGATCCACTAAAAGGCGAAAAGGTGAAGCTGAAGGTCGGCGGCGCGCTGCGTGACCAGCTGGAAGTCGGCGTCAATCTGTCTGGCCCGGTTGATATGGACCTGCGTGCGCAAACGCGTCTGGCAGAAGCCGGATTACCGCTCAATCTGGAAGTGGTGAGTAAGCAGGTTTACTGGCCGTTTACCGGCGACAAGCAATTCCAGGCCGATGACATTAAGCTCAAGCTGACCGGCAAAATGACCGACTATACGTTGTCGATGCGTACCGCGGTGAAAGGGCAGGATATTCCTCCGGCTACCATTACGCTGGACGCCAAAGGCAACGAACAGCAGATTAATCTCGACAAACTGAGCATTGCGGCGCTGGAAGGGAAAACCGAACTGAAAGCGCTGGTGGACTGGCAGCAGGCGATCAGTTGGCGCGGGGAGTTAACGCTGGATGGTATCAACACCGCGAAAACAATCCCGGACTGGCCGTCAAAGCTGAATGGTCTGGTGAAAACGCGCGGCAGTCTGTACGGCGGAAGCTGGCAGATGGAGATTCCTGAGCTGAAGCTGACCGGTAACGTGAAGCAGAACAAGGTTAATGTAAACGGCTCGCTGAAGGGGAACAGCTACCTGCAGTGGACGATCCCGGGTCTGCATCTGGAACTGGGGCGCAACAGTGCGGACGTGAAAGGGGAACTGGGGGTTAAGGACCTCAATCTCGACGCGACGATTGATGCCCCGAGCCTGGATAACGCGCTGCCGGGATTAGGCGGCACGGCGAAAGGGCTGGTAAAAGTTCGCGGTACGGTAGAAGCGCCACAACTACTGGCGGACATCACCGCCCGCGGCCTGCGCTGGCAGGAACTTTCCGTTGCTCAGGTTCGCGTCGAAGGCGACGTAAAATCGGCGGAGCAAATCGCCGGTAATCTCAACGTTCGCGTAGAACGGATTGTACAACCGGACGTGAATATCGGCCTGGTGACGCTCGATGCCAAAGGCAGTGAGAAGCAGCATGAGCTACAACTGCGCATCCAGGGCGAGCCGGTCTCCGGGCAGCTCTCCCTGGCAGGCAGCTTTGATCGCAAAGAGCAGCGCTGGAAAGGGGAATTAAGCAATACCCGTTTCCAGACGCCGGTTGGTCCGTGGGCGCTCAATCGTGCGATCGCGTTGGATTATCGCAATCAGGAACAAAAAATCAGCATTGGACCGCATTGCTGGAACAACCCGAATGCGGAGCTGTGCGTACCACAAACCATTGATGCTGGTGCAGAAGGACGCGCGGTGGTGAATCTCAACCGTTTCGACCTGGCGATGCTGAAACCGTTTATGCCGGATACGACTCAGGCCAGCGGGGTGTTCACCGGCAAAGCCGATGTCAGTTGGGACACGACCAAAGAGGGGCTGCCGCAGGGGCAGGTCACGCTTTCCGGGCGTAACGTGAAGGTCACGCAAAGCGTGAACGATGCGCCGCTGCCTGTGGCATTTGAAACGTTGAATCTGACCGCCGACCTGCACGACAACCGTGCCGAGCTGGGCTGGCTGATTCGCCTGACTAATAACGGGCAGTTTGACGGAAAGGTGCAGGTGACGGATCCACAAGGGCGCCGTAACCTGGGCGGCAACGTCAATATCCGCAACTTCAATCTGGCGATGGTGAACCCTATCTTCTCACGTGGTGAAAAGGCCGCGGGGACGATCAACGCCAACCTGCGTCTGGGCGGCGATGTGCAAAGCCCGCAACTGCTTGGACAACTGCAACTGAGCGGACTGGATATCGACGGTAACTTTATGCCGTTTGACATGCAGCCAAGCCAGTTAGCCGTTAACTTCACCGGAACACGCTCAACGTTGGCGGGTGTGGTGCGTACGCAGCAGGGGGAAATCAACCTGAGCGGCGACGCAGACTGGAGTCAAATAGACAATTGGCGGGCGCGCGTTGCGGCGAAAGGCAGCCGGGTGCGGATCACCGTGCCGCCGATGGTGCGTCTGGATGTCTCGCCGGATGTGGAATTTGAAGCGACACCGAGCCTGTTTACCCTGAACGGCAATGTCGATGTGCCGTGGGCGCGTATCGTGGTCCACGATCTGCCGGAAAGCGCGGTAGGGGTGTCCAGCGATATGGTGATGCTTAATAACGATCTGCAGCCCGAGAAACCACAGACCGCCGGGATCCCGATCAACAGCAACCTGAATATCCACGTCGGTAATAACGTGCGTCTTGATGCCTTTGGTCTGAAAGCGCGTCTGACGGGCGATCTGAAGGTGGTGCAGGATAAACAGGGGCTGGGGCTTAACGGGCAGATTAATATCCCGAGCGGTCGCTTCCATGCCTATGGTCAGGATCTGATTGTGCGTAAGGGCGAGCTGTTATTCTCCGGTCCGCCGGATCAGCCGTTGCTCAATATTGAAGCGATTCGTAACCCGGATGCTACAGAAGATGACGTGATCGCCGGCGTTCGCGTCACGGGCACGGCTGATGAACCGAAAGCGGAGATCTTCTCCGACCCGGCGATGTCGCAGCAAATGGCGCTGTCCTACCTGCTTCGTGGGCAAGGACTGGATAGTGAACAGAGCGACAGCGCGGCGATGACTTCAATGCTTATTGGCCTGGGGGTTGCACAAAGTGGTCAGGTTGTGGGTAAAATCGGGGAGACATTTGGCGTAAGTAATCTGGCACTGGACACGCAAGGGGTGGGTGACTCATCTCAGGTCGTTGTCAGCGGATACGTACTGCCAGGTCTGCAGGTGAAATATGGTGTGGGTATATTTGACTCCTTAGCGACACTCACGCTACGTTATCGTCTGATGCCTAAGCTATATCTGGAAGCAGTGTCTGGCGTAGATCAGGCACTTGATTTGCTCTATCAGTTCGAGTTTTAGCAATGCGAATATTTGTCTATGGCAGTTTACGAACCAAACAAGGCAACAGCCACTGGATGACCAATGCCCTGTTGCTGGGAAATTTCAGTATCGACAACTACCAGTTGTACAGCCTGGGCCACTATCCAGGCGCCGTTCCGGGAAATGGAACAGTACACGGGGAAGTTTATCGTATTGATAACGCCACGCTGGCAGAGCTTGACGCTCTGCGTACCCGTGGTGGTGAATACGCACGCCAGCTAATTCAAACGCCGTACGGAAGTGCATGGATGTACGTGTACCAACGTCCGGTTGATGGCTTAACGCTGATTGAAAGCGGTAACTGGTTAGACAGAGACCAGTACTGATATATACCCGATGGATTTCGAGTTGCATCAAGGCGACGACGCAGAGAATCCCCAGGAGCGTACATCAGTACGTGACTGGGGTGAGCGAGTAAAGCCAACGCAGAGGCAGTTTGAAAGCCGACAGGTAAAACGCGCCACCTTCGGGTGGCGTTGTTTTATGCGCCTGCCGCACTCGCATCAGGACACAAAAAAGCCCCGACATGCGGGGCTTAGCATCAAAAGTAAGAATTACTTCTTCGCGCGCTCGAAGGAAGCAACGATTTCAGCTTTAGCAGCTTCAGCGTTGTCCCAACCGTCAACTTTCACCCATTTGCCCGCTTCGAGGTCTTTATAATGCTCGAAGAAGTGGGTGATCTGCGCTTTCAGCAGTTCCGGCAGGTCGGACACATCTTTGATGTGATCGTATTCTTTGCTCAGCTTGGTGTGCGGTACCGCAACCAGTTTCGCATCTTCACCGGATTCGTCGGTCATTTTCAGAACGCCAACCGGACGGCAGCGGATCACTGAACCAGGCTCCAGCGGGTACGGAGTCGGGACCAGAACGTCAACCGGATCGCCATCCAGAGACAGAGTGTGGTTGATGTAACCGTAGTTGCACGGATAGAACATCGCGGTGGACATGAAGCGGTCAACGAACAGGGCGCCGCTCTCTTTGTCAACTTCGTATTTGATCGGATCTGCGTTGGCAGGGATCTCGATAACAACGTAGATATCTTCCGGCAGGTCTTTACCGGCAGGGACGTTGAGTAAGCTCATGTCTGTTTCCTTTAAATAAGCTATGGCAAACAAGTGGCGGGTATTATAGCCAACTCGCGCGGAATGTCTCCGCTTGTTTTCGCTTTCTCTACTCCCATTTTCTTCTTTTTGCTTCTCTCTGGTGACAGAAAAATCCATATCTTCAGCCGCATTTTTCATAGTGATATGAAAGCGATTACAAACTTGTGATTAACGTTTTATTTACTTTTTTGAAGTGTGATGTAACGCAATCCGTTACATGCTCAATTGTCTATAGTTTTTTCGCGACGGTTTATTAACCAACAATAATCACCCTACGAGGACGCACTTATGTGGAAGCGCTTACTTTTAGTCACAGCAGTTTCGGCAGCCATGTCGTCTATGGCAATGGCAGCCCCATTAACCGTAGGATTTTCGCAGGTTGGCTCTGAATCCGGCTGGCGCGCCGCAGAAACCAACGTGGCGAAAAGCGAGGCCGAAAAGCGCGGAATTACGCTGAAAATCGCTGACGGCCAGCAAAAGCAGGAAAACCAGATTAAAGCAGTCCGTTCATTTGTTGCCCAGGGCGTCGATGCCATCTTTATTGCACCGGTCGTGGCAACAGGTTGGGAGCCGGTGTTAAAAGAGGCCAAAGATGCCGACATTCCGGTCTTTTTGCTCGATCGTTCCATCGATGTAAAAGACAAATCTCTCTATATGACTACCGTCACCGCCGATAACGTGCTGGAAGGCAAATTAATCGGCGACTGGCTGATTAAAGAAGTGAACGGCAAGCCGTGTAACGTCGTTGAGCTACAAGGAACCGTTGGCGCCAGCGTGGCGATCGATCGTAAGAAAGGGTTCGCTGAAGCCATCGCTAACGCGCCAAACATCAAAATTATCCGCTCTCAGTCCGGCGACTTCACCCGCAGTAAAGGGAAAGAAGTGATGGAGAGCTTTATTAAAGCGGAAAACAACGGCAAGAACATCTGCATGGTTTACGCCCACAACGATGACATGGCGATCGGCGCTATTCAGGCGATCAAAGAGGCGGGCCTGAAACCAGGCAAAGACATTCTGACGGGGTCAATCGACGGCGTACCGGATATCTACAAAGCGATGATTGATGGTGAAGCCAACGCCAGCGTCGAGCTGACGCCGAACATGGCAGGCCCGGCATTTGACGCGCTGGAGAAATTCAAAAAAGACGGCACGATGCCTGAGAAGCTGACCATTACCAAATCGATCCTCTATCTGCCAGATACCGCGAAAGAAGAGTTAGAGAAGAAGAAAAACATGGGCTACTAGTTTTCCCAGAGTATACCCGTAGGCCTGATAAGCGCAGCACCATCAGGCGTTGAGATGCCGGATGTCGACGCAAATGCGTCTTATCCGGCCTATATCCAGGCCGGTTAAAACGATGCCGGAGGAATGCCATGACCACCGACCAACACCAGGAAATCCTCCGTACAGAGGGCTTAAGTAAATTCTTTCCCGGCGTCAAAGCGCTGGATAACGTGGATTTCAGCCTGCGACGCGGCGAGATCATGGCATTGCTCGGCGAAAACGGGGCGGGGAAATCGACGCTGATCAAAGCGTTGACCGGTGTATATCATGCCGATCGCGGCACGATCTGGCTCGAAGGCCAGCCTGTCTCCCCCAAAAATACCGCCCATGCCCAGCAACTGGGGATTGGCACCGTGTACCAGGAAGTGAACCTGCTGCCCAATATGTCGGTAGCGGATAACTTGTTTATTGGCCGAGAACCGCGGCGCTTTGGCCTGTTGCAGCGCAAACAGATGGAAAAGCGCGCGACGGAACTGATGGCGTCGTACGGTTTTTCCCTTGATGTGCGCGAGCCGCTGAACCGCTTTTCCGTGGCAATGCAGCAGATCGTCGCCATTTGTCGGGCGATCGATCTCTCTGCGAAGGTGCTGATCCTCGATGAACCTACCGCCAGCCTCGATACCCAGGAAGTTGAAATGCTGTTCGGCCTGATGCGGCATCTGCGCGATCGCGGCGTCAGTCTGATCTTCGTCACCCACTTCCTCGATCAGGTTTATCAGGTCAGCGATCGCATCACCGTCCTGCGTAACGGCGGCTTTGTGGGCTGCCGTGAAACCCATGCGCTGCCGCAGATCGAACTGGTCAAAATGATGCTGGGCCGCGAACTGGATACCCACGCGTTACAGCGTGCGGGCCGCACGTTGCTGAGCGATAAACCGGTGGCGGCGTTTAGTGATTTTGGTAAGAAAGGCACTATCGCCCCGTTCGATCTGCAAGTGCGTCCCGGTGAGATCGTCGGTCTTGCCGGACTGCTGGGATCCGGGCGAACGGAAACGGCGGAGGTGATCTTCGGCATCAAACCCGCCGACAGCGGCAGCGCACTGATCAAAGGTAAACCGCAGACCTTGCGATCGCCGCATCAGGCTTCGTGCCTGGGGATCGGTTTTTGCCCGGAGGATCGGAAAACGGATGGCATTATTGCCGCCGCCTCGGTGCGGGAAAATATCATTCTGGCGTTGCAGGCGCAGCGCGGTTGGTTGCGCCCCATTCCCCGCAAAGAACAAAACGAGATTGCCGAGCGCTTTATTCGCCAGCTTGGTATTCGCACCCCTAACGCTGAACAACCGATCGAATTTCTCTCCGGCGGCAATCAGCAAAAAGTCTTGCTGTCGCGCTGGTTACTGACCAAACCGCAATTCCTGATCCTCGATGAACCCACGCGCGGGATCGACGTCGGCGCGCATGCCGAGATCATCCGCCTGATCGAAACGCTGTGCGCCGATGGTTTGGCCCTGCTGGTTATCTCATCGGAACTGGAAGAACTGGTGGGTTATGCCGATCGGGTCATTATTATGCGCGATCGCAAACAGGTGGCCGAGATCCCACTGGCTGAATTGTCCGTCCCGGCGATCATGAACGCCATTGCGGCCTAAGGAGACTATGGTGATGCCTCAATCTCTCCCTCAATCCAATCCGCCTGAACGACGGTTTCATTGGCCCAAGGGAATGCCACAGCTGGTGGCGCTACTGCTGGTGCTGCTGGTGGACAGTCTGGTCGCGCCGCACTTCTATCAGGTGATTTTGCAGGATGGTCGTCTGTTCGGTAGCCCGATTGATATTCTCAACCGCGCCGCACCCGTGGCGCTGTTGGCGATTGGTATGACGCTGGTGATTGCCACTGGCGGCATTGATCTTTCCGTTGGCGCTGTGATGGCCATTGCCGGGGCGACGACCGCGGCGATGACGGTGGCCGGGCACAGCCTGCCGGTAGTGCTGCTTGCCGCCTTAGGCTCCGGCATTCTGGCGGGATTGTGGAACGGAGTTCTGGTGGCCATCCTCAAGATCCAACCGTTCGTCGCCACGCTGATCCTGATGGTTGCCGGGCGCGGCGTCGCGCAGTTGATCACCTCCGGGCAGATCGTCACCTTCAACTCGCCTGAGCTTTCCTGGCTTGGCAGCGGCTCACTGTTACTGTTCCCCACGCCGGTGATTATTGCGCTACTGACGCTGGTGGTGTTCTGGCTGCTGACGCGGAAAACGGCGCTGGGCATGTTTATTGAAGCGGTGGGTATCAACATTCGCGCGGCGAAAAACGCCGGGGTCAACACCCGCATTATTGTGATGCTTACCTATGTCTTGAGCGGCCTGTGTGCCGCTATCGCCGGGATCATTGTTACCGCGGATATTCGCGGCGCGGATGCGAATAACGCCGGATTATGGCTGGAGCTGGACGCTATTCTGGCGGTGGTCATTGGCGGCGGTTCGCTGATGGGCGGGCGCTTTAACCTGCTGCTGTCGGTGATAGGCGCGTTAATTATTCAGGGGATGAACACCGGGATTTTACTGTCGGGCTTCCAGCCGGAACTGAATCAGGTGGTCAAAGCCGTCGTGGTGTTGTGTGTGCTGGTTGTGCAGTCACAACGCTTTATCAGCCTGATAAAAGGAGTGCGTGGTCATGATAAAACGTAATTTACCGCTGATGATCACCCTCGGCGTGTTTGTGCTGGGCTACCTCTACTGCTTGACGCAATTTCCGGCTTTTGCTTCCACCCGGGTGATTTGCAATATCCTGACCGATAACGCTTTTTTAGGGATTATCGCCGTCGGCATGACCTTCGTGATTCTCTCTGGCGGGATCGACCTTTCCGTTGGCTCGGTGATTGCCTTTACCGGCGTATTTCTGGCAAAGGCGATTGGCTACTGGGGGATTTCTCCGTTACTGGCCTTCCCCCTGATTCTGCTGATGGGCTGTGCGTTTGGCGCGTTTATGGGATTACTGATTGATGCGCTGAAGATCCCGGCGTTTATCATTACCCTGGCGGGAATGTTCTTTTTGCGCGGCGTTAGCTATCTGGTTTCTGAAGAGTCGATCCCGATTAACCATCCGGTTTATGACACGCTCTCCAGTCTGGCATGGAAAATTCCCGGAGGCGGTCGTCTGAGTGCGATGGGTTTGCTGATGCTGGCGGTGGTGGTGATTGGCATCTTCCTCGCGCACCGTACACGGTTTGGCAATCAGGTATATGCGATTGGCGGCAACGCCACCTCTGCTAACCTGATGGGGATCTCCACCCGCAGCACCACCATCCGTATTTATATGTTGTCTACCGGCCTGGCCACGCTTGCCGGCATTGTTTTTTCAATTTACACCCAGGCCGGTTATGCGCTGGCGGGCGTCGGTGTCGAGCTGGATGCGATTGCCTCAGTCGTGATTGGCGGTACGCTGTTGAGCGGCGGAGTGGGTACGGTTTTAGGCACCTTGTTTGGCGTGGCTATTCAGGGCCTGATCCAGACCTACATTAATTTTGACGGCACATTAAGTTCCTGGTGGACCAAGATCGCGATTGGTATTTTATTGTTTATTTTTATTGCCTTACAACGCGGTCTCACGGTGCTTTGGGAAAATCGTCAAAGCTCGCCGGTCAGCCGCGTAAGCACGGCGGCGACACCAAAGTAACGTCCTGATTTTTCAAGAGACATTTAAATACCTAAACTTTTTCCGGTTGTAGTCGATAGGTTCTGTACAGGTTTGTTTTCACCCTACAACCGGAAATATAACAATGCCAAAATCCCTTTCAATTCGATCAAGTTTGTTGGTGTTATTGTCTCTGCTGGCGTTTCTGCTGTTGCTGACCGGCGGGATGGGGCTATACGCCTCTACCCGCATTATTACTTCATTGATTTATCACGGTATTATGAGTGCAGCAATGCTGGCGGCCATCGCCTTGCTGGCGGTTATTTGGTTTATGCTGCGAAATAAGTTTCTCAAACCGCTGGATAACATTGTTGAACAGCTGGAACGTCTGGCGACAGGCGATTTGTCGCCAGTTAGCGCGCCGTCGGCCAGCGCTGAATTCAACCGTCTCAATGCGGCAATGGATGAAATGCGCCATGCGCTTGGCGACTCGGTGCAACGCGTGCGTGACGCCAGCTCGCAAATTGATATCGGTAGCCGTGAACTGACGGCCGGAAACCAGCATCTGGCGCAGCGTACTGAATCGACAGCCACGTCGCTGGAACAGACCGCCGCCAGCATGGAAGAGTTAACGGCGACCGTGAAACAGAATGCGGACAACGCCGAACAGGCGCACCAGTTGGCAAAATCGGTATCGGATACCGCCGATCGCGGCAGCGAGATGGTGTGCTATGTGATCGAGAAAATGCGCGATATTGCCGGCAGTTCCAGTCGTATTGCCGACATCCTTAGTGTGATAGACGGCATCGCATTCCAGACCAATATTCTGGCGCTCAATGCCTCCGTTGAAGCGGCGCGGGCCGGTGAGCAAGGACGGGGTTTTGCGGTTGTCGCAGGTGAAGTACGTAATCTGGCCAGCCGCAGCGCCGAAGCGGCAAAAGAGATCCGCGCGTTAATCAGCGATTCGCACACTCACGTCGGTGAAGGTAGCGAGCTGGCGCAACAGGCGGGCGAAACCATGGATGAGATTGCCACTGAGGTGATGCGCATGACTAAGCTGATGCGTGAAATCGCCAGCGCGTCCCAGGAGCAGAGTCGCGGCATAGAGCAGGTGAATATCGCGGTGATTCAGATGGATGAAACGGCGCAGCAAAATGCGGCACTGGTACAGCAGTCTTCAGCGGCTACCCGCTCGTTGGAAGAGCAGTCACATGCGCTGCTGGAGGCGATGGCGGCGTTTAAGCTACAGACAACGTAACCGAACGTAGGCCTGATAATGCGCAGTCGCCATCAGGCAATGTCACTGCATCATGCCGGATGGCGACTGCGCATTATCCGGCCTACTGTTCGTTGTAGGCCGGGATAGGGCGTTTACGCGTCCGGAAACTCGCGGATAAAGCGTTCTACATCTTCAACCATATGGTCATTGCCCACGAAGAAGGAACGGCGCTGGTGCAGGCTTTCCGGAATGATATCCAGAATACGTTCTTTACCATCGCTGGCTTTGCCGCCCGCCTGCTCGGCCAGGAAGGCCATCGGGTTGCATTCGTACAGCAGACGCAGTTTCCCTTGCGGGTG
Source organism: Citrobacter sp. wls717 (assembly GCF_005280955.1). Lineage (NCBI taxonomy): Bacteria > Pseudomonadati > Pseudomonadota > Gammaproteobacteria > Enterobacterales > Enterobacteriaceae > Citrobacter > Citrobacter sp. wls717. The sequence goes on from NZ_SZWW01000006.1 coordinate 62,230, forward strand.
GCTGGCGGTGCTTGGGTACAGGTAGATCCCGCCCTTCAGCAGATTGCGATGGAAATCCGCAACCAGAGAGCCAATGTAGCGCGAGGTGTACGGGCGCTGGGTTGACTTATCTTCTTCCTGACAGAATTTAATGTACTTCTTCACGCCATTCGGGAATTTGATGTAGTTGCCTTCGTTAATGGAGTACGTGCTGCCTTTTACCGGGAAGCGCATACGTTCCTGGCTGAGGCAGAATACGCCCAGAGAAGGATCGTAGGTAAAGGCGTGTACGCCACAGCCGGTGGTATATACCAGCATGGTGGAAGAACCATAAACCACGTAGCCCGCAGCAACCTGCTTGTTGCCCGGCTGCAGGAAATCCTCTTCCGTAACCGGTGTGCCGACTGGGGTTACGCGGCGGTAAATAGAGAAAATCGTACCGACAGAGACGTTAACATCGATGTTGGATGAGCCATCCAGCGGATCCATTAGCACAACATATTTTGCGTGTTCGCAGCCTTCGAAGACGACGATTTCATCTTCTTCTTCCGAGGCAATGCCCGCCACAATGTCGCGCGCCTTAAGTGCAGCTTTCAGTTTTTCGTTCGCGAACAGATCGAGTTTCTGCTGAACCTCTCCCTGCACGTTCTCAGCACCGCTGGCACCCAGGATATCGACCAGACCGGCCTTGTTGATATCGCGGTGGATGATCTTGGCGCCCAGCTTTATTGCCGACAACAAAGCAGTGAGTTCACCGGTAGCATGAGAAAACTCGTGCTGCTTTTCGACAATAAATTCACCTAACGTTTTCATAACACTTTCCCTGCAATTTATGTGGAGTAAAGCGACCGCAACAATATTAACAAATATTTCCATTGTTGCGCTTAGGTGAATCGCGCCAGCAAACTACGGAATATCCTGAAATGCGTTTCTCACTTGCCGGACATGTGCGTAAAATGGCCCCCAGATTAAAAAAGGATAGTGACGTATGCGCATTCATATTTTGGGAATTTGTGGCACTTTCATGGGCGGTCTGGCGATGCTGGCGCGCTCGCTTGGTCATGAAGTAACCGGTTCGGACGCCAATGTGTATCCGCCGATGAGTACCTTACTTGAGAAGCAAGGCATTGATTTAATTCAGGGTTACGATGCCAGCCAGCTCGACCCGCAGCCGGACCTGGTGATCATCGGCAACGCCATGACCCGTGGTAATCCCTGCGTGGAAGCGGTGCTTGAGAAGAACATTCCATACATGTCCGGCCCGCAATGGCTACATGACTTTGTGCTGCGCGATCGCTGGGTACTGGCGGTTGCGGGGACGCACGGTAAAACCACTACTGCCGGAATGGCGACCTGGATCCTTGAAGCCTGCGGCTATAAGCCTGGCTTTGTGATCGGCGGCGTACCGGGCAACTTTGAGGTTTCTGCGCGTCTGGGCGAAAGCGACTTCTTCGTGATTGAGGCGGATGAGTACGACTGCGCCTTCTTCGATAAGCGTTCTAAATTTGTGCATTACTGCCCGCGTACGCTGATCCTCAATAACCTTGAGTTCGATCACGCGGACATCTTTGACGATCTGAAAGCTATTCAGAAACAGTTCCATCACCTGGTACGTATCGTGCCGGGCCAGGGACGCATCATCTACCCGGAAAACGACATCAATCTGAAACAGACGATGGCGATGGGCTGCTGGAGCGAACAAGAGCTGGTGGGTGAACAGGGTCACTGGCAGGCGAAAAAGCTGACCACCGATGCATCCGTTTGGGAAGTGTGGCTGGACGGTGAAAAAGTGGGCGAGGTGAAGTGGGGCCTGGTCGGCGAACATAACATGCACAACGGTCTGATGGCGATTGCGGCTGCCCGTCATGTTGGCGTAGCGCCTGCCGACGCGGCGAATGCGCTGGGCTCGTTCATCAACGCCCGTCGTCGTCTTGAACTGCGCGGCGAAGCAAACGGCGTGACGGTGTATGACGATTTTGCTCACCACCCGACGGCGATTCTGGCAACGCTTGCCGCACTGCGCGGTAAAGTGGGCGGCACCGCGCGCATTATCGCGGTACTGGAACCTCGGTCGAACACCATGAAAATGGGCCTGAGCAAAGACGATCTGGCGCCGTCGTTAGGACGCGCGGATGAAGTGTTCCTGCTGCAACCGCCGCATATTCCGTGGCAAGTGGCGGAAGTCGCTGAGGCCTGCGTACAGCCTGCGCACTGGAGCGGCGATGTCGATGCGCTGGCAGATATGGTGGTGAAAACCGCACAGCCTGGCGATCACATCCTGGTGATGAGCAACGGCGGGTTTGGCGGCATCCATCAGAAACTGCTGGATAGCCTGGCGAAGAAAGCTCAGGCAGAAGAAGAGTAAAAAATGCCCGGTGGCGCTACGCTTACCGGGCCTACGATGCGTTGTAGGCCGGATAAGGTATTTGCACCGCCATCCGGCACTTTCGGCAGACGAAGAGGTTACGCCTCGTTTTCTGCCAGTTCACGCAGGTACTGGAAAATCTGACGCGCTGATTTCGGCGGCTTGTTGCCCGCTTTTTCTTTCCTGGCATTACGCACCAGAGAACGCAGTTGCTGACGGTCGGCGTCAGGCCACAGGTTCATCACTTCTTCGATGGCTTCATCGCTGCCATCAACCATACGGTCACGCAGTTGCTCCAGCTTATGGAAGACAACAACCTGCTGGTTGTGACGGTTTTTCAGCTTGTCCAGCGCCTGACGGATAGGATCAACATCGCGCTGGCGCAACATTTTGCCAATCAGCTGCAGCTGGCGGCGGCGACCTTCCATCTTAATGCGCTGGGCCAGCTCAATGGCGGCACGTAAATCCGCGTCGAGCGGGATTTTATCCAGCGCGTTTTTCCCCAGTTCTACCAGTTCCACACCCAGGCGTTTTAACTCCTCGGCGTCACGTTTTATTTCACTTTTACTGACCCAGATAATTTCATCGTCTTCGTCTTCGATGTCATCACCGGGAACGTCGTCGAGCCAGTCTTCGGGCTGCTTAGTCATGTCAGGCTCCTTAAAAAAAGAGGCTAATGTTACCAGTTAAGATGCGCACTGAAAAACGGTTCTCTGTTAGACTTCAGAGAAACTCTCTCTACATTATGGCATTTGCGATGAAAGTAATCTCACAAGTTGAAGCGCAGCGTAAGATTCTGGAAGAAGCGGTCTCGACGGCTCTGGAATTAGCGTCAGGTAAGTCGGATGGCGCGGAAGTCGCTGTTAGCAAGACCACGGGTATTAGCGTCAGCACCCGTTATGGTGAAGTGGAGAACGTAGAATTCAATAGCGATGGCGCGCTGGGGATTACGGTTTATCACCAGAACCGTAAGGGCAGCGCATCCTCCACCGATTTAAGCCCGCAGGCGATTGCCCGTACCGTGCAGGCCGCGCTGGACATTGCACGTTACACCTCGCCGGACCCATGCGCGGGCGTGGCAGATAAAGAACTGCTGGCCTTTGATGCGCCCGATTTGGACCTGTTCCACCCCGCGGACGTTTCCCCTGACGAAGCCATCGAACTGGCTGCTCGTGCTGAACAGGCAGCGCTGCAGGCTGATAAGCGTATCACCAATACCGAAGGCGGCAGCTTTAACAGCCACTATGGCATCAAAGTGTTTGGTAACAGCCACGGCATGCTGCAGGGCTACTGCTCCACGCGTCATTCCCTTTCCAACTGCGTGATCGCGGAAGAAAATGGCGATATGGAGCGTGATTACGCTTACACCATTGGCCGGGCGATGGGCGATCTGCAAACGCCGGAATGGGTAGGGGCAGACTGTGCGCGCCGTACCTTATCGCGCCTGTCTCCGCGTAAGCTTTCCACCATGAAAGCGCCGGTTATTTTCGCCAATGAAGTGGCGACCGGACTGTTCGGACACCTGGTCGGCGCGATTGCTGGTGGCTCTGTATATCGCAAATCCACCTTCCTGCTGGACTCGCTGGGCAAACAAATTCTGCCGGAATGGTTGACCATTGAAGAGCATCCCCATCTGCTGAAAGGGCTGGCCTCCTCGCCATTTGACAGCGAAGGCGTACGCACAGAGCGTCGTGACATTATTAAAGAGGGCATTTTGACCCAGTGGCTGCTGACCAACTACTCTGCCCGTAAGCTGGGGCTGAAGAGCACCGGTCATGCGGGCGGTATTCACAACTGGCGTATTCCCGGACAAGGTCTAAGCTTCGAGCAGATGCTCAAAGAGATGGGCACGGGCCTGGTGGTGACTGAGCTGATGGGGCAGGGCGTAAGCGGCATTACCGGCGATTACTCGCGCGGTGCGGCGGGCTTCTGGGTCGAAAACGGCGAAATTCAGTATCCGGTGAGTGAAATTACCATCGCCGGTAACTTAAAAGAGATGTGGCGTAATATCGTCACCGTCGGCAACGATATTGAAACGCGCAGTAATATTCAGTGTGGTTCAGTCCTGTTGCCGGAGATGAAGATCGCCGGGCAATAATACCCGTCATACTTCAAGCTGTGGCGTGAATTATTGAGGGCATCTGGCGTTTGTTTATTTTTGAATAATAAAAAAGGAAGTGAGCAATGCGTAAACACCTGTTAGCGATCGTCGCAGCTTCAACGCTGATTCTTGGTTCTTCTGCGTTTGCAGCCGATCTTGAAGACGATATGGGGATCCTCAACGACAACCTGAAAATCGTCGAAAAAACGGATAATGCGACTGAGCTGAAAGACGCGTTAACCAAAATGCGTGCAGCCGCGCTGGACGCGCAAAAGGGAACGCCGCCGAAGCTGGAAAACAAATCCCCGGACAGCCCGGAGATGAAGGATTTCCGCCACGGCTTTGACACGCTGATCGGTCAGATCGACGGCGCATTGAAGCTGGCGAACGAAGGTAAAGTCAAAGAGGCGAAAGCCGTTGCGGAAGACCTGAAAAAAACACGCAACGAAAACCACAAGAAGTTCCGTTAATTTGCTCTATCCGGCCTGCAAATCGTAGGCCGGATAAGACGCCAAAGGCTATCCCCGTCACATTTTTTCAACTTTAGAGTTAGAGAAATCATTCGCCGAACTGGTTTTTTCTGCTCATCTCTTGCGATGCCCGTCACAGTTTCCCGCCACTAAAGCGCAAATATCGCCTTTTCTGCGGCATAGATCACTATCGCTGCGCCTCTTTCCACTTCGAAGTGGAAAACAACTCGCTACAAACTTTTAACCCCCACCGCTAATTTACCCTCAGAGCCATTAGTGGGGTAAGACGAGTGAATAACGGAGCTGTAATGAATGACATGGGGGAATCGGTTGAACTGGCCGACCGCATGCTGGCGCAGGTGTATGCCTTGCTGCGTGAACGCCACATTATTCCCAACGCCGTACAGGAACAGATGCTGACATCGCATGTTCGCGCCATGGCGCACCGCTCGGTAACGGGTGAACCCTTACCAGAAGTCGATGCCAGCTTGTTTGATGAAATATCTGCCGAATCAATGGCGCTTGCCCGCGACGTGGTCGCTGAGTTTGGCAATCTTCCTGAGGAAGAGGCCTGGCTGCTGTCGGTGCACTTCGAAGTCGCGAAAGACAACCTTTAAGGAGCAAAAGATGGATCAAATTACCGTAGTGATTGGCGATCGCCTGGGTAAAGGCCAGAAAGTGGCGGCAGGCGTTGAGAAAGCGGGTGGCCGCGCGGTCGTGGTGCCGGGTGTCGCGGCAGATATGAAGCTGGGCGATGTGATGAAAGCGGAAAACGCCACCTTTGGGATCTCGTTTTGCGGCAGCGGCGGGGCGGGCGCGATTACCGCGCAAACCAAATATGGCTACAAGGCGAAATATGGCATGCGCTCGGTCGATGAAGGGGTAACCGCCATCAACGAAGGCTGCAACGTGTTGGGGTTCGGTTTTATGGACAAAGAAGAACTCGGCGAGCGCCTGGTACAGGCGTGGCAAAAGAAATACGGCGCTTAAGCATGAAAGAGCAATTCACCACCACGGTGAGAGTCACGGGTAAGGGGGAGGCTAAAGCGCGCGCCTTTGCCGACGCCCTGAACCACGTTCAGGCTGCGGTGATGAAAGCGTCCCCGCATATCTTACTGCGTATTGAGCCACAGGATGTGCAGGTTGTTCAAGCGCGTGAAACGGTGCGCAAAGAGGCGTTTTTGTTCCTCTTCCTGCGCCGGGAAAGACGCACCTTCAGCGTGGAGCTGGACGTGACCGTCAACGTGACTGCCATCAATCTCGACAAGGTGGATTTCGTTACGCAACGCTGATCTTTTATTAAAAGGCATAATTATGTTCCTGATAATATTAATAAAATCGCTCATCATCGGCGGCCTGGTTGGCGTCGGTGTCGGCGCTGGGGCTGCACGCATGTTTCATGCGCCGACCACTCAAGGGATGGGCGCGTTTCGTACTCTGGGAGAACTGAATTCCTGTGAAGGGGATCCGGCTTCTCACTTCTCATTCGGTCTGGGCTTTTTCTTTAACGCCTGGGCTTCTTCCGTTGCCGCAGGGGCGTTCACGCAGGACGTCGACCATCGCATCATCCCCAACTGGGGTGCCGCCGCGCTGATGATCAAAAATCGCAACGTTGGTGAAACGCTGCACGATCCTAAGCGCATGGCGATCGCCTGCGGTGTTATCGGCATGATTGTCGTGACCTTCCTGAACCTCACCGCGTCATCCGTACCGGAAGCGCTACAGGTTACTGCCGTTAAGGTGCTGGTGCCCGCGGCAAACCTGCTGGTCAACACCGTGATGCCAGTGATCTTCTGGCTGGCGGCGATTGATGCCGGCAAGAAATCCGGCTTCTGGGCTACCGTTTTTGGCGGCGCGGCGCAGTTAATTATGGGTAACGCCGTCCCGGGTCTGGTTCTGGGCATTTTGATCGGCAAAGGTGTTGAAGAGAGCGGCTGGAACCACGTGACGAAAGTGATGATGGTGGCTATCGTCGCGCTGTTCGTCCTGAGCGGCTTCTTCCGCGGCTTCGACATGAAGATGATCGAATCCTTCCATCTGACCGTGCCTGACTGGTTGGAACTTATCCATAACTCGCTCAGCGGTAAATAACGGAGGCCATCATGGAACAGAATAAAGGTTTTTGGTTCGCTGACTGGTCATTCCCGATCTTTGTTGGCCTGCTCTCATCCGGCGTGTTTGCCGGAACGCACATGTACTACCTGTACGGTATCGGCGCATTCAACGAAGTGGCGTTCGTGGCGATGTTGAAAGCGGGAATGGACACTGGCTCCTACGGGGCGGTAGCGGCATTTGGCGCCAGCTTCCTGTTTGCCCGCATCATTGAAGGTTCGCTGGTGGGGATTCTGGATATCGGCGGGGCGATCCAGACCGGGGTCGGGTTAGGCGTTCCGGCGCTGCTGTTGGGCGCGGGAATTATCTTCCCGGTCGCCAACTTCGCTGCCTCGCTGGTCACCGGTCTGGTGATTGGTCTGGCGATTGGCTACATCATCATTCTGGCGCGTAAGTTCACCATCAATCAGAGCGACTCAACCTACGGAGCGGACGTGATGATGGGGGCCGGTAACGCTTCTGGCCGCTTCCTCGGTCCCTTGATTATCCTCAGTGCGATGACGGCCTCTATTCCGATTGGCGTGGGTTCGCTGCTGGGTGCGCTGCTGTTTTATATCTGGCAAAAACCGATCACCGGCGGGGCGATTCTCGGCGCGATGATCCTCGGTTCCATCTTCCCGATTGCGATTAGCTAACTGTTGATTTGTAGGCCGGATAAGGCGGTTACGCCACCATCCGGCAAAGGAGAGAACGATGTTTGATTTACTCCTGCGCCATGCGCGTCTGGTCGATGACACGCTGACTAATATTGCCCTTCAGGATGGCAAAATCGCGGCGTTGGGTGACGTTGATGGTCCGGCGCTGAAAACCATTGACCTGCGCGGCGAATGTTACGTTAGCGCGGGTTGGATTGATTCTCACGTTCACTGCTACCCGAAATCGCCGATTTACCACGACGAACCGGACAGCGTGGGTATTGCCACTGGCGTAACCACCGTAGTGGATGCCGGGAGCACTGGCGCTGATGATATTGACGATTTTTACACGCTGACCCGTGACGCGGCCACTGAGGTTTATGCGCTGCTGAATGTTTCACGCGTTGGGCTTATTGCCCAAAACGAGCTGGCTGACATGGCCAATATTGACGCCGATGCGGTGCGGCTGGCGGTGAAACGTCACCCGGACTTTATCGTCGGCCTGAAGGCGCGCATGAGCAGCAGCGTGGTAGGGGTTAACGGCATCACGCCGCTGGATCGCGCCAAAGCGATGCAGGCGCAAAACGGCGACCTGCCGCTGATGGTACACATCGGCAACAACCCGCCAGATCTGGATGAGATCGCCGAACGCCTCACCGCGGGCGACATTATTACCCACTGCTATAACGGTAAGCCGAACCGCATTCTGACGCCGCAAGGTGAGTTGCGGGCGTCAGTGACGCGGGCGATTTCACGCGGCGTGCGTCTGGATGTTGGGCATGGCACCGCCAGCCTGAGCTTTGCGGTGGCAAAACGCGCTATCGGCCTGGGTATTTTGCCGCACACCATCAGCTCCGATATTTACTGTCGCAACCGTATCAGCGGCCCGGTGCATTCCCTGGCGAATGTAATGTCGAAATTCCTCGCCATTGGCATGTCGCTTCCGCAGGTCATTGAATGCGTTACCGCCCATGCTGCCGATGGTCTGCGCCTGAAACAGAAGGGGCGACTGCAGGTCGGTCTGGATGCCGATTTAACCCTCTTTACGCTTAAGCGCCAGCCAACCGTGCTGGTAGATGCAGAAAACGACAGCCTGCAGGCTGAACAACTGCTGGTGCCGCTTGCCGCAATACGTGCGGGTAAGGGCTATATGACCGAACAAGGGAGCGCGGAACATGCCTTCGATTTTTGAGAAATACAAATTAAAACAGGTGATTAACACATCAGGCCGCATGACGGCGCTCGGTGTCTCTACGCCGCGACCCGAAGTGGTTGAGGCCGCGATGGCGGGGATGAACCAATACTTTGAGATGAAAGACCTGGTGAATAAAACCGGTGACTACATCGCGAAATTGCTGGAAGTGGAAGGGGCAACCGTTGTCTCCTGCGCTTCGGCCGGGATCGCCCAGTCGGTCGCGGCTGTGCTGGTTAAAGACAGCGACTGGTTGCTGGAGAACCTGCACGTCATGCCCATCGACAACAACGAAATCGTGTTGCCCAGAGGCCACAACGTCAACTTTGGCGCGCCGGTGGGCACCATGGTAGCGCTTGGCGGCGGCAAGGTCGTAGAAGCCGGTTATGCCAACGAATGTTCCGCGGCGCAACTGGCTGCGGCCATCACACCGCGCACCGCGGCCATTCTGTATATCAAATCTCACCACTGCGTACAGAAAAGTATGCTCAGCGTGGAGCAGGCTGCGGTGGTGGCGCGCACGCATAATCTACCGCTGATTGTGGACGCGGCGGCGGAAGAAGATTTGCAGTGCTACTACCGCGTGGGCGCAGATCTCGTTATCTACAGCGGCGCGAAGGCGATTGAGGGGCCAACCAGCGGTCTGGTGATCGGTAAAACTCAATACGTTGAGTGGGTAAAACGTCAAACGGCGGGTATTGGCCGGGCAATGAAGGTGGGTAAAGAGGGAATACTTGGCCTGACCTGCGCTATTGAACTGTACCTCAACGCGCAGAAAGAGAGCGGTGCGGAAATGGTCGAGAAAATGACGCCGTTTATTAATAACTTGAATCAGCTTCACGGCGTGAGCGCCCGCGTGGTGTGGGACAGCGCAGGGCGCGATATCGCACGCACGGAAATTAAATTTGACGAAGCGGTAACCGGGATCGCCACTGGCGAACTGGTCGACGCGCTGAAGCAAGGGGAGTACGCGATTTACTTCCGCGGTTACAAAGCCAACGAAGGCATTATCGAAGCCGATGTACGCAGCGTTGATCGCGCGCAACTGGAGATTGTGGCCCGTCGAATTGGTGAAGTGATTTCGCAGGAGAAAAAAGCATGAAACTGATCCCTAATTTTTATCGCGACCGCGTCTGCCTGAACGTACTGGCAGGCTCCAAAGAAAACGCCCGGGAGATTTACGCGGCGGCGGAAGGGCATGTGCTGGTTGGCGTACTGTCAAAAAATTACCCGGATGTCGCAAGCGCGGTAACGGATATGCGTGAATACGCGGCGCTGATCGACAATGCGCTCTCCGTGGGGCTGGGGGCGGGCGATCCTAACCAGTCGGCGATGGTCAGTGAAATTTCCCGTCAGGTGCAGCCACAGCATGTTAATCAGGTCTTTACCGGCGTAGCGACCAGTCGTGCGCTGCTGGGCCAGCAGGACACGGTGGTCAACGGTCTGGTTTCACCAACCGGTACGCCGGGACTGGTAAAGATATCCACCGGTCCGCTAAGCAGCAAAGCGCCGGACGGCATTGTGCCGGTAGAAACCGCCATTGCGCTGCTCAAAGATATGGGCGGTAGCTCAATTAAATACTTTCCAATGGGCGGCCTGCAATGCCGTGACGAGTACATCGCGGTCGCCCAGGCCTGCGCGCGTCATGACTTCTGGCTGGAGCCAACGGGCGGGATCGATCTGGATAATTTCAGTGAAATCCTGCAGATCGCCCTCGATGCCGGCGTGAGCAAAATCATTCCTCACATCTATAGTTCGATTATTGATAAGGTGAGTGGTAACACCCGTCCGGACGACGTACGCCAACTGATGGCGATGACCCGGGCCTGCGTAGGCTAATTGACAGATGAGGAAACTGACGTGCGATTCCCCAACCAACGTTTAGCGCAGCTATTTGGCATGTTGCAAAACGAAGCGCTTCCACAGGACGAGCTGGCGCAGCGGTTGTCGGTTTCCACACGCACCGTACGGGCGGACATCACCGCGCTAAACGCGCTGCTCTCCCAGTATGGCGCGCAGTTTGTCCTCAGCCGGGGTAACGGTTATCAGCTCAAAATTGACGATCCGGCAAGTTTTCATACCCTGCAGACGCAGCAGCCCGACTCGTTGCTGCGTATCCCACGCACCAGCCTGGAACGGGTTCACTGGCTGGTGGTTCGCTTTCTGACTTCGGCCTTTTCGCTGAAGCTGGAAGATTTGGCTGATGAATGGTTTATCAGTCGCGCGACGCTGCAAAACGATATGGCAGAGGTGCGCGAGCATCTGCAACGTTATCATCTGACGCTGGAAACGCGCCCGCGACACGGCATGAAGCTGTTCGGCAGCGAGATGGCGATCCGCGCCTGTTTGACCGATCTGCTGTGGATGCTGGCACAGCAGGATCCGCAGCACCCATTGGTGACGGAAGAAGCATTGAATGCCGGGCTTCCTGAGCGGCTGCAACCCGTTTTGCAGGACATTTTCGCCCGTTTTCATATCCGCCTGACCGATGAGGGCGAGCTGTTTTTGCGCTTGTACTGCGCGGTGGCGGTACGGCGGATTAGCGAAGGGTATCCGCTACCGGAATTTGCCGCAGAAGAAGCCGAGCAATCTGTATGCCTGGCCACGCGGGAAATCGCGGCGGTATTGCATCGGTTGGCGGATAAACCGCTCTCCATTTCTGAAGAGAACTGGCTGCAGGTGCATATTGCTGCTCGCCAGGTTCAGGAGATCGCTCCCAGTGCCATCAATGCGGATGATGATGAAGCGCTGGTCAATTACATCCTGCGGTTTATCAACAGCCAGTACAACTACAACCTGTTGAATGACAAGCAGTTACATGCCGACCTGCTGACGCATATTAAAACGATGATCACCCGGGTGCGTTACCAGATAATGATCCCCAATCCGCTACTGGAAAATATTAAACAACACTATCCGATGGCATGGGATATGACGCTGGCCGCCGTCTCGGGATGGGGCAAATATACGCCGTACACCATCAGTGAAAATGAGATTGGTTTCCTTGTCCTGCATATCGGCGTTGGGCTGGAACGTAGTTACAACATTGGTTATCAAAGGCAACCGAAAGTTCTGCTGGTATGCGATGCCGGAAATGCGATGGCACGGATGATTGAAGCGGTGTTGGCGCGTAAGTATCCGCAGATAGAAATCGTCGATACCGTGACGCTACGCGACTACGAACAGCGGGAAAGCATCAGCGAAGACTTCGTGATTTCGACCGCGCGGCTCGGAGAAAAAGATAAGCCTGTGGTGATGATTGCGCCGTTCCCTACCGATTATCAACTGGAGCAGATTGGCAAACTGGTGCTGGTCGACAGAACCCGTCCGTGGATGCTGAACAAATTTTTCGATGCCGCCCATTTCCGCGTTATCGATGGCCCAATGGATCAACAAACGTTGTTCAATACACTATGCCGTCAGTTGCAGGATGAAGGCTTTGTTGATGCGGAGTTTCTTGATTCGGTTGTCGAGCGTGAGGCCATCGTCAGCACTATGCTGGGTGACGGCATCGCCCTGCCGCACTCCCTCGGTCTGTTGGCAAAGAAAACGGTGGTCTACACCATTCTCGCCCCGCAGGGTATTGCCTGGGGCGATGAAACGGCGCACGTGATCTTCCTGCTCGCCATCAGTAAAAGCGAGTATGAAGAAGCAATGGCTATCTACGATATTTTCGTCACTTTCCTGCGCGAGCGGGCCATGACGCGACTCTGCGCGTGCCGGAATTTCACCGAGTTCAAAACGGTCGCCATGGAGTGCGTGAGTCGCTTTTAAAGACGCTGCGATTATCCTGCAGCGTCGTCTCCTGCAATCGTTCCCCCCTTAATTTCAAGGGCATCACATCACGGCACAACGGTCATTACCTGGCCGGGGAAGCTAATCTGGATCACGCCGCCCCACATGCAGATCAGCTTTGACTGGGCGGTGAGTGCGGGCATATTTCCCACTAATACCGTGGGTGAGCCCGGCGCCCAGGGGGCCGGTGTGGCGGGGATACACGGCATTGGCGTCAGCACGCCGAGCGCCGCCGCGGTTGCGGCTGCAACGGTCGGGTTAGCGATGCTGTTGCACATCCCGAACGGCAGAATGTTTACAAACGGTTTGTTATCCATAATATTCGCCATCGGCAGGTTGTTGACGATGGTTCGGCTGGTGGGCAACACGTTCAGCGTAGCTGGCGCTATACCAAACGAGCATTGCAGCATCGCGCCAGTACATACGGCAGGACAACTCATGGCAGTACCCCCAATTGTTTCCACAGTCGGCGAGCGGACTCATCGCCGCTAATCAGTTCATTGAGCAATTCAGGTAGCGGCGTATTCCCCCAGGCAAAGGCGCGATAGAGCAGATAAGGCACCGGGCTGTGTGGTTCAGTACGCGCCAGGTAATCCGCGACCTCTTTAATCATCCGATACGCTTCCCCGCGGTGGGCAAATGCAACGGGATTACCGGGCACTGGTGCCGCTTCTTGTACGACAGGCTGTGAGGGGGCTGGCAAGTTAGCCCCCAATGCTTGCAGGCAGGTTTTAATTTTTTGTTCCAGCGGATTGAAAGACGGTGCGGATGCTGCGGGCCAGCCCTGACAAACGGTATTAAGCCGCGTAAGCCATTCAAGACTTGCTGTTAGCGCCGTAACGATCGACTCTTCCGCCCCAGGTAGGGGAACGTCTGATAATTTTCCCTGCTGCCACTGTGATAAGGAGATATGCTCTCCATTCGCTATAAATAGCGGAGCTTCGGCGACCAGAACGGCGTAATGCTGCGCCATCCAGCAAAGTGGGGCGGCGCGATAATCATAGTCGCCCTCTTTGATTTTTGGGTGCAATTCCTCTGGATAACGCTCCAGCGCCAGCGTGGCCAATGCCAGAGCATCGGGCAAAGACGTTAAGCCTTGTGACCGAATCCATGCCTCACCCAGCCAGCTCATAATCACCAGATCCTTGCTGAGCGTTTTTGTCAGCGACGTGGCGATCTGTGCGACGGCGTCCCAGTCAGCGCGTCGCGGCGTGCTTTGCCAGACGCCCGTGGGCAGCGTTTCGTCATCCTGCTGGCGAGCGGCGACCAGTCGGTCGAACTCCGGTGAATAGCGGATCGCGTCTCCGCACGGTTTATCCGCCTGAATAGGCGTCAGTAATGCCTGAATATGTTCCATCATTTTCCTTGTGATAATCCCTGTTCGGTAAGCGGTACCCACGGTAGCGGCGCTTTGCCCTGTGCATCCAACAGCGCGATCTGCCAAAAGACGGTGGTTTGTAACTGTTGCTGACCATCTCCCACAGGAAGCGAAAAGCGCAATGGCAGCGGTTGCGCCAGCGCGCCGCCGACGCGCTGTTGTTTGATCATCCTCAGCAGTGACCATGCCCCCTGCCAACGCCAGCGACCAGTATCACCGCTTACCGTTACACCTGTCTGTGACAGACCTGGCATTGGTCGCCAGGCGGAGTTAGTTGCCCAGCGTAGACTAAAGTTCAGGCTGTCTCCGCTACGCCAGTGCAGATCCGTCGTGCCGCCGGGGTAGCTTATTGCCTGTTGATTGCCGGTAAGCCGCCAGTCGGCAATTTGGTCAGCGCCGACCTCGCGGTGACGAGAGGTGCGCCAGATAACGCGTAACGTAACCCCTTCCGGACTGACCAGCGCGGAAAGTAATGGCTGCGCCGCCGCCAGTTGTTGAATCAATGGCGGCTGCGCAGAGAGCGTTTCTGGAGGGAGCTGCGCGAGTAAAGTCGTGAGTTCGCGAACCCGATCGACATCGGCATCCGGTGCCTGTGGCGCGGCGGTAAAGGGGAAATGCCCCGCCAGCCAGACGTTGTACAGTGTGAAGATTTGCCCCACCGCGCCTATGCTCGCCTGCTGGCGTAGCTGCTGGCATGTTTGCTGCGATGCGTTTACCAGCGCGTTCAGCGATTGGCTGTAAAAATCGTTACCGCCGGAAGTGGTGAACTGCGCCAGCTCGCTCTGACAATTCTGAGCGGAAAGCGTGGGCAGCGCGGCGGCAAGCGTGGTCATTTGTATCGGCGGGCTGCCAGGATCCTGTTGTTGCAGCCGCTGCATTGTGGCCAGTGAACTGCTCCAGCGGACGATAAGCTGGTTTTCCGTCGTGGTAAGCCATGGACGCTGTTTGTCGAGCCAGTCGATATCCTGCTGATAGCGGGTCAATGCGCCGGAGATTTGCGCGGCTTGCGCGTTGGCCCAACCGGCAATCTTCTGCCCGCTGATCTGCGCCTGCTCTGCCGTGGCGTAATTCACGGCGGGAGGGGCGATCGCCGGCAGTAACGCGCCGCCGTCCTGGCGCACGCGGGCAATCACCTGGGCTGCGGCCTGCTGACGTAATGCGATGGCAAACTGAGGACGATTAAGCTGGTTGAACGCGTCAATGAGTTGATCCGCGCTAGCCGTACTGAGATTGCTATGGTCAGGTGACTCGGCAGCCCCCGTGTACAGTGCCTGAAGCATGGCGTTTTCAACTGCTTGCCGGGCCAGCATAGTGAGTTTGGGACGCCAGATACTGTCCGGAAGTTGTTGTATAAAACGCTCATATCCGCCAAATAGCGCCAGTGCCTGCTGGAGTTGTAGATTCCCGGGATAACCTGCTGTTCTGTCGGTCGGCAGGCTCGCCCCACGCTGCCAAAACGGTTGATTGAGCAGATCGCGCAGGCTTTTTTGCAGCGCGACAACATCCGGTGACACGCTGAACTCGCCTTCCGGCGACTGCTCGGTTAGTGAGGAGAAATGCAGACGGGAACCATCGACCTGTGCCAGAAAGCGTTGGCGCAATAAGGCTTCATGACGTAAAACGTCTTGAATCACATCATTGTCGATCAGTCTGAGCGTGCGTGCCTGGGTGAGGAGCTCATCCAACGGCAGCCGAATAGGTGAGTGAGTCGCATCGCGGCTAAGATTATTAATCGTAGTTAGCGTGGCCTGTAAACGGCTGACCTGACGGATTAAGGAACGCACAAATAGCGGAGTAACCCGTGAGTCATTGCTGAATAACGTCAGTAACTGTTCGAGCTGCTCTTCGTTGTTATCCAGACTGGTGTTGCCATAATTCTGCTCCAGCCAGCGCATCGTTTCGCGAGAAAAATACTCGCTGTTTCGCTGCGTTAATTCACTGGCGTCAGGCAACTTGAGGCGTGAAAGGTTGAGGGTGGCAATCATCCCATTCAGACGATCCTGCGACGGTAGCGATTCTGTATCTACGGTCACGCCCCAGATGCTGGCGCTGACGTTTGCCAGCGTCTGTATAGTGGGTTGCTTCACCTGCATTAATTGCAGTAATGGTAAATAACGCGACTCCATTTGCTTTGCCTGGCTAAGCAGGTGCTGAATCTGGCGGTAACGCTCCTCGGGCAGTAGCTCCTCCTGCTCTGACATCTTCTCACTTTGACTTTGCAGACAGATGCTGTTGGTCGCAGGTAATAACAGGCTGGCTAACGTGGCGTTATTAAAGGTGTCCCGTAATTTTGTGTCGGTATGGCTGAACAAGGAACCGGGCCAGACAACAGATCGAAACTGCCACTGCGGAATACCGTTAAGCACTCGCCAGTACAGTGCGGTGGATCGTTCGCCTGCGTTATTGGCGCGCAGGGTTTGTGTGGCCAGCACTTGCAGACGATCGTGTAGTAAAACGGCGTTGGTATGTTGGTATTGCCAGCTCCAGATCATTGCCGCCAGCCAGATAACACAAAGACAGCTATAACAGGCGAGGGTAATGAAATGGCGGCGCAGATTCAGGCGCAGCAGGCGGCGGACCGGGAGCGCCAGACCACGCTCGGCGGCAATTTTGCCGCTCAGTAGCGTCTGGCAAAACTGCATCCGTGGTTTATCATAGGTCAGCGTACGGGCGACAAACCAGATCCCACGCAATAGTGGAGGTTCATCGCGGGCGTTGCTGTTAAACAGAGAATCGAAATAATCATGCAGCGGGGCGGCTAGCGGCAGGAGGTTTTCCGGCAGACGAAACAGATCTTCTGGCGTATTTCCCCGCAGCGCGCCGAGTTCCGTGATGAGCATGCGCAGTGAGCTTCGGGTATTGTCCAGCGCGCTGTCTATCCACTGTGGCTTCCAGATGGCCTCTCTGGCGACCGGGATGGCACTCCCGATGGGGCTGCGACGAGCCTCCTCCGGCAACATGGCTAACAAAGACGAAGCCCCTTCCAGTGCTTCTACACCGCTTATCAGCAGGTAGACCGGTAAACTCAACCCACATACTTGCTGTAGCTGTTGGCAGTTGTTCAGTAGGCTGGCGCGAGCGGCCTCATCGCCCTGCAGCACATCCAGCGACAGGGTGATAATCAGCGCGTCCAGTGGACGCTGCGGACGACTTTTCACCAATGCCGCGAGCATTTTTTGCCAGTCATTCTGGCGAATAAGCCGTTTTTTCGCGGCAGTTTGCAACGTTTGCGGCAGGCACAAAACACTACACTGAGGGTTAAACCACCATTGCCCGAACCAATACTCCTGGCCGTCGGTGAGTGACCAACTGCGACAAAGCAGACGGTTATCCTCTTCGTCGCCCAGCATCAGTATGCGCATACTGTCGTAAGGATCCTGACCGCCGCAGGCGCGCTGGATCTCTTTTTGCGCACGGATGAACGTATCGTTGCGGTATTCCCACTGCCACCAGACGCACCAGAGGGTAATCGCCAGCAGCACCAGCACAATAATCAGCAGAGTCAGCCAGTGTTGCATCACCTGGAATCTCCCTGGCAGGACTGGGTCACCGGGAAATCAGGCAACGTATTCACGCCGATAGCATCTTCAATACTTAGCCACAATCGTTGGCTTAACAGCAGCAGAGCGAGCAGTATGATGAGGGCAATCAGGTGCAGACGTGAGTTGTCAGGCAGGCGACGGTGCGCCGGAAGCTGTAATGGCGTTCCCAGTGCTGCAGATTCCATTCGCTGGGCAATATCGCTGAACCTGGCGTCATGCTGGAAAGCAAAATGCCATAGCAGTTGACAGGTTTCCTGGTGGGCCTGTGGATCAAAATCGTCACGCCGGGAACCGAACCCCAGCGTCAGGCAACGTAAATAAAGCGCGGCTAAATCGCGCTGTCCGGGGCTGCGCTCATTGAGTAACGCGGTGATCTTATGAGGGATCAGATCGCCGGCGCTATGGGTCTGCCACAAATGGTACTCCAGCGGGCAACTCTGCCAGAGTGAGAGGGCTGGCCAGTCGCCATAGAGTACAGATTCATCAATCAGCGCGACCAGGGCGTAAACCGCGTCATCAATCTGCTGCTGAAAGGGGGTACCCAATTCACGGATTAGACGTCGGTTATACTCTGCCACCGCCTGACTGGCGTACTCAAAAGCCTCAGTGTGCAATTCATCAGGCGGCAGCGTGGTGCTTTTCCAGCGTTCAAACTGCGCCAGCCAGCGAGAGAAGACGTCATCAAACAGACGGCAGGCAGGCATATCAGGATTCGTAGGCGTCATGGCGATCCTCCTGACGGTAAAGCATGATCCGCTGCGGCATGTCATCGGTTTCATGCAGCGGAGCAATGACCAGCGGCGTCTCTTTTTCAAACCACTGGGTGGTAAGCGTTAACGTGAACAGAGCGATACTGCTGTCGACTTCCCAGTCGCCGTGCTGTTCGGCGGACAGCGGAGCGAGTGTCATCCCATGCATTCGCTGACGACGCAAAACGGCCAAAAACGGTTGGCTGGCGATAAGGCTCTTTTGTAACCAGCTTTCTGCTCTGGAGGTGCTGCCAGCAGGCATCAGCAGACCAATCACCACCTGTTCTCCGGCATGGATATTCGCGGGGAGCTGAAGCGAAAACATGTTATCCAGTTTGCTGAAGTTGATCCGTTGATAGCGGCGATGAATATGCGCCAATTGATTTTTCAACATGGTGAAAAGGGAGGCGAATGCCGGCTGCATGTTTTGATAATCGAAGGTCGGCAGCAAGGGCAGGGTTTTATCCTGGGTCAGAATTGCCGTCTGCCCGAGAAATAAACACAGCGCGCGGTAAAGATCCTCAGGGTGTGGACGCCCACCGTTAATCAGGCTTTCCAGCAGCGGTAAAGCCCCTTGAATACTTTGTAACGACAACGTTAGCCACAGCCAGTCATGGGTGCGTTGGCTCTGTTGCGCCAACTGCATTTCCCGGCTTAAAAACAGAATTTTTTCTCTTGCCTGTAAGCAGAGTTGTCGCGTGTTGCGGGAAAGATAGCTCTCTTCACTGACGCTGGGCGAGGGCGGAAACCAGTCGCTCTGACGAAATCCTGCTTCGGTATACACTATCTGAAGTAGCGGCAGACAGATTAAATCGGCGCGTTCATGCTGACAAACCAGGCGTGGTGCGGGCTGCCACAGCGAAATACTTTCAGGAAATTCTCCGCTGCTCAGATCCGGCATTGGGGCGCTGTTCGTTGAGCGATAGCGGTCATTCATCAACTGCCACTGTCCGGCGCGGTTTAGCGGCGGCAGCGCCAGCCAGAGAATATGTTCACTGTCCGGCGCGGCGGGGAGCAGATGTTGGCAGTCGAACTCCAGCGGCGAGTCGCGGCTGATATCGTACTCAACCGGCGTGCCGTCGGGCATGATTGCCTCAAGACGCAGGATACGCAGCATACCGGCACACAGTGCGGCTTCGTCGATATGTAGGTGGTTAACGCCCCAGAATCCGGGATTGGCGCACCGCGCCAGCATGGCGGGAAGCATTTCATTGCGCAGCGCCTGTAACTGGAAATGTTGCGGCAACATCGCCATCCCTTCGTACCAGCAGACCATTGCCGGAATCGTGCTCATAGTATCTTCCTTGTTCAGGGCGCCAGAATTGCCTCATCCGTCATCAGTAGCAGATGCAGTGAACTGACTTTATCCAGCCGGAGCCGGTGATCGCCTTCACTGCGATAACGCGCAAACAGTAGTGTTGCTTCTGTCGTAACGCCCTGCAGGGGATTTTCTTGCGCAACAAAACGTGAACCTGGCACCAGTTCCAGAGACCAGACGCGAAATCCGTCAGGGTTATCACGCAATAATTGTGATTTGGCATTAAACCACTGTGTCGCGGAGAGTGACTGGACGGTGGGTAACAGCGCGCTATCGGTAATAGCGACAATATCTACTGCTACCGGTGCGTTATCATTGGCATCCGGAACTGTTTCAATAATTACATCATTAAATGCCACACGGTTTTGCCACAATGAACAGCCGCTATTCAGTAACGTTAAGGTACTGAATAATATTAATATGGCCGAATGGCATATGCCGCTTTTCATATAAAGTCCTTTTATATTGTTATAAGAACGGTAATTAATGGTTGAGGTTTGTTTTTTGATTTAAATCATTATTCAGCGCGGATTATAAAATAAAAAACGTTTTACTTGATTTATTCACATGGTGAATTAGTTTTGTTGAAAATATCATTTCAGTGATTATTTATTTGTATCTTATTGATTTTAATTGGTTGTTTAATTGCTTTTGATTTTTATCAAAGCGGCGATCCTGGTGTAAAAACTGAAAAATTAAGTTGATATTTATTTTTTGTTGTGTTTTTTATATTGCATGTAGTTATTCAGAAAAATCTATTTTCGAATAATGGTGCGGCAAAAATAGCACCAGGGATACTATTGCAATAAAAAGGATTAAATATGGCAGAGAGCATTCAGCATAAACTCAACCGTATTAGGCCGCCGCGCGTGCAAATAACCTATGACGTGGAAACTGGTGGCGCGATTGAGAAAAAAGAACTTCCTTTGGTTGTTGGTATTTTAGCGGATCTATCCGGGCATCCAGCATCTCCACCGACCAAATTACGTGAGCGCCGTTTTGTTGAAATCGATCGTGATAATTTCGACGATGTACTCTCTTCTGCCTCGCCTCGTCTGGCGATACAGGTTGAAAATCGTCTGGCTAATGATGGCAGTAAACTGAACGTAGAACTCCACTTCAACGAATTCGACGACTTTTCTCCTTTCAATATCATTAATCAGGTTAAACCCCTCCAACGTCTTTTTCTTGCCCGTCAACGCTTACGCGACCTGCTGACCAAACTGGATGGTAACGACGATCTGGATACGTTGTTGCAGCAGGTAGTCAATGACAACGCTGAGCTTCAGGCGTTAAGACCCATTGCTGAAGAAAAACCGACTGACAACGCGTAACTAAAAAGGGGAAGAACAATGGACAATGTTCAGGAACAAGCTGAAACCGGTGGGCAAACCGTTACGCTGAGCGTGCTGGACCGCATTATTCAGGAAGGGCGGATGGCGCGCGATGAGCTACAGCAGACCTACGCGCGTGACATGCTGGAAGAACTGGCTACGCAGATTCTTGATGAAGGGATGGTGATTGAAAGCGATACCGTAGCGATGATCAACCACCGCATCGCGCAGATTGACGCGCTCATCAGCGACCAGTTGAATGAAGTATTACATCACCCGGAGATGCAGAAACTGGAAGCCTCCTGGCGTGGCCTGCATCAATTTGTGATGAATACCGAAACCAGCACCCGGCTGAAATTGCGTCTGCTGAATGTGTCACGTAAGGAGTTGCAGGACGATCTGGAAAAAGCGGTCGAGTTTGACCAGAGCACGTTGTTCAAAAAACTGTATGAAGATGAATACGGGACTTTCGGCGGCAACCCTTACAGCGTGTTGGTGGGCGATTTTGAGTTTGGTCGACATCCGCAGGACGTGGCGCTGCTGGAGAAAATCTCCCAGGTGGCGGCAGCGGCCCATGCGCCATTTATTGCTGCCGCCAGTCCGCGCTTATTTGATATGGGATCGTTCGCTGAGCTGGGCGTCCCGCGCGATCTGGCGAAGATCTTCGAAAGCACCGAATTGATTAAATGGCGAGCCTTCCGCGATAGCGATGACTCCCGCTATGTCTCGCTGGTGTTACCGCATGTGTTGCAGCGTCTGCCGTACGGACCGGATACGGTGCCGGTAGAAGGGGTGAACTTCGTTGAAGATGTTAACGGCATGGACGCGAGTAAATACCTGTGGGGCAACGCCGCATGGGTGCTGGCTAACCGCATTACCGAGGCATTTGCCTTGTATGGCTGGTGCGCGGCGATTCGTGGCGCTGAAGGCGGTGGACTGGTGGAAGATCTTCCAGCGCATACCTTCTCTACGCCATCCGGCGATATCAGTCTGCGCTGTCCAACGGAGATAGCCATCACCGATCGCCGTGAGAAAGAGTTGAACGATCTCGGGTTTATCGCGCTGTGCCATAAAAAGAATACTAACACCGCCGCGTTCTTTGGTGGACAAACGACTAATCAGGCAAAAATCTACAACACGCCGGAAGCCAACGCCAACGCGCGCATTTCAGCGATGCTACCGTACATCCTGGCCGCCTCGCGCTTTGCGCACTACCTGAAGGTTATTATGCGCGACAAGATTGGCAGCTTTATGAGCCGTGACGAGATCGAAAGCTACCTCAACAACTGGATTGCCGATTATGTCCTGCTCACCGACAGCGCCCCACAGGAGATCAAAGCGCGTTATCCGCTGCGCGAAGCGCGGGTGGACGTAAGTGCTGTGCCTGGCAAGCCGGGGGTCTATCGCGCGGTTGTATTCCTGCGTCCGCACTTCCAGTTAGAAGAGTTAACCACCTCTATCCGTCTGGTCGCCGAACTGCCGCCACCGGCAGCCGCTTGATCATTAAGGAGATAAACCATGGATGCAATTTTTTTAAAGCTCGACGATATCAAAGGCGAAAGTCAGGTTGATGGATTTAAAGATCAGATAGAGATCATGTCCTACAGCCATAACGTCGCAATGCAGGTCACCAACGACGTCAGTAACACCGAACGCACCTCCGGACGGGCGCACGTGGGGGAAATGTCGCTGACCAAGTTTGTCGACCTTTCCACGCCGAAGCTTAACGAGTACTGCTGTAGTGGGAAGATGATTAAAGAGGCTGTACTGACGTTATGTCGGAATGATGACGGCAAAATGCTGCCATTTATCGTGTATACCCTGGATAACGTGGTTATCTCGCATCTGAGCGTGAGCGGCGGTTCCGGTGGCAAACCGGTGGAAACGATGTCGCTGAACTTCACCAAAATTAAATGGGAAATCACCGCTCAGAAACTGGGAGGTCAGAAAGAGGGTAACGTCTCTTCCGTCTGGGATATGGCGATGAATAAGAAACCGTAACTTGAGGTAATGCCCATGTCACTACCCGTCGCGCTGCTCGACAGACTGATGGATGAGGACATTACGCCGCGTGAGTCGGTTTGCCGGGAGTTGAGAAGACTGTTCAACTCCCGTGCGGCAGAAGATGCTGACACATTGCCGGTGCTGCTTGCCTGGGGCGTCCCGGAATGGCACGGGCTGAACGCAGGCGATGAACGGGTGCTGCGTTGGTATTGCCGTCAGCTGCGCGCTGTTATTTTGCGCCATGAGCCCCGGATTCAGGCGCTGATCGTGAGCGTAAAAGATGCCCATCATCAGACGCTGGCGCTGCAACTTGACGCGATGCTGTGGAACGACGACGAACCGCTAACGCTGGAGCTGGCGTACCAAAATGGCGGTTGGCGATAACCCGTATCAGGGGAGATCAATGGACGATCGATTGCTTGATGATTATCTGCAAGAGCTACGATGGCTGCGAACCGCCAGCGGTGAATTCGCTCGTCGGCATCCGCATGTTGCTTCCCGACTGCGGCTGAGTGAATTCGATTGCCCGGATCCCCATGTTGAGCGACTTCTGGAAGGCTTTGCGTTGCAAAGCGCCAGGCTGCATCAGCGTCTTGATGACGGCTTTGGTGAGCTATGCGACTCGCTACTGGAACAGCTCTCTCCCCATTTGTTACGCCCTTTTCCTTCTTGCGCAACCGCTTGTTTTACCGCCGATCCGCTGGCGGGCGATCTGAGTCAGGGCTACATGCTTCCTGCCGGAACGCCGTTATACGCGCAAACGGAAAGTGGAGAAACGGTCTGGTGGCGCACGGCATTGGCGCAAACGCTATGGCCTATCGAGATTGAAAATGTTGACTGGTGTGATGCCGCACAGGCCCGGCAGTTGAGCGGAATGGCGCAGGCGCGTGGCGCATTGCGTATTCAGCTACGTTGCCTGCCGCCGCATCAGTTCTCAACGTTGGCGGTAACACAGTTGCGCATTCATCTCAGCGGTTCGCCGCAAATCAATGCCACGCTGTTTGATTTGTTATACGCCCATGTCATTGGGCCGCTGCGCCCACATCCCATTGGCCTGCTGAATGCCGAAAAGATTTTGCCCAGCGAACCGGGCGTAGAGTCCAGCGTGCTGGCGCTCAGTGCCTGGATGAACTGTCCGCAGACGCTGATGTATTTTGATTTACCGCTGCCGTCGACGGGCGAGGGCGACAGTATCACGGTGTGTATCCCTTTCGACAATGCTCCACAGGCAGCACAGCATATTAAACCTGGCGATATTCGTCTGGGCTGCGTGCCGGTAATAAACCTTTTCACTCGCACCTCAGAGCCGCTGTTTGTCGAACATACCCAGAGCGAACATCGGCTGGTCGCCGATCATCATGACAAAAATGTGCACATCTACCGCGTACAGGCGCTGTGGATGAGTCGCCGTGAGAAAGCCTGGCGCGTTCCTGCGTACTACTCAGCCCAGGGGCATAGCGAGGCCCGCTGGTTCTGGTATGCACGGCGTCACCGCCACCAGGGGAATGCGCTGTGGCTAACGCTGGTGGACAGCCGTTTTGACCCGTATGTGGCGGATGAAGAAACCAGTCTGACGGCAACGCTCTGGTGCAGCAACGGTGAGCAAGCCGCACAACTTACAGCGGGAACGCCATTGACCTTCGAAGTGCCGGGCCCGGTTGCGCAAGTACATTTACTGGGTACGCCGACCACGCCTTCTGAGCCAGCATTACAGCGGGACACGCGCTGGAAGTTGCTTTCCTCGCTGGCGCTCAATCACCTGTCGCTGGTGGAAGGCGAGATGGCGCTGGCGTCGCTGAAAGAGCTGCTGGCGCTGTACGCCCCTTCCGCCGCGTCACCCGCCGTCTGGCAACAGATTAATGGTATTCGCGAGATGCGTTGCCAACGGGTCAGTGAGCATCGGGGTGGTGATGCCTGGCGCGGCTGGCATAACGGCATTCGGGTGACGTTAACTCTTGAACAACAATCATTTACTGGCAATAGCCGACTGCTATTTGCCGGCATCATCGCCCGTTTTCTGGCTCGCAATGCCACCGCGAACTGCTTTGTTCGTACGGTATTGCAGGAAGATGGAGAGGAACTGTCGCTATGGACAGAAGCCGAACAGACCGCGCTGATAGCGTAATCGCCCAATTGCGGCGCGAGCCGTGGCGCTTTTCGCTCGAGCAGTGTATCCGCATCTTACGGGCGAGCGGTGAAACGCCCGCGCTGCGGGGGGAACTGGGGCTGGCGTTCACGCCTGCGGAGGTGTCGCTGCGCGACGGTACCCTTCAGGTCCACAGCCTGGGGCCGGGCGGAGCCGATGGGGTGCTTCCCTACGGCTGGCTGGAATGGCTGCAACAGGCGGCGCAGGATAAAAACAGCGCGTCGCAGGACTTTATTCATCTGTTTCAACAGCGCTTGATTCAACATCACTGCCATAGCCTGAGCCTGTATCGGCTGGCAACGCCTTACGCCAGGCGAGAAGATGCGCCGGGGTTTACGTTGATGCGGGTGCTGTGTGGTTTTGCTCTGGATGCCGTAAAAAAGCCTCAGTCTGGGCAGCTACAGCGTCTGCTGTCGCAAAGCAGCGGGCTGGCGAATCGTCGGCGTTCAACGGCGGGATTTGTGGCGCTGGTGGCGGCATCGCTCGGTATCACCGTCCATATTGAGGAGTTTATCGGGCGCTGGCAATCCTTGCCGCTGGCGTCTCAAAGCCGGACCGGGTGTCGGCTGGGGCGCAATAGCGTCGCCGGTCGGCGAATATGGAATCAGCATGCGGCGCTACGGGTGCATCTGCGTGCGGAAAATGCCGCGCAGTGGCGAACATTTTTACCTGGCGGACGGGGTATTCAACTGAGCAAATTAGCGGAAATCTGGTTTGGCGCGGGAATAACGCTGGAATTGATGATGCGCGCAACCCTGACTCTGGATCATCGCTTAACCCGCGCTGCACCGCCGCGTCTGGGTTATACCGCGCAACTGGCAGGGCGCAAGCCCGCCATGTTCCATTGCCAACAGCATCTTGAGGAGAACAGTAAATGGATTTGAAAGCGCTGGTAAAACGACTGAACCCAATTTGTTTTCGTGCGCTGGAACAGGCCGCCGAACGCAGCCGGGCGCAGGGACACTGGTTCGTTGAGCCGGAGCATATGCTGCTGGCTTTACTGGATGATGAACACTGTGATTTAGCGTATTGCCTGAGCAACGCGGCGATCTCCACCGATACGTTACGTGAAGAGATCCAGCGTGCTCAGGCGCAGTTCAAAACGGGCTGTACGCGGATGCCGGTGTTTTCCGTACACCTGATAGAGCTACTGGAAGGGGCGATTTTGCAGGCGACGTTCCAGCGTATTCCTCTGGTTCGTTCGGCCTTATTGCTCCTGACCTTACTCACCCGAGAACGGCTGCGTACCCAGTTGGCGCAGGGAATGCCACTATTGTTACAGCTTCCGGCTGCGGAGCTGGAAAGCCAGTGGCAGAACTGGTGTCGCAACTCCGTTGAGGAGGCTGCAGACCCTGACAAGGGCGAATCCCCGAAGCGTGAAGGCGGGGTTCTGGATCAATATACGCACGATCTGACGCGTGACGCGCGGGAAGGGCGGATCGATCCGATCATCGGGCGCGACGCGGAGATCCGCCAGTGTATCGACATCCTGCTGCGTCGCAGGCAGAACAACCCGATCCTGGTGGGTGCGCCAGGTGTGGGCAAAACCGCCGTCGCCGAAGGGCTGGCGCTGCGCATCGCCGAAGCCAGCGTGCCTCCGCCGTTGCGTGATGTCGCTCTACTGGCGCTCGATCTTGGCTTGTTGCAGGCGGGAGCGGGCGTGAAAGGTGAATTTGAGCAGCGACTAAAAGGCGTCATTGACGCCGTTAAAAAATCCCCGCAGCCGATCATTTTATTTATCGACGAAGCCCACACGCTGATTGGCGCGGGCGGCGCCGAGGGGGGGAATGATGCCGCCAACCTGCTGAAACCGGCGCTGGCACGTGGTGAACTGCGTACCATCGCCGCCACCACCTGGCAGGAGTACAAAAAATATTTCGAGAAAGATCCGGCGCTGGACCGGCGTTTTCAGCGTATCCAGATCGAGGAACCGGACGAGAACAGCGCGGTAATCATGCTGCGGGCGGTGGCCGATAAACTGGAGGCGCATCACGGCGTGCAAATTCTGGATACGGCGATCCGCGAGGCGGTGCGCCTCTCGCAGCGCTATATCTCTGGTCGCCAGTTGCCGGACAAAGCGATCAGCGTGCTCGACACCGCCTGCGCGCGGGTGGCGCTGGCGCAGCATGACGTGCCGCCTCAGCTTGAGGAGATCCGTCAGCATCTGGCGGCCATTGAAGAAGAGAGCGAACGTCTGAATCGTGAGCTGCTGGTGGGCGTCGATCATCACGACAGGCTGTGTGAACTGGAAGCGCAGGCGGAAAAACTCCACCAGCAGGCGCGGGAGGTGGAGGAGCGCTGGCAGGACGAGCGCCAGCGGGTCGGCGAGCTACAGGCCGCCCGTCAGCGAATGCTGGATCTCAGCG
Organism: Citrobacter sp. wls717; assembly: GCF_005280955.1. NCBI lineage: Bacteria > Pseudomonadati > Pseudomonadota > Gammaproteobacteria > Enterobacterales > Enterobacteriaceae > Citrobacter > Citrobacter sp. wls717. Next base: position 89,716 of record NZ_SZWW01000006.1, read on the forward strand.
TGCGGCTGGAAGAGGATGATGAACTGGAAGAGGAACTGGTGGAGTGCGCCGCGCTGATCGGCAAACTGGAAACCGCCGCTGCCCAGCTACGTGACGAAGTGCCGCTGGTGCCGGACTGCGTCGATCCCGCCACGGTGGCTTCGGTGATCAGCGGCTGGACCGGGATCCCAATCGGCCAGATGCAGACCGATGAAGCCCACGCCCTGCGTACGCTGGTTGCACGCATGAGCGAGCGGGTAATGGGTCAGCAGGCGGCGCTGGAGACCATTGCCCAACGTCTGCGCGCCTATCGCAGCGGTCTGACCGACCCGCAAAAACCGGTCGGCGTGTTTCTGCTGGTGGGGCCAACCGGCGTGGGTAAAACCGAAACCGCCTATGCGCTGGCCGATGCTTTGTACGGCGGCGAACGCAATCTGATCACCATTAACCTGTCGGAATATCAGGAGGCGCATACCGTCAGCCAGCTCAAAGGCGCGCCGCCGGGCTACGTCGGTTATGGCAGCGGCGGGGCGTTAACCGAAGCCGTGCGCCGTCGGCCTTATTCGGTGGTGCTGCTCGACGAAATCGAAAAAGCGCACCCGGACGTGCTGGAGGCGTTTTATAACGTTTTCGACAAAGGGGTAATGGAAGACGGCACCGGGCTGATTGTCGATTTTAAAAATACGGTAATGCTGGCAACCAGCAACGTCGGCGCGGAGTTAATTCTCGACACGCCGGTTAGTGAATTAAAGAGCGAACACTTTAACGAGGCATTGCGTGAGGAGTTATTAAAACATTTCCGCCCGGCGTTTTTAGCGCGGATGACCACGGTGGTCTATCGGGCATTGGATGAAAAAATATTAAAAGGCATTGTGCTGGCGAAGCTGGAGAAATTAGCTCAGCGGTATTTTGTGGCGACGGGGGAGAAATTAAATATGGAGGATGGGTTGGTAGAAAGGGTTATGGAGAAATGTAAGGGCGCCGGAGCCAGGGATGTTGAGAATCTGGTGGTTGGGGAAGTGATGGGTAAAAATGAATAGGAGCTATTATGCCTTTAACACCAACATATACATCAACAAATATTCGAGGGATGGATCTGCCTTATACTGCTGAAGCTATTTTAGCTTATAATAATATGGATAAAGGTTCTACAGCTGATCAAAAAATAAAACCACCTGGTTTTATTAATGGTGGATGCCCTTATCATCACCAGAGAGGCCATATGATAGGCATGAAATTAGGTGGTGACGGGGGGGATGCAAGAAACCTTGTTACGCTTATTGACGGTACTAATCATCCTTTTATGTATGATTTTGAAGAGAGAGTATTTAAACATGTTAAAGCAAATCCCGGGATGAAATTCCTTTATAAGGTAACTGCAAATTATGACGCTTCAAAATATGTACCTGTGCCGACAAGCTTAACCCATTATGGTTCTCCATTAGGAGCAATGGGAAATCCATATTGCCCATTTCCATGCCCTGAATCTTTATCTATTGAATTTTTTCAAATAAACACATCTGTAATGATCCTCGATGTACCTTCTTTGAGTAGACTTGGTGACGCAGTTATTATCCCTAATGGGATATATAAACATCATGAAGGTAGTGCTGCACATATAAGTAAAGGGTGTTTTGCTGCATAGTTTAATGAGGAATTAATATAATCAGCTACTTTAACTGTAGTGAATGACTTCATTGTGTTCTCTAAAACCAACAGCAAACAAAATATACAGATTGGGCGAGGGTAATTCTTAATACTATTAAGATGCCTTTAATGGTACTTTTAAAGGATCTTTTATGGCCTATACTAAAACCTCACTAAAGAGGAAAAAACCATGCCATTTTATATCCTGACCAAAACCGCTGCCAGCATTACCGATCTGAAACGTAACCCAATGGGAACGGTAAACGCCGGGGAGGGTGAAGCGGTGGCGATTTTGAACCGCAATGAGCCTGCGTTCTACTGCGTGCCGCCTGCGGTTTATGCCTATCTTCTGGAGCTGGCAGAAGACGCCGAACTTACCCGCATTGCCGACGAGCGTGAAGGTGGAAAGCGAATAAAGGTGTCTTTAAATGATCTGTAATCACGTTATTTTGAATGCAGAACCGCCGGATGGTGGCTTCGCCTTATCCGGCCTACAAAGGCTGCATATTCAGTAGGCCCGCGTAAGCGTAGCGCCACCGGGCATTACGTACTCTACAAATATAAAAGGAATTTCCCATGTCAGATTCCACCATCATCAAACTCACCGCCCCGGCGCTAACCGGTCTTACCGCCGCCACCGCGTACAACGAATCACAGCTTAACGGCCTGACCACCGCCACCGTTGCTGCGGCTACCACCGCGCCGTTAACCCTCGACAGCACGCTGGCAACTCATCTGACAACGACGATCAACAACGCCGACTACGACGGGCTGATTGCCGAGGCGCACCAGCTCCCCGCCACCGCTAACGCCGATCGCTACCAGTTTGTGCTGCGCCCGTGGCTGTGGTGGCTGACGCTTGCCAGTAACAACCGCGTGTTTCAGAACCTCAGCGCGCAGGAAATTGTCGAGAAGGTGTTTAAAGACGGCGGTTTTAGCGACTATAAATTCCAGCTCAAAACCAAACCGGCAAAACGCGAATATTGCCTGCAATATAACGAAAGTGATTTTAATTTTATTTCGCGATTGCTGGAGCAGGAGGGAATTTTCTGGTTCTTCACTCATGCGCAGGGTAAGCACACGCTGATGTTGGTGGATGATAACAGCGCCTTCCCACCCATTCCCGGCGAGAAAAAGGTCAAGTATCAGGCCGCAGCAAGCGGCGAGCGGGAAACCGGCATGATTCGTTCGGCACAGTTGCACTTGCAGGCCACCGCCCAAGGGTTCCAGAGCAGCGACTATAACTACGAGCAGCCAAAAGCGGCGCTGTTTGCCCAGGCCGGTGAGAAGAAGGGCGGTATGCAGTATCAGCATCCGGGGCGTTTTAGCGTTAAAGCCGAAGGCGACGCGCTGACGGCGTGGAAGGTTAACGCCCTGAAAGCGCAGGCGAAACAGCTGGTCGGTGAAAGCGACTGCGCGGCGTTGATGGCCGGGCACTGGTTTACGCTAACCGATCATGACGACAAATCTCTGAACATCGACTGGCTAATCACCGCCGTTAGCCACGAGTACGACGGTGAACGCTATCGCAACCGCTTCACTGCTATACCAAAGGCCACGCCGTATCGCCCCCTCGCCGTGACGCCACAGCCCTTTATGCATACGCAAACGGCGACGGTGGTGGGTAAAAGCGGCGAGGAGATCTGGACCGACAAACTTGGTCGGGTGAAGGTGCAGTTCCCATGGGACAGAGAGGGCAAAAGCGACGAAACCAGCTCCTGCTGGCTGCGGGTGGCGACGGCGTGGAGCGGCAACGGCTTCGGCGCGCAGTTTATCCCGCGCATCGGTCAGGAAGTGGTGGTGAGCTTTATCGACGGCGACCCGGATAAACCGCTGATTACCGGCTGCGTCTACAACGGCGCGAATGCGCTGCCGTACGCACTTCCGGCGAACCAGACCCAGTCGGGCATTAAAACCAAAAGTGAAAAAGGCTTCAACGAACTACGCTTCGACGACAAAAAAGATGCCGAGCTGCTGGCGATGCAGGCGCAAAAAGACTTCCAGCTTACCGTTCTTAACGACAGCAAAACGACTATCAGCCATGACGACATTCAGAACGTCAAAAACGACCGCACGCGTACCGTTGAAGAGGGCAACGAAACCGTCACCCTAAAAAAAGCAATCGTGCGGTGAAAATCGAAAAAGGCAGCGACACACTGGAGGTAAAAGAGAAGCGCAGCGTGACGGTGAAAGGCGATCAGGAGCACGTCATCGACGGCAACGAGACGCATAAGGTAAAGGGCAACTACACGCTGAACGTCGATGGCAACCTGACGATTAAGGTCAGCGGTACGCTAACTCTCGAGAGCGGTAAAACGTTGGACATCAAGAGCGGGTCGAGTCTTAACGCCAGCGCGTCGGGCAGCATGAAGCTGGATGCCACCAGCATAGTCAGTGAAGCGAAAGCCTCGCTGACCCAGAAAGCCGCAACCATCAGCCACGAAGCAAAAGCCACGCTCACCAGCAAAGCCAGCGCGACCCAAACGGTGGATGGTGGCGGGATGCTGATGATTAAAGGTGGCCTGGTGAAGATTAACTGATGAGCGATACGCAGGAATATCACCTGGATAACACCCTGCTACGGGCAAATCTTGCGAACGACCAGCTAAACGGTGAGACGCGAATTGAAGAGAACGGACGCCTGCTGGCAGTTTTGCGATATCAACAGGGGGCGCTGCATGGGGTAATGGAGCGCTGGCATCCTAACGGTCAGCTAGCTATGCAGCAGGCGTATCGTGAGGGCAGGCCGGACGGTATTGCTCGTTACTTCTCGGAAAACGGCGAGCTACTGCGAGAAGAGCAGTGGCTTGACGGCCTGCTGCACGGCGAATGCCGCAGCTTTTATCCTTCCGGGCAGCTACAGCAGCGTGAGCAGTGGAGTCAGGGGTTGCGTCACCAACTCAGCGAACAGTTCTATCCGGACGGCTCGCTTGCCCAGCGTCTCTGTTACGAAAAGGGGATACTGAAAGGGGAAGCGGAGCGCTGGCTGCCGGATGGGCGTGCCATTGATGCCCGTGGTAAAGCGCAATCGCGAATGAGTAAATGGACGGAGAGGCTGTGAACACGCCTCTCCTGAGTGATTTTATCGCAAATGATGCACGACCTGGTTGCTGCTACCGCGCCAGATCAGCGCCGGGTCTTTGAGGTCCTGCACAAATTTGCCATCAACCAGCACGTTGATGAGATCCACCACCTGCATCTGTGCGGCGTTGAGTTCATCGAGCTTGTAGCCGGTCCACACCCAGATATCTTTCCCCGGACACTCAGCGCGAATACGTTGTACCAGTTGCAGAATATCCGGCACGTTTTGCGGATGCAGCGGATCGCCGCCCGACAGCGAAATTCCCTGACGGTGAATACGCGTGTCGTTCAGATCGGCAATGATCTTATCTTCCATCTCTTTGGTAAACGGCTCGCCGGAATTGAGCCGCCAGGTGCTTTTGTTATAGCAACCGGGGCATTCGTGTACGCACCCTGACACAAACAGGGTGCATCGGGTTCCTGGGCCGTTGACGATATCGACAGGATAGTATTGATGGTAGCGCATAGAGGATGTCCAGAAAGCATGTAGGCCGGATAAGGTGCTTGCACCGCATCCGGCAACATTGTGATGCCTGATGGCGACGCGATTGCGTCTTATCAGGCCTACGGCCTTTGCAAACGGATATTAACCTATCTGCCCATTGCCTAAATGCTTAACGCGGCGCTTCACTTCTTCCTGCTTACCGGCGTTAAACGGACGTGCGTCCGGACTGCCTAAATAACCGCACACGCGGCGGGTGACCGACACGCGCGCGGCGTCGTGGTTACCACATTTCGGGCAGGTGAAGCCTTTACTGGTGCACTCGAACTCACCGGTAAAGCCGCACTCGTAGCATTCATCGATTGGCGTGTTGGTACCGTAATACGGCACGTGCTGATAGCTGTAATCCCAAACGTCTTCCAGCGCTTTCAGGTTGTGCTGAATATTCGGGTACTCGCCGTAGCAAATGAAGCCCCCGCTCGCCAGCGGCGGGTATGGCGCTTCGAAATCGATCTTGTCGTACGGGTTCACCTTTTTCTCCACGTCGAGGTGGAAGCTGTTGGTGTAGTAACCTTTGTCGGTTACGCCCGGCACCACGCCAAACTCGGCGGTATCCAGACGGCAGAAGCGGTCACACAGGTTTTCACTCGGCGTGCTGTACAGGCTAAAGCCATAGCCGGTCTCGTCTTTCCACTGATCGACCGCCTGACGCAGACGTTCCACAATGGCGATACCTTTGGCGCGCAGTTGCTCGCTGTCATAGACATGTTTGTCGCCAAACAGCGCGTTGATGGTCTCATGAATGCCGATGTAGCCCAGAGAGATAGAGGCGCGACCATTTTTAAAGATCTCAGACACGTCATCGTCCGCTTTCAGACGCACGCCGCAGGCACCTTCCATGTACAGAATGGGCGCAACGCGGGCTTTTACGCCTTCCAGACGCGCGATACGTGTCATTAGCGCTTTACGCGCCAGCACCAGACGGTCGTCGAGCAGTTTCCAGAAGGTGGCTTCATCGCCATGGGCTTCCAGCGCGATACGCGGCAGGTTGAGGCTGATAACGCCGAGGTTGTTGCGACCATCGTGAACCTGTTCGCCGTTCTCGTTTTCCCACACGCCGAGGAAGCTGCGGCAGCCCATTGGCGTTTTGAACGAACCGGTGACTTTGACCACCTGATCGTAGTTCAGGATGTCCGGGTACATACGCTTGCTCGCGCATTCCAGCGCCAACTGCTTGATGTCGTAGTTCGGATCGCCAAACTTGTGGTTCAGACCATCGCGAATCGCGAACACCAGTTTCGGGAACACGGCGGTTTTACGGTTTTTACCGAGGCCAGCAATGCGGTTACGCAGAATAGACTGCTGGATCAAACGCGATTCCCAACTGGTGCCCAGGCCAAAACCAAAGGTGACGAACGGCGTCTGACCGTTGGCGGTATGCAGGGTGTTCACTTCATACTCAAGGGACTGGAATGCGTCGTAGCACTCTTTTTCGGTACGGGAATGGGCATAACCGTCAGCGTCCGGGATCTGCCATTCTTCAGCGGTCTTGCGATGTTTATTAAAGCTCTCGGTCACGAACGGCGCGAGAACTTCATCAATACGGTTAATGGTAGTACCGCCATAAATATGGCTGGCAACCTGCGCGATAATCTGCGCGGTCACGGCGGTCGCGGTAGAGATGGATTTTGGCGGCTCAATCTCCGCGTTACCCATCTTAAAGCCCTGCGTCAGCATGCCTTTCAGGTCGATCAGCATGCAGTTAAACATCGGGAAGAACGGCGAGTAGTCGAGATCGTGATAGTGAATATCACCACGCTCGTGCGCCTGAACGACATCACGCGGCAGCAGGTGTTGGCGCGCATAGTGTTTGGCGACGATACCGGCCAGCAGATCGCGCTGGGTCGGGATCACTTTGCTGTCTTTGTTGGCGTTTTCGTTCAGCAGAGCAGAGTTGGTTTGCTCAACCAGACCACGAATTTCCTGGTTCAGACGGCCACGTTTTTCACGCTGGATATCACGGTCGTGGCGATATTCGATGTACGCACGGGCGAGTTGTTTGTACGGGCCAGACATCAGCTGGTTTTCTACCGCTGTCTGGATCTCGTTGATATCGACCTGGCTGCGCTCATTCATCAGGCTACTAACGACTTCTGCGACGGTGGCACAGTAATCTGCGTCATCGACTCCCGCTGCTTTAGCTGCACGCAGAATGGCTTCTTTGATGCGCTCTGATTTAAACGGCACTTTACAGCCATCTCGTTTCATCACATGCGGTGTCATGATCACTCCATATTTATAAGAACAGGTTATCCACAGAGGTTGGGGAAGCGACCATGGCTTTATTCATCTCTATTGCCAATGACTTCCCGCAATCCTGACCCACGTTATCCACAATTCCACCGTGAAGTGGTGCATTGTAGTTGTAGCAATTATAGGCGATTAATACAACATATTGGGTCGGCGTGCATTTTAAGTTCTATATGTAGTGATTTGCATCAAGGATGTTTACGATTTTTTTGATGTAGCGCAAAGTAAAAATCGGAGCGTACAGATGACGGGCGCTACAGCCGATTGTAAATTACCCCTGGAAAATTCTGATTAATTATTCAGCAAAAACAGGAAGGTAAGCTGAGCGTAGGCGACAACGCCCGGCAGCGCTATGCGTACCGGGCCTGAACATCATTGCAAGCTATTTTTGCACCCACCAGACGGCTTCAAAAGGACGCAGCGTCATGTCAACGGGTTGGCTGGCGACCTCGGCATAGTTGTGCATCAGCACCTGCCAGTTTCCGTCGGCATGCGTCGGTTGCCAGTTCTGGAAGGTATCGCTCAGGTTGGCAATGACCAGCAGCCGCCGTCCTTGCCATTCGCGCTGATAACACCATACGTGTGGGCTGTCTGGTAACAGATCCTGGTAATCGCCCCAGGTGATAACCGGCTCCGTTTTACGCAGGGCGATCAGCTTCTGATAGGTGTAAAACACAGAATCAGCATCATCAAGCGCCGCTGCAACGTTGATCTTGGCTGCGTTGTCACACAGATTGATCCACGGTTCGCCCGCGGTGAAACCCGCGTGCTGGCTGGCATCCCACTGCATTGGCGTGCGGCTATTATCGCGGGATTTACTGGCGAGGATTGCCAGCAACTCTTCGGCATCGCGTCCCTGCCCGTTCAGTTCGGCGAACATGTTATGGCTTTCTACATCGCGGTAATCAGTAATCTGGCGGAAGTGCGGGTTGGTCATGCCAATCTCTTCCCCCTGGTAGATATAGGGCGTGCCCTGCATACCGTGTAGCACCATCGCCAGCATTTTGGCGGCGGGCACACGGTATTTCCCTTCATCGCCAAAACGCGACACGATGCGCGGCTGATCGTGGTTACACCAGAACAGCGCATTCCATGCGACGTTATGCATGCCCTGCTGCCAGTGGCGGAACAGAGTTTTGAGCGCCACGTAGTCCGGTTTGGCTAACGTCCATTTTTCACCGTTGGGGTAATCCACCTTCAGGTGGTGGAAATTAAAAGTCATCGACAGTTCGCTACCGTCCAGCGCGGCGTATTGCTGACAGTTTTCCAGCGTGGTGGAAGACATTTCGCCGACCGTCATCAGGCTACGTGGGGTGAAAACGTCGCGGTTCATCTCGCGTAAAAACGCATGCGCGCGCGGACCGTCGGTATAAAAACGGCGGCCATCGCCGTCGGGATCGTTCGGGAAGTCCTGATCTTTGGAGATAAGATTGACTACGTCGAGGCGCAGGCCGTCCACGCCGCGATCGGCCCAGAACTCGCACACTTTTTTCAGCTCGGCGCGTACCGCCGGGTTTTGCCAGTTCAGGTCGGCCTGCTCAGGGGCAAAGAGATGCAGATAATACTGCTCGCTTTCGGCGTGCCAGCCCCAGGCGCTGCCGCCAAATTTTGACTGCCAGTTGTTCGGCGGGGTGGTCGGTTCGCCGTCGCGCCAGAGATAAAACTGACGATACGGGCTGTCTTTATCCAGCGCCTCACGAAACCAGGCGTGCTGGGTTGAGGTGTGGTTAAACACCATATCCAGAATAATGCGTATGCCGCGCGCTTTCGCCGCTGCTACCAGTTCGTCAAAGTCTGCAAGCGTGCCGTAAGCCGGGTCAACTGACATGTAGTCGGCGACATCGTAACCGTTATCAACCTGCGGCGAAATGTAGAACGGCGTCAGCCAGATAGCGTCCACGCCCAGCTTTTGCAGATAGCCGAGGCGCTGCGTTACGCCGCGCAAATCACCCGTGCCGCTGCCGGTGGTGTCCTGAAAACTCTTGGGATACACCTGATAGATAACGCCGTTTTGCCACCAGTGTGGAATATTCATTGCTGTTTCCTGGAGATACGATGGGGCGCAACTGCGCCCCGAAGAAAAGTTACACAATCTGTAATGTGCCCTGACGGTATTTACGCTGGTAGACGAATGAGGTCAGTACCATCGGGATAACGATCGCGATGACCATCGCCATGCCAAACACCTGCCAGTAAGTCGGCTGAATGGAGAGGATACCCGGCAGGCCGCCGACGCCAATGCCGTTCGCCATCACGCCGTTCAGGCCGCACAGCAGACCGGCGAGACCGGAGCCGATCATCGCGCACAGCATCGGGAAGCGGTATTTCAGGTTGATCCCGTACATCGCCGGTTCCGTTACCCCGAGATAAGCCGAGATCGCCGCAGGTACTGATATTTCGCGTTCATTGTGTTTGCGGCTGGAGATAATGATGCCGACCACCGCAGAAGCCTGAGCGATGTTTGACAGCGCAATCAGCGGCCATACCGGCGTACCGCCCATGCTCTGGATCATCTGCATGTCGATAGCCAGCGTGGTCTGGTGTACGCCGGTGATCACCAGCGGCGCATACAGGAAGCCGAACAGCGCCGCGCCAATCGGCGCAAAGCTGCCGGTCATCAGATGACGAACCGCGAACGCCACGCCGTCGCCGATCATGCGGCCAAACGGACCGATAAACGCGTGCGCAAGGAACACCGCGAGGATCAGCGAGCACACCGGGACGATCACCAGATACAGATAATCCGGGACGATGCGTTTCATGCGCGTTTCAATAAATCCAAGCGCCAGGCCAGCCAGCAGGGCCGGGATAACCTGCGCCTGGTAGCCCACCTTCTCGATACTGAACAGGCCGAAGTTCCACACTTCCGGCACCTGTTGACCGAGCAGATAGGCGTTCATCAGCTGCGGCGAAACCAGGGTCACACCCAGCACAATACCGAGGATCGGCGTACCGCCCATTTTCTTCACCGCTGACCAGCAGATCCCGACAGGCAGATAGAAGAAGATCGCTTCGCCAATCAGCCACAGGAAGTCGTAGAGGGTTTTCAGCGACGGATGCATCTGCGCCAGCGTCTGCCCGTTACTCATTGGCAGATCGCCGATCACATTGCGAAAACCTAAGATCAAGCCGCCGCTAATCAGCGCTGGCAGCAGAGGGAAGAAGATCTCTGCAAAATGAGAAATGAGCTGTTCATGCCACTTCATGTTCTGCCGCGCGGCTTTTTTCGCCTGCTCTTTGTCGGCGCTGGCCTGGCCGGTGGTCGCCAGCAGCGCTTTGTAGTAATCGCCCACCTCGGTGCCAATCACCACCTGAAACTGCCCGGCGTTGGTGAAGCAGCCTTTGACCATCGGCAACTGCTCTATCTCTTTTGGCCTGGCATTCGCAGGCTGATTCAGCACAAAACGCAGGCGAGTGATGCAGTGGCTCACCGTAGCGATATTGTCGCGCCCGCCTACCAGCTCAATCAGCCGGTCGATGTCTGCTTGTTTTATTTTGCTCATGATGACGTGTATTCCCCGTAGGCCGGATAAGACGCGTTAGGTCGCCATCCGGCAACTCCCGCGTTGTTGGCGCAAGAGTATATCTTCGATGAATATTTAAAAACGGGAACGTTCCCGAAACGCAGCGAAGATCACAAATTAGCGCTCAGAAAGCGATCAGGCGAGGGTGGAGGGAATAACGATTTGTCGCGGTTCGCTACGGCCGTTGATCTGCTCGATCAGCTGCGAGGCCGCTTGTCGTCCGGCTTCGGCGTAACCGGGATCGACGGTGATAATTTCCGGATGGAGGAATTTCATTAGCGGTGTGTTGCCCACACTCGCCAACTGCAGATTATCAATCCGCTGCTCCTGCAGATATTTGCTGACCCCAAGGGCAAGGGTATCCGTCGCGCAGACTAAGGCGGTGGTTTCCGGGGTGATGACATTGGCGGCCTGCTCATAACCCTGCTTCATGGCCAGGCCCGGTAGCGCGGCAACCGGATGCAGTTTGTGTTTCTTACAGAATGCCAGGTAGGCTTCATGACGGCGCTTACCGGTGGTCACGTCGCTATGGGGGACGCCAAGAAAGCTAATATGGCGGTGGTCGCGATCGTATAAACGCTGCATCAGGGTATGAATAGCGCCCTCATCGTCATAGCAGACGGAGGCAAAGCCTTTGGCATCTCTGGCCAGCAGCACCAGAGAATCCTGCCAGGAGGTGAGCATCGTTTCGGTAATGCCGGTAAAACCAAACAGCACCACACCGTCAATATTACGGCGTCTGAGCATGCCCAGATGTTCTTCGACCAGTTCAGGCGAGAACTGGCTTTCCATCATGATCGGATCGTAACCCTGTTCATAAAAAGCGGGCAGCATGGTCTGCACGGCGAGATTTTCTGAAAGAGAATCCAGGCGCGTGACGATAATCGCCACCACCTTGTCGCTTTGCCCACGCATGGCGCGTGCAGAGCGGGAAGGGGAAAAACCGTGCTGATTCATCACCGCTTCGACGCGTTCACGGGTACGTTCGCTGACGCCGCTTTCGTTGTTGAGAACGCGGGAAACCGTGGATTTCCCCACACCGCTTAAGCGGGCGATGTCTTTAATGGTCAGCCGATTTTGCATCCTGTTTTCCCGTGTCGCGTGTGAAGTTATGCCAAAAGAGAATAACTTTACTCAAGCACAGTGCAATGGGCAAAGTCTGGTATACGTTTGGTTTAGTTTCTATGCTTTATCATACCGCCATAATTGCCACAAACCTTATGGTTTTCTGCGTATAATCCGCGGCGCTTATCATTCACTTACCGGAGGCTATATGGATCCCGATCCCACCCCTCTCCCGAGACGGAGAAACAACATTTTCCGGTAAGCCTGTCTTTCACTGTCTTACCGGATGCGTAAGACAGTGACGTTCTGACGTCCCTGTTGTGATTTTAAAATTGCCATCAGGCAAGGCTTTGCCACGCCTGAAAGATTTACTGCGCCTGTTAAGACTGGCGCAGGGGGACTGCCTATGTTCAAAAATATTACTCGCCAGCTGTTTGCCCGGCCTAACCGCCATTTACCACATCGTCTGGTGCATCGCGACCCGTTGCCCAATGCGCAGACCGTTGCCAGCACACCGATCCCGCCCTCGCTGAGCGAACATTGCCTGAAAATGGCGCTGATGGACGAAGCCGCGCTGTGGAAAACGTTTGGCGCACATCCGGAAGGATTAAACGCCGCAGAGGTCGAGAGCGCCCGCGAAATCCATGGCGAAAACCAGTTGCCGGCGCAGAAGCCGTCGCCGTGGTGGGTGCATCTGTGGGTCTGCTACCGCAATCCGTTTAATATTCTGCTGACCATTCTTGGCGCCATTTCCTATGCCACTGAGGATCTGTTTGCTGCTGGCGTAATCGCGCTGATGGTCGCCATCTCGACGCTGCTGAATTTTGTGCAGGAGGCGCGTTCCACCAAAGCGGCAGATGCGCTGAAAGCGATGGTCAGCAACACCGCCACGGTGCTGCGCGTTATCAACGAAAAAGGCGAGAACGGTTGGGTTGAACTGCCAATTGACCAGTTGGTACCCGGTGATGTCATCAAGCTGGCGGCAGGGGATATGATCCCGGCGGATTTACGTATCGTCCAGGCGCGCGATCTGTTTGTGGCGCAGGCTTCGCTGACCGGTGAATCGCTGCCCGTGGAGAAAGTCGCAACCAGCCGCGACCCGCAGCAAAGCAACCCGCTGGAGTGCGATACTCTGTGCTTTATGGGGACCAATGTGGTGAGCGGCACGGCGCAGGCTATCGTGATTTCGACCGGAGCCAATACCTGGTTCGGGCAACTGGCGGGGCGCGTCAGCGAGCAGGAAAGCGAGCAGAATGCCTTCCAGAAAGGGATCAGCCGCGTCAGCATGTTGCTGATCCGCTTTATGCTGGTGATGGCGCCCATTGTGCTCATCATTAACGGCTATACCAAAGGCGACTGGTGGGAGGCGGCGCTGTTTGCGCTGTCTGTGGCGGTGGGGCTGACCCCGGAAATGCTGCCGATGATCGTCACCTCGACGCTGGCGCGCGGGGCGGTAAAGCTGTCTAAACAGAAAGTCATCGTCAAGCACCTTGATGCCATCCAGAACTTTGGCGCGATGGATATCCTGTGCACCGATAAAACCGGGACCCTGACGCAGGATAAAATTGTGCTGGAGAATCATACTGATATCTCTGGAAAACCCAGCGAGCACGTTCTGCATTCCGCGTGGCTGAACAGCCATTACCAGACCGGGCTGAAGAATCTGCTGGATACGGCGGTACTGGAAGGCGTGGATGAGGAATCTGCCCGCCAGCTTTCTACCCGTTGGCAGAAAATCGATGAGATCCCGTTTGATTTTGAACGTCGCCGCATGTCGGTGGTGGTGGCGGAAGAAACGGATGTGCACCACCTGGTGTGCAAAGGCGCGCTGCAGGAGATCCTCAGCGTCTGCACCCAGGTGCGTCACAACGGCGAGATTGTCCCCCTGGATGAGGGCATGCTGCGTCGGGTGAAACGCGTTACCGATACGCTGAACCGTCAGGGGCTGCGCGTAGTGGCGGTGGCCACCAAGTACCTGCCCGCGCGTGAAGGTGATTACCAGCGTATTGATGAGTCGGATCTGATCCTCGAAGGCTATATCGCGTTCCTCGATCCGCCGAAAGAGACCACCGCGCCGGCGCTGAAGGCGCTGAAAGCCAGCGGTATTACGGTGAAAATTCTCACCGGCGATAGCGAGCTGGTGGCGGCAAAAGTGTGCCATGAAGTGGGGCTGGATGCGGGCGATGTGGTGATTGGCAGCAGCATTGAAGGATTAAGCGATGACGAACTGGCAACGCTTGCTCAGCGCACCACGTTGTTTGCCCGCCTGACGCCAATGCACAAAGAGCGCATTGTCACGCTGCTCAAACGTGAAGGCCACGTGGTTGGCTTTATGGGCGATGGCATCAACGACGCTCCGGCGCTGCGCGCGGCGGACATCGGTATCTCTGTTGATGGCGCGGTCGATATTGCGCGTGAAGCGGCGGATATTATCCTGCTGGAAAAGAGCCTGATGGTGCTGGAAGAAGGGGTGATCGAAGGACGCCGTACTTTTTCTAACATGTTGAAGTACATCAAAATGACGGCCAGTTCTAACTTCGGTAACGTGTTTAGCGTGCTGGTGGCGAGCGCCTTTTTACCGTTCCTGCCGATGTTGCCGCTGCACTTACTGATTCAGAACCTGCTGTATGATGTATCCCAGGTGGCGATTCCGTTTGATAACGTCGACGAAGAGCAGATCAAAAAGCCCCAGCGTTGGAATCCCGCCGAACTGGGCCGCTTTATGATCTTCTTTGGGCCGATCAGCTCGATCTTTGACATTCTGACCTTTTGCCTGATGTGGTTTGTCTTCCATGCCAATACGCCAGAGCATCAGACGTTGTTCCAGTCGGGCTGGTTCGTGGTGGGCCTGCTGTCGCAAACGCTGATTGTGCATATGATCCGTACCCGTCGCGTGCCGTTTATCCAAAGTTGCGCCGCATGGCCGCTGATGCTAATGACGCTGGTCGTGATGGTGGTGGGCATTGCCTTACCGTTTTCGCCGCTGGCCAGCTATCTGCAATTGCAGGCGCTGCCGCTGAGCTACTTCCCGTGGCTGATTGCGATTCTGGCGGGCTACATGACATTGACCCAATTAGTGAAAGGTTTTTATAGCCGTCGCTACGGTTGGCAGTAAACATCAAACTTCTCAGCAGGATGGTGTAAATACCATCCTGCATTTCTCTTTTTCATTCGAAAGATATTCTCGCGAAATAGTAGTGTTTTATTTTTATTGAAATGCTAGCTGAGGGAATTAGTATCAAATCGCCTTCTTTGCGTTGTTTTTTTATCAATAAAACGATCTGTGTTGCAAAAATGAAACACTGTGCTAAAAATTATTAGCATCTGCGATTTTTTGTGAACGCAGTCATCGAAATAAATTGTTACACCAGCTAGTCTGCGCAGGTAACGTCGTTAAGAAAGTTTCTCGCTGCCCGTTTTAATTCCGGCAGTCATTTGCTCTGCAAGCTATTCCTGTTAATGGATATTATGAACTTCTGGAGAAGGACAAATGAAACTGACAAAAAACCTGTTAAGTCTGTGTATTGGCGCGTCCGTATTACTGGCGAGTCATGCAACGCTGGCACAAACTTTTCGCGCCGCGGATGTGCATCCGGCTGATTACCCGAACGTCGTCGCAGTGAAACATATGGGGGAGAAACTCAGCGCCGCGACCGATGGTCGTCTGGAGATTAAAACATTTCCAGGTGGCGTGTTAGGTGATGAAAAACAGATGATTGAGCAGGCGCAATTAGGCGCTATCGATATTATTCGCGTCTCAATGACGCCTGTTGCCGCCATTCTTCCTGAAATTAACGTATTTACCCTGCCGTATATCTTTCGCGATGAAGACCATATGCATAAGGTCCTTGACGGCATGATCGGTCAGGAGATTGGCGACCGCCTGACGGCCAATACGAAATCGCGGCTGGTATTCCTGGGTTGGATGGACGCCGGGACGCGCAACCTGATTACCAAAAATCCGGTGGTGAAACCGGAAGATTTACACGGTATGAAAATCCGCGTTCAGGCGAGTCCGATAGCGCTGGATACCTTAAAGGCGATGGGCGCTAACTCTATCGTGATGGGCGTCAGCGAAGTGTTTAGCGGTATGCAGACCGGCGTTATTGATGGTACGGAAAATAACCCGCCAACATTTGTTGCGCACAACTATTTACCGGTCGTTAAAAACTATACCTGGAGCAAACACTTTATTATTCCTGAGCTTTTTCTGTTTTCCAAAGCCAAATGGGATAAATTGAAAAAAGAAGACCAGGAACTCATTATTAAGCTCGCCAAAGAAGCGCAGGTTGAACAACGCAAACTTTGGCAAGAATATAATGCGAAATCTCTGGAAACTATGAAAGCCAATGGCGTTCAGTTCCACGATATTGATACGGACTATTTCTATAAAGCCACGCAGTCAGTGCGGGATAATTACGGTAAAGACCACCAGGATTTGATCAAACGTATTCAGGATGTGAAGTAATTCATCAGGCGGAGGGGAGCAATCCTCTGCCTGAGTCTTTTGATTAATTCGAGGTGATAATTATGGGTGAATGTTATTCATCGGTAATGGATTTTCTTTATCGGGTCTCTATGTGGATTGCTGGTGTCGCATTATTGGTTATGGTCGCCATTATCCCTATTGGCATATTTGCACGCTATGTCCTGAACAATGCCCTGTCATGGCCTGAACCGGTCGCCATTCTTTGTATGGTGACGTTCACCTTTATTGGCGCGGCGGTGAGCTATCGCGCAGGTTCGCATATCGCGGTGAGCATGGTGATTGACCGTCTGGGGGAGTCCGCCCGTCGTTACTGCTCGATTGTCGCAGATATCATGTTGGTGGCGATCAGCCTGTTTATTCTCTGGTATGGAATCAATCTGTGTCTTGAGCTGTGGGACCAGCCTGTCGCGGAATTCCCGCTTTTAAGCGCCGGGCAAAACTATCTGCCGTTACCGATTGGCTCCGCTATCACGCTGCTGTTTATCGCAGAAAAGATTTTCCGCGGCCCGCAATATCAACGTCCCGTTGTCATGCTGGGTTCAACCAGCTAGTTACCGCCCCCATTTCATTAAGGAAAGCAGATGGATGCATTTATTCTCGTCTTTACGCTTGGCATTATGCTGGCGATTGGGGTACCGGTAGCGTACGCGGTTGGCATTAGCGCCATCATTGGAGCCTGGTATATTGATATTCCGCTGGAAGCCGTGATGATCCAACTGACCAGCGGAGTAAACAAGTTTTCGCTGCTGGCGATCCCATTCTTTATTCTGGCCGGGGCAATCATGGCGGAAGGGGGGATCGCGCGCCGACTGGTGAATTTTGCCTATATTTTCGTTGGCTTTATCCGCGGCGGGCTGTCGCTGGTAAATATCGTCGCCTCGACCTTTTTTGGCGCAATTTCAGGATCGTCGGTGGCCGATACCGCTTCTATCGGTTCAGTGATGATCCCGGAGATGGACAAGAAAGGCTACCCGCGCGACTTTGCCGCTGCGGTAACCGCCAGCGGCTCGGTGCAGGCGATCCTCACGCCGCCCAGCCATAACTCGGTTATCTACTCGCTGGCAACGGGCGGGACGGTGTCGATTGCCGCGCTGTTCATCGCCGGGATCCTGCCGGGCCTGTTGCTGAGCTTTAGCCTGATGGTGATGTGCGTGGCTTTTGCCCATAAACGCGGTTATCCAAAAGGGGAGCGCGTACCGTTTCGCCAGGCGCTGAAGATTTTCGTCGATACGCTGTGGGGATTAATGACGGTGGTGATCATCATGGGCGGGATCCTGTCAGGTATCTTTACCGCAACGGAATCCGCGGCGATTGCCTGTCTTTGGGCCTTCTTTGTCACCATGTTTATCTATCGTGACTATAAATGGTCTGAACTGCCGAAGCTGATGTTCCGCACGGTGAAAACGGTCACTATCGTCATGATCCTGATAGGTTTTGCCGCCGCGTTTGGGGCCGTCATGACCTATATGCAGTTGCCGATGCGGATTACCGAAGCCTTCACCAGCATCTCGGATAACAAATATGTCATCCTGATGTGCATTAACATCATGCTGCTGCTGATCGGTACGCTGATGGACATGGCGCCGCTGATCCTGATCCTGACGCCGGTGCTACTACCGGTGACCAACGCGCTCGGCATTGATCCGGTCCATTTTGGCATGATCATGCTGGTGAACTTAGGGATCGGCCTGATTACGCCGCCGGTGGGGTCGGTGCTGTTTGTGGCCAGTGCGGTGAGTAAGCAGAAAATCGAGCAGGTGGTGAAGGCGATGCTGCCATTCTACCTCGTGCTGTTCCTGGTGCTGATGCTGGTGACATACATTCCGGCGATTTCGCTATTCCTGCCGAAACTGTTTGGCGTGATGTGATAAATGCCCGGTGGCGCTCGCGCTTACCGGGCCTACAAACTACGCTTGCATAGGCCGGATTACGCGAAGCCGCCATCCGGCACAAGGTGGTTTAGCGACGAACGGCGATCGCTTCAATCTCGATTTTCACGTCTTTCGGCAGACGAGCAACTTCCACGCAAGAACGCGCCGGGAAGGTCGCGTTGTGCTCGGTGAAGAACGCTTCGTAGGTGGCGTTGACGGTAGCGAAATCGTTCAGGTCTTTCACGAAGACGGTCGTTTTAACGATGTCGCCCACTTTCAGACCTGCTGCTTCAACGATAGCTTTTACGTTTTCCAGCGACTGACGCGCCTGAGCGGATACGTCTTCCGCTACGGCGCCGGTTTTCGGATCGACCGGGATCTGACCGGAAGTGATTACCATGCTACCCAGGTCAACACCCTGTACGTATGGGCCGATTGCTGCTGGTGCATTTTCCGTCGCGATAGTCTTGCTCATGATTTCTCCTGAATTACAGCGGTAATAGAATGTTCCCGCTCATTATAGGGAGCAGGGATCTCATAACCAACCCCAATTAGTTGGCCAGCACCACATAATGCGAAAACTCTTTTTCACAGTATTTGCATTTGAGTGCGATGTCATCAGCACGCTTTTTCACTGCAAAACTGGAAGAAACCGGCTCAGCATGACTGATGCAGTTGCTGTTCGGACACACCAGCACGTTGTCGATGCGCTCTGGCAGACTCGGACGTGATTTACCCACCACGTCGTAATTATCAATGCGGTTCACCGTTGCCTGCGGCGCGTACAGAGAGAGCTGGTTGACCTGCTCGTCGGTCAGGAAGGTATTTTCAATTTTAATCAGGTCCTTACGACCCATCTCACCGGACGGCAGATTCAGACCGATGGTGATTCGCTGGTCGGTTTCTGTCAGCTTGAACAGCGTCAGCAATTTAAAACCAACCTGTGCGGGAATATGGTCAATCACGGTGCCACGTTTGATGGCTTCAACCTGCAGTTTGTTATCGTGTGTCATCTCTTTTTCTCCCTTACAGTGCCAGTTCGCTATTCAGTACCAGTGCCAGTAACGCCTGGCGGGCGAAGATGCCGTTGCCAGCCTGCTGGAAATACCAGGCGTGCGGCGTCTTATCGACGTCGGTGGTGATTTCATCAATACGCGGCAGCGGATGTAGTACCTTCATATTGGCTCTGGCGCCGTTCAGGTCGCTGGCGCGCAGGACAAACTGTGCTTTCACGTTGGCGTATTCGGATGGGTCCAGACGCTCTTTTTGTACGCGGGTCATGTAGAGGATATCGACTTCCGCCATCACCTCTTCGATAGTGCCATGCAGGCTCCAGGCGATGCCCTTTTCAGTCAGCATATCCAGAATGTACTGCGGCATGGCCAGCGCATCCGGGGCGATGAAGTAGAAGCGGTTGCCTTCAAACTTCGCCAGCGCCTGGGTTAAGGAGTGGACGGTGCGGCCATATTTCAGATCACCCACCATGGCGATTTGCAGATTGTCCAGGCGGCCCTGTGTCTCCTGAATGGTAAACAGATCCAGCAGCGTTTGGGTTGGATGCTGGTTAGAGCCGTCGCCCGCGTTAAGAACCGGGACGTTACCAGAGAATTCTGTTGCCAGACGCGCGGCGCCTTCCTGCGGATGACGCATGACGATGGCGTCGACATAGGTGCTGATGACGGAAATGGTGTCAGCCAGCGTTTCGCCTTTTTTGCCCAGAGACGTGTTGCTGCTGTCAGAGAAACCTACCACGCTGGCGCCCAGACGGTGCATAGAAGTTTCAAAGGATAGACGGGTGCGGGTGGACGCCTCAAAGAAGCAACTGGCGATGACCTTATGCTTTAACAGCTCTGGTTGTGGGTTCGCTTTTAATTTCGCCGCCGTTGCGAGGACCAGATTGAGGTCATCGCGGCTGAGGTCGTTTATGGAAATGATGTGTTTTTGATAGAGCGGGTTAGCCATGTTTATCTCCTGACGCCTGGGCAAAAAAAAAGCCCCTCAATTGAGGGGCTCGGAATGGGTGATCAACGGAAAGAAAAACGGCAGGCCAGCGTCCTTTTTCAGACGCGGTAAGACAAAATGTCGTACACACTGAACCATACATCCTCCCGGCAAATTGTCCGCGATTATACTCAGCTACGTTATGGGATCAAGCGAAAAATGCACGATTTATTCATCGCAAACGGTTCTTCTGAATTTTAATTCATTTTAAAGAGATAATTAATCTGCTTGTGAACCAGGCCCGTTCGCTGCACGACGCGCGGCGCGACCCAGACGATACTGCTGCCGGCAATGACGCCCAGAATTTCCGGCAAGGCGTGATAATCGAGGATTCTGGCAACCGCGCGACCATATCCTGCAGCGGTGTGAATGAGGATAAACTCGCTATTGTGTTCTATGCTGACCACCATTTCAGCGATCGATCGCGCCGCATCAGGAGCGGGTCGTGACTGAGGATTGACAGAATAAATTTTTTGCCCTTTTGTATTTCTTATTTTTATGGCCCCAAGCAACTTCAGCAAACGAGACACCGTCGACTGACTAATACTGGTAAAGCCGTGGCTTTGCAGATCGCGGCGCAGCGCTTCCTGTGACAGGTAGCTTTTTTCGCTAATCAGGCGCTGACACATCGCCAGCTGTTTTTGCTCTTTGGCAGAGTAATCATCGAATTCCTTCATAAAATCACCTTATATTTCTTATCTGTATCAATGCGATGGCGAAATTCACCACATTTGCAGTATCAATAACGGCTCAAACGGGCGGTTGTGCAGAAAAACGAGAGAACGATCAAAAAAGCCGTCGGATACCGACGGCTAAAAGAGCTACAGCATCGCGCCGATACTCAGGACGACCATGTTCAGTAACGTCAAAATAAGCAGTAACGGAGCGACCCATTTCAGGTAACGCACATAGGGAACGCGCGCGATGGCCAGTCCCCCCATCACAACCGCAGAGGTGGGCGTAATCAGATTCACAATGCCGGAAGCGGATTGATACGCGGTGACGACCAGATCCCTCTGTACATGCGCGAAGTCGGCCAGCGGGGCCATAATGGGCATGGTGAGGACCGCCAGCCCAGAGGACGATGGGACCAGGAAGGAGAGCAACACTTCCAGCCAATAGGTCACATTGATGAAAATGGTGGTGGAAAGGCCGGAGACTATATTTTCGGCGCTGTGCAGAATGGTGTGAGTGATCATGCCGTTATCCATCACCACGACGATGCCGCGCGCAATACCGATAATCAGCGCCACGCCAAGCAGATCCCGCGCACCGTCAATGAACGTACTGGTAAATGCCTCTTCACTCATGCGGGCGATTACGCCGACGATAATCGCAGCAGCCAGAAAGACTGCGGATATTTCTGCCATCCACCATCCGAGTACCGCCACCCCATAGATCATTACCGCAAAGGCGGCGGCGAAAATCAGCAGGATCCATTTCCGCGTTGCCGTGAATTCCAGATTGGTATTGGCGCGACTACCGAGAAAATGGGCGCGGTTTTCCTCCATTTTATCCGCCACGATAGACAGCTCAGGATGGCTGCGAACTTTCCGGGCATAGCGCATGACCCACACCACGCAGATCACATAGCCGACGACCAGCAGCAGAATGCGCATCAGCATTCCCTGGGTGAAGGGGATCCCGGCCGCGTTGGCAGCGATAACCGTTGCGAACGGGTTAATGGTCGAACCGAGTGTGCCGATACCTGCGCCGAGCAAAACGGTCGCAGCAGCGACCAGTGGATCAAAGCGGGCCGCCATCATTACCGGGACGAGCAGCGTGTAAAAAGGTAGCGACTCTTCCGCCATCCCGTAAATCGTACCGCCGGCGGCGAAAAGTCCCATCAGGATGGGGATCATCCACTCTTCTTTGCCGTTAAGCCTGACCGTCACGCGTTCGATACCGGCGTCGATGGCCCCCGTTTTATTTACCACGCCGAGAAAACCGCCGATGATCAGGACAAACAGCGCCACATCAATGGCGCCGGCGGTGTAGGTCTCGTGATTATAAAGACCGTCAATTGGCGCCAGCAGTACAGCGGTAATACCTTGTGGATGCGCCTCTGTGGGGGCATAAGTCCCGGCAACCGGCACTTCTTTACCCAGGGTCGCATTCATCGCCATCTGGTATTTCCCTGCCGGGACAATCCAGGTCATAACAGCGACGAGTGCAATAAGAATAAACAGGATGGTATACGCGCTGGGAAATTTGAATTTGCCCATGATGTTCTCCGGATAGCTCGGGCATATGCCGTCAGGCGACATATGCCCGCAGGGGTTAGTCGCCGAGTGTCGCTACCATGACCGCTTTGATGGTATGCATCCGGTTTTCTGCTTCGTCGAAGACGATGGAGTGTGCTGACTCGAACACCTCTTCCGTGACCTCAAGCCCTTTCAGGCCGTAAGCCGCTTCGATTTCACGCCCAACTTTGGTGTGTTCGTTATGGAAGGCGGGCAGACAGTGCATAAATTTCACATTGGGGTTGCCGGTTGCGTTGATGACTCGCTGGTTAATCTGGTAAGGCGTCATCAGGCTTACGCGTTCTGCCCATGCCTCTTTGGGTTCGCCCATGGAGACCCAGACATCGGTATAGAGGAAATCCACGTCGTAAACGCCTTCCTCAACGTCCTCTGTGAGCGTAATGCGCGCGCCTGTCACGCTGGCGATTTCACGGCATTCGGCAACCAGCGTCTCATCCGGCCAGAAGGATTTAGGGGCGACGAGGCGGATGTCCATCCCCATTTTCGCCGCGCCAACCATCAGCGAATTACCCATGTTATTGCGGGCGTCACCGAGGTAGGCGAAGCTCAGTTCAGGTAAGGTTTTGCCCGGCGCGTGTTCCAGCATGGTCATCAGATCCGCAAGGATCTGCGTAGGGTGAAATTCGTTGGTCAGTCCGTTCCATACCGGAACACCGGCGAACTGCCCCAGTTCTTCGACGATCTCCTGGCCATATCCGCGATATTCGATGCCGTCGTACATGCGGCCTAACACGCGGGCGGTATCTTTCATCGATTCTTTGTGACCAATCTGCGAGCCGCTTGGGCCGAGATAGGTCACCTGCGCGCCCTGATCAAAAGCGCCAACCTCAAAGGCGCAGCGGGTGCGGGTTGAGGTTTTTTCGAAGATGAGCGCGATATTTTTACCGACCAGCGTCTGTCTTTCGCGTCCGGCCTTTTTCGCCGTTTTTAATTCGATAGCCAGATCGATCAGGTACTGGATCTCTGCCGGGGTGTAGTCGAGCAATTTAAGAAAATTGCGATTTTTTAAGTTAACAGTCATCAGAATGTCCTTATGTAGGCCGGATAAGGCGCAGTCGCCCATCCGGCAAAAATGGGTCACGCGTCGTAAGCAATGGTTTCGGGCCGAATCAATGTGCCTTTCTCTCCCGAGAGAATGGCCGGGCCGTCGGCCAGGGAGCCGATGCCTGCTATCCCCTGGCATTGAGAGACAAAATTCGCGCAGGCGGTAACTTTCGGCCCCATAGAACCGGCGTCGAACTGCATCTCGCTGAGTATTTCGGGGGTGACCTGAGCCAGAGGGCGCTGGGTGGGTTTGCCCCAGTCGAGGTACACCGCGTCGGCATCGGTCAGGATGAGCAACGCATCAGCATGAAGCTGGCTGGCGAGCAGGGCGGCGGAGAGATCTTTGTCGATTACGGCTTCAATGCCGTGGTAGCCATCGGCTTTTTCCACGACCGGCACACCGCCGCCGCCATTGCAGATGACCAGATGATCGCGGGCGATCAACGCCTGGATCGCGTCACTTTCAACAATACGTTTGGGCTGCGGAGAGGGCACAACGCGACGGAACGCTTTACCATCGGCTTTGAAAACCCAGCCTTTTTCCACCTGTAATGCACTGGCCTGGGTTTGGTCGTAAATGGGGCCGATATATTTGGTGGGATTGCTGAAGGCTGGATCGTGGGCATCGACTTCAACCTGCGTCAGCAGGACGCTAATTTCTCGCTGTGGAAGCTGGTTTTTCAGCGCCTGTTGCAACATATAGCCAATCATTCCCTGACTTTCCGCGCCGAGAATGTCGAGCGGATAGGGGGTGACGCTGGCGTAAGCGCTGTTTTGTAACGCCAGCAGTCCAACCTGTGGGCCATTGCCGTGTACCAGAATCACACGCCACTGTTGCGTAAGCCGGGCGATGGTTTTTGCCGCCAGCTCAATATTCTTACGTTGGATGTCTGCTTCCAGCGGCTCGCCGCGTTTGAGCAGCGCGTTGCCGCCCAGAGCCACAACCAGGGTTGGTTTATTTTCCATGACGTCTCCTTAAATACCGTCGCGTTCCAGCGGGCAGCTCATGCAGCGCGCGCCGCCGCGTCCGCGTCCAAGTTCGTCGCCAGGAATGGGTAAAACGGTGATGCCGGCTTTGTCGTATTTCTCGTTGGTCCAGATATTGCGCTCGTAACCCACAACAACGCCGGGGCGTAGCGTCAGGACGTTGTTGGCGTCATTCCACTGTTCACGTTCGGCTTCGAAGGCGTCACCTCCGGTAGTAATCAGGCGAATTTGATCGAGCCCCAGCGCTTTTTCCAGGGCATGGATCAGCGTACTTTCCTGCGTCCGTTTCAGGCCGCCGCGCCCGTCTGGCGTCAGAGTCCAGCACTGCACGTCCGGGCGCACCACTTCCGGGTAGACAGAGAAGGTATCGATATCGATGTGGGTCATCACGGTGTCGAGATGCATACAGGAACGATGCTTAGGCAGTTCGACCGCGATGACGCGCTCTGCCTGGCGATGCTTGAAGAGTGACTGGGCAAGGAACTCGATTCCCTGTGGCGTGGTGCGCTCAGACATGCCAATAAGTACCGCACCGCGACCAATGACCAGCACATCTCCACCTTCTAATGTGGCGTGGTCGTAATTAATATTTTCATCACCGAAATATTTAATAAATTCACCATCGGCGAATTGCGGGTGCCAACGGTAAATCGCCCGCAGATTATTAGTTTCTCGTTGCCGGGCAGTTTTAGCCATCGGATTAATCGACACGCCGTTATATATCCAGCATGAGGTGTCGCGGGTAAATAAATGGTTGGGCAATGGCTTCATAATAAAATCATTAATATCATGAGTATCCACCACCATATTTTTTATAGAGGCAGGGATTTCGCCATAGGTCAGGCCGCCGCTTAAATGCCGTGCCAGTTCCCGGTGCTGCATGTCCGCAAGCCAGGCGCGGACATCGGCGGCGAAAGTGGGTCCAAGGCGATAATCAGAAATTTGCGTATCCAGCAGCCAGCTTTTAGCGTCGGGAATATCCAGGGTTTGTGTTAATAAATCAGTGAGTAACAGAACCTCAATTCCCTCCTGGCGCAGCGTGTTGGCGAAAATGTCGTGCTCTTCACCTGCACGTTCTACCGAAAGCACATCATCAAAAAGCAGCTCCTGACAGTTGGATGGCGTCAGCCTTTTTAAGCTGAGATTAGGGCGATGCAGCATCACGCTACGTAATTGACCGATTTCAGAACCGACATAATGCTTTTCCATCATTATTCCTTTAATACGATTTTAAAAAATAAAGAGGAGATGGCTGCAAATGCAATTTATTGCAGTCATGATTTTTCAGCTGATTTCAGAATCTATATTTAGATCTTATTTGATACGGAAACGTGATTTGTTTCACAGTCGGTTCGATATTTGAATTTGCTTTCCTAATATATGAGATGGCTCTGAGATTTTAAAAAATAATAAATACAATAACTGAATTGCTACGCATGAATATGTCTTGTTATTTATCTATGTTAATTTTATGTACATTTTTAAAAATATATGCATTTAATAATTAATTGATTTTTATGTGTTTTTTATTATGAGGTGAATGTTTATGCGGTTCTGTGATTCTATTATTTGTACGGGACAGTTTATTGCCAAATAAATATGGTGGCGAACAAAGCGAGTGGGGGAGGTGTGAATTGTGATCGACGGCTGGGTTTTATCATAACACTTTCAAAACCAGTAAGTTACCAGCAAAGAGAAAAATGAGAGGGTAAGAGTTATGCAGTGTTTATGCATAACCTGATGCGTTAGGTTAACAACTATCTAACATCATCAGCGATAAACATGCGTTGCCGCAAAATATCGGTAATTAGGAGTGGTATGACAGGCCGTTTTTTCGTATAACAACAAAAATGAAACGATGTTTTAATTAAGGGGTTTGAGATGATTGTCGGCAATATTCACAACCTGGGTGCCTGGCTGCCGGAAGAGCTGCGTCAGGCGATTGAGCACATTAAAACGCATGTTACGGATGCGACGGAAAAGGGTAAGCATGACATCGATGGCGATCGCCTATTTTATCTGATTGCCGAAGATATGACGGAGCCGTTTGCACAGCGCCGTGCCGAGTATCATGCCCGCTATCTGGATATTCAGATCCTGCTCAAAGGGCAGGAAGGCATGACCTTCAGTACGCAGCCTGCGGGCGCGCCGGAAACTGACTGGCTGGCGGATAAAGACATTGCCTTCCTGCCGGAAGGGGCACAGGAGAAAACGGTAGTTCTGAACGAAGGTGACTTTGTGGTGTTCTATCCGGGGGAAGTGCATAAACCGCTGTGCGCAGTCGGCGCTCCGGCGCTGGTACGCAAAGCGGTGGTGAAATTGCTGGTGGAGTAAGCGTGTTTGCCGGAGGGCGGCTTCGCCTTGCCCGGCCTACGGTAGCGCGGTTGTAGGCCGGATAAGATGCTGAACATCGCCATCCGGCAAATCAATCACGCAACACTATCATTTGGAAAGCGTCGCCACCATTACCGCTTTAATGGTGTGCATCCGGTTTTCCGCCTGATCAAATACGATGCTGGCGGGTGACTCAAAGACGTCGTCGGTCACTTCCATCCCGCCGTGCAAACCGTACTGTTGCGCCATTTGTTTGCCAAGCGTGGTTTGATCGTCATGGAACGCGGGCAGGCAGTGCAGAAATTTAACCTGCGGATTGCCGGTGAGCGCCATCATCGCGCTGTTTACCTGATATTTGCGCAGCAGCGCAATACGCTCGGCCCACTTCTCTTTCGCTTCGCCCATTGACACCCATACGTCGGTGTAGATGAAGTCCGCACCTTTTACGCCCGTGGCGACATCTTCCGTCAGCGTAATATTGCCACCGTTTTTCTGTGCCAGCGCTTTGCATTCTGCCACCAGACTCTCATCCGGCCAGCAGGCCTGCGGTGCAACCAGACGCAGATCTAACCCAGTTAACGCGGCGGCTTCCAGCATCGAATTGCCCATATTGTTACGGGCATCGCCGGTGTAGACCAACGCCATCTCATTAAATGCTTTACCCGGCAGGTGTTCCTGCATAGTTAACAGATCCGCCAGTAACTGGGTGGGATGAAACTCGTTAGTTAATCCATTCCATACCGGCACCCCGGCATATTCCGCCAGCGTTTCCACCACTTCCTGACCGTGACCCCGATACTGAATACCGTCGTACATGCGGCCGAGTACGCGGGCGGTATCTTTAATCGACTCTTTATGCCCAATCTGGCTGCCGCTTGGCCCGAGATACGTTACGCGAGCGCCCTGATCGTATGCGGCAACTTCGAAAGAGCAACGAGTACGAGTCGAGTCTTTTTCGAAGATGAGCGCGATATTTTTACCGGTGAGTTGAGCGACCTCGGTGCCGTTTTTCTTATCTGCCTTGAGCTGCGCGGCGAGCTTGAGCAGTGACGTGAGTTCAGCAGAGGTGAAATCAAGCAGTTTCAAAAAGTGCTTCTGATAAAACGTAGACATGGTTTCCTCACATGGCTTAAGCCATTTATTGAATTAAAATTCAATTTATATGGATGTTTATTCATTTGCAACCTTGTTTAACAAATCTTTCCTGGAAAGGTGGAGGCAATGACAGCGGTATGTGACAATAAGAGTATCGGCAGGACATTATGAGGAACGAGCCATGGCAAACCCGGAACTACTGGAAGAGCAGCGTGAAGAAACACGCTTGATTATTGAAGAGTTACTCGAAGATGGCAGCGATCCAGACGCGCTGTACACTATCGAGCATCACCTTTCCGCGGACGACTTTGAAACCCTGGAAAAAGCGGCAGTAGAAGCCTTCAAGCTGGGTTATGAAGTGACCGAGCCGGAAGAGCTTGAAGTCGAAGAAGGCGACACGGTTATTTGTTGTGACATCCTCAGCGAATGCGCCCTGAATGCCGAGCTGATTGACGCTCAGGTTGAGCAACTGATGAACCTGGCTGAAAAATTTGAAGTGGAATACGACGGTTGGGGCACCTATTTTGAAGACCCGAACGGCGAAGAAGGCGAAGATGGCGACGATGAAGACTTCGTCGACGAAGATGATGACGGCGTGCGTCACTAAGTCATCTGCTGACCTGCGGTAGCCCAGGCTGCCGCAGGCCAAGGACAACGTATGGATTACCCGCAAATATTCTCCCCGATCCACAACTTCCTGCAATGTAAAACGCCTCAGGCCTGGCTTGATAAAGCGCGAGACCCGGCGAATCTGCCGCTGTTACTGACCGATCACCTCGTCTGCGAACTGAAAGCGGCGCAAACGGCAATGCTGCTGGTGCGTAAGTATGCCGCGGATAAACAGGGATCGCAGGCGCTGCTGGACTGGCTAAAACCCTATGAAGCCTTTGCTTTCAGGGAAGGGGATGAGCCGGATTTTATCGCACTGAATAAACAGATAAGCAAAAGCGTTATGCCGCAAACCGACGACCCGTGGGGACGAAAGCTTATCGACAGCATGGTGTTGCTGATCAAAGAAGAGCTGCATCACTTCTCGCAGGTACGCGAGGCGATGACGATCCGCAATATCCCTTACATCAAAATGACCGCCAGTCGTTACGCCAAAGGTATGCTCAAAGAGGTTCGCACCCACGAGCCGCTGACGCTGATCGACAAGCTGATTTGCGGGGCGTATATCGAAGCCCGTTCCTGTGAACGGTTTGCCGCGCTGGCGCCGTATCTGGAGGCGGATTTGCAGGCGTTTTACCTGTCGCTGCTGCGATCCGAGGCTCGGCACTATCAGGATTATCTGGCGCTGGCGCAGCAGGTTTCTGCTGACGATATCAGCGACCGGGTGCGGTTTTTTGGCGAAGTCGAAGCCGCGTTGATTACCTCTCCTGACGACGAGTTCCGCTTTCACAGCGGCATACCGGCTTGATTCCTTCTGTGACGCGCGCTGTTCAATCATCGCGCGTTTTACCTCTTCTCCATTTCCGCTAGCAAAATCTGGTGGCTGGAAATCGCCCGCCGCTGCCGTAATAATCAAAACACACGAAGGGGGAAATATATCTCCTTACTTGAGATTGTTTTGCATAAGGATGGTTAATGAACTGGGCTCACGTATTGTTAGCAGGCTATATCGGGGTGGTGATTGCCATCGTCGTTGGCATGTTCCGTAAAAAAGGGTGGCTGGGCAAGATCTCTGGCGCGGTGGTCTTTGTGGTGGCGATTATTGCGTGGAATCTGTTTGATGTGCACTACCTGATCCCACGTGAAAACCCGGATTATGGTCTGACCGAAGAGCAGCAGTTTGAAAAGGCGATGCTCTCTAATCCGGCGTTTCAGGTGATTAAGGAACAGGAGCCTGCGCTGACGCAAAAAATAATCAGCCAGGCAGCGCAGATGAAAAAAGCAGGGAGCAGTGAACAGCAGGTTATCGACGCGATACAGCCGCAGATTCTTCAGTTGCAAATGGCACGATTGCAGCAAGCTCCTGATGCCAATGTCATTGAATATATGAAAATTAATCTTGAGCAGATCGCCGCTGTGGCCAAAATAGGTGATGATGAATGCTTCCGCTTCCTGTTTCCGGCGGTAAAAGGTGGGATTAACCCGGCACGTCTTGTTCCGCGTGAGATCATGGATCGTCGTATGGCGAGTGACATGAGCATGATGTACGCCTCTCACGGACCGAAAAAACATACGGTTACGGCAGAGGAAAAGCAACTGGCGCTTCAGGACCTGCAAAGCATCAGCCCTGGCCTGGTACAGCGCTATGGACCGGATATTCAAATCATGGCCGATCCGACTAAAGCTGTCGGCAAAGAGAAGATTGCCTGTGAGATAGTGCAGGATCTCTGGTCACAGGTGTTGAAGCTGCCGACCGCGCGTTCGGCCGGCGTGATTCGTCTGATGCTTTCGGCTGAGATGCAGTAAGGTCAATATGGCCCCTCGGCGTAAGGTCAGAGGGGCTTCAACATCCGCACTTCACAATCCACGTGCCCGGTACAGCCCAGCGCTTCGCTGATGTGCTCAAAGCCTAAATGTTCATACAGGCGAATAGCCTCAGTCAGAAACGCGGTCGTTTCCAGATAGCACTGCTTAAAACCCTGCTCACGGGCGTGATCCAGCGCCATCAGCGCCAGCTTTTTCGCCAGCCCCTGGCCGCGTACGCTCGACAGGAAATACATCTTCTGCAGCTCGCAAATGTCCGGCTCGCTACAGCCTAACGGCGCGACGCCGCCGCCGCCCACCACCTGACCATTCTGCTCAACGACCCAATAGGCTGCGCCCGGCTGGCTGTAAACCTGGAACAGTTCATCCAGATTTGGGTCGGCCACGGTATAGCCTTTATCAGCGGTAAGCCCGTATTCGGCGGAAACCTGGCGGATAACGCGGGCGATGGCGGCGTTATCGTCGGCGGTAAGACGACGCAGCGTCGCAAAGACAGGGGTAGTAACACTCATAGCGAACTCATGACAGAAACGTGGAACATATGCAGTTAATAACACTGCGGGGAGGGGAAGTGCAAGCGATGATAATTCAATAAAAAGCCTCTGATGCACACGCTCAGAGGCTTTTTATTCGTCAGTGGTGTCGGATGCGCTACGCTTATCCGACCTACGTTGACGCTGCCCGTTGGCCGGATAAGCGCAGCGCCATCCGGCAAATATACGGGCACGATGATTACAGCGCGGCGATAACCGCCTGCTGCTCAATCAGCTTCGCTTTGGCTTCCGCGTAACCGTCCAGCTTCTCACGCTCTTTGGCGATCACCGCTTCCGGCGCACGAGCGACGAAACCTTCGTTGGAAAGTTTGCCTTCGATACGGGCAATCTCACCTTCGATTTTCGCCACTTCTTTCGCCAGACGCGCCAGCTCATCTTCTTTGTTGATGAGGCCAGCCATCGGGATCAGCAGTTCGGCGCCGTCGATGATTTTGGTCACGGAAACCGGACCTTTGTCATCGGCAGGCAGCACGGTGATGCTTTCCAGACGCGCCAGGTTAAGCAGGAAGCTACGGTTGTCGTTCACACGACGCATCGCGTCAGCGCTGCAACCACGCAGCAGCAGCTCCAGCGGTTTGCCCGGCGCGATGTTCATTTCCGCACGGATATTACGTACGGCGACGATCGCCTGCTTCAGCCATTCGGTATCGGCCAACGCGGCTTCATCAACCTGCGCGGCGTTATATTCCGGGAACGGCTGCAGCATGATGGTGTCAGCGGTAATACCGCAAATGACCTTCACGCGCTGCCAGATGGTTTCGGTGATGAACGGGATGATCGGATGCGCCAGGCGCAGCAGACCTTCCAGCACGGTGACCAGCGTATTGCGGGTGCCGCGCAGTTCAGACTCGGAACCTCCGGTCATCACCGGTTTGGTCAGCTCCAGATACCAGTCACAGAACTGGTTCCAGGTGAATTCGTACAGAATGCCCGCGGCGATGTCGAAGCGGAAGTTATCCAGCGCTTCGCGGTACGCTTTAACGGTCTGGTTGAATTCAGCCAGGATCCAGCGGTCTGCCAGCGACAGGGTCATTTCGCCGCCGTTGAAGCCGCAATCCTGACCTTCAGTGTTCATCAGCACAAAGCGGCTGGCGTTCCACAGCTTGTTACAGAAGTTACGGTAACCTTCCAGGCGCTTCATATCCCAGTTGATGTCGCGGCCGGTCGAGGCCAGCGCCGCCAGGGTAAAGCGCAGGGCGTCGGTACCGTGCGGCTCAATGCCGTTCGGGAACTGCTTCTCGGTACGTTTGGCAATCTTCTCAGCCAGCTGCGGCTGCATCATGTTGCCGGTACGTTTTTCCAGCAGTTCCGGCAGGGAGATGCCGTCGACCATATCCAGCGGGTCAATGACGTTACCCTTGGATTTGGACATCTTCTGGCCTTCGTCGTCACGGATCAGACCGGTCATGTAGACGGTATGGAACGGCACCTGCGGCTTGCCGTTTTCATCTTTGATGAAGTGCATGGTCATCATGATCATG
The DNA here is from genome assembly GCF_005280955.1 of Citrobacter sp. wls717. Classification (NCBI taxonomy): domain Bacteria; kingdom Pseudomonadati; phylum Pseudomonadota; class Gammaproteobacteria; order Enterobacterales; family Enterobacteriaceae; genus Citrobacter; species Citrobacter sp. wls717. The sequence continues at coordinate 122,317 of NZ_SZWW01000006.1, forward strand.
CGGGCAATCCAGAAGAAGATGATGTCGAAGCCGGAAACCATCACGCTGGTTGGGTGGAACTGACGCAGCGCGTCGGTGTTTTCCGGCCAGCCGAGGGTGGAGAAAGTCCACAGCGCGGAGGAGAACCAGGTGTCGAGAACGTCTTCGTCCTGACGAAGCGCAACGTCGGCGCCGAGGTTGTTTTCCTGGCGGACTTCGTCTTCGGTACGGCCTACATAAACGTTGCCGTCGTTGTCGTACCATGCCGGGATACGGTGACCCCACCACAGCTGACGAGAGATACACCAGTCCTGAATATCACGCATCCAGGAGAAGTACATGTTTTCGTACTGCTTCGGCACGAACTGAATGCTGCCGTTTTCAACGGCTTCAACCGCTGGTTTCGCCAGCACGTCGGCACGGACGTACCACTGGTCGGTCAGCATCGGTTCGATAACCACGCCGCCACGGTCGCCGTAAGGGACGGTCAGGTCGTGCGGTTTAATTTCTTCCAGCAGGCCCAGGGCGTCAACGGCTGCGACGATGGCCTTACGGGCTGCAAAGCGTTCCAGCTTCTGGAACTCAGCCGGGATCGCATTGGAGTAAACGTCGGACTCTTCGCCTTTGGTGTCGTACACTTCCGCGGTTTCACGGATGTCGCCGTCAAAGGTCAGAATGTTGATCATCGGCAGGCCGTGACGTTTCCCGACTTCGTAGTCATTAAAGTCGTGCGCCGGGGTGATCTTCACGCAGCCGGTGCCTTTTTCCATGTCGGCGTGTTCGTCGCCCACGATCGGAATACGGCGGTTAACCAGCGGCAGGACAACGAATTTACCGATCAGATCTTTGTAGCGCGGATCTTCCGGGTTAACGGCCACGCCGGTATCCCCGAGAATAGTTTCCGGACGGGTGGTAGCGACGACCAGGTAATCTTTACCGTCTGCGGTCTTCACGCCGTCGGCCAGCGGATAGCGGATGTGCCACATCGAGCCTTTGGACTCGCGGTTTTCCACTTCCAGGTCAGAGATGGCGGTGCGCAGTTTCGGGTCCCAGTTCACCAGGCGTTTGCCACGGTAAATCAGGTCTTCTTTGTACAGGCGAACAAAGACTTCTTTCACGGCATTGGAAAGACCTTCGTCCATGGTGAAGCGCTCGCGCTCCCAGTCAACGGAGTTGCCGAGACGGCGCATCTGACGGGTAATGGTGCCGCCAGATTCCGCTTTCCACTGCCAGATTTTGTCGATAAACGCTTCGCGACCGTAGTCGTGACGAGTTTTACCTTCTTCAGCGGCAATCTTACGCTCAACCACCATCTGGGTCGCGATACCCGCGTGGTCGGTACCGGCCTGCCACAGGGTGTTTTTGCCCTGCATGCGCTGGTAGCGGATCATGGTGTCCATGATGGTTTGCTGGAAAGCATGACCCATATGCAAACTGCCGGTGACGTTCGGCGGCGGGATCATGATGCAGAAGGACTCTTTGCTTTCATCGCCGTTAGGTTTGAAATAGCCCTGCTTTTCCCAGTGCTCGTAAAGCGGCTGTTCGATATCTTGTGGGTTATATGTCTTTTCCATTATTTCCAGGTTGCCGTATTCAGGTTAAAACCAGCCACGCGGTATGCTTTGTAGCGATCGCGTGCCGATTGTTTCAAAGAATCTTCGTAAGGGACGAAGTCTATCACTTCTGTGAAAGCGGTGGCAAAATCTGCAAAGCCAACGCGCAAACTGATCAGCAGGTCGCGCGGGCTGCTGTTGCGTTTTTCCGGCCAGGCAATCTCTACCGGCGAGCCGCCTCTGGGACCTTCACCCGCCAGATTATGCGGCACGAAGCTTTCTGCCGGTCTTGCCCACAGGGCCTCATCAAGGCGAAAGGCCTGCTTTTCGTTTTCGCAGGCGATCAGCACACGCTTGCCAGCACGCCAACGTTCTGCGGCAATTTCACACACAAGTTGCTCGACGGCGCTTAAGCCATCAACGGTAGTGTCATTATCCAGAAGATAGAACGTCGCATTCTTCATATATGGGGCTTCTTGTGGTGGATTTAAATACAAGGCCGGGTGACCCGGCCTTTTCGCCTGATGGCGACGCTCGCGCGTCTTATCAGGCTTACAGCTTGCTGCTTTGTAGGCCGGATAAGCGTAGCGCCATCCGGCATTTACACATTACTCGTCGCCGTTAAATCCGGCGCGATTGAGCAGGAACTGCGACAGCAGCGCTACCGGACGACCGGTGGCGCCTTTGGCTTTACCGGAACGCCATGCGGTACCCGCGATGTCCAGGTGCGCCCAGTTATATTTACGGGTAAAGCGCGACAGGAAGCAGCCTGCGGTGATAGCGCCGCCAGGACGGCCGCCGATGTTGGCCATATCCGCAAAGTTGGACTCCAGCTGTTCCTGGAATTCATCACCCAACGGCAGACGCCACGCGCGGTCGCCCGCCTGCTCGGAAGCACCGATCAGCTCGTGCGCGAGCGGATTGTGGTTCGACATCAGGCCGGTGATGTGATGGCCCAATGCAATCACGCACGCGCCGGTCAGCGTTGCCACATCAATGACCGCTTCCGGTTCAAAACGCTCGACGTAGGTTAACACGTCGCACAGTACCAGACGGCCTTCAGCATCGGTGTTCAGTACTTCAACGGTTTGACCAGACATGGTCGTCAGCACATCGCCTGGGCGATACGCGCGGCCGCCCGGCATGTTTTCGCAGCCCGCCAGTACGCCGACGACGTTGATTGGCAACTGTAGCTCCGCCACCATGCGCATCACGCCGTAAACCGCTGCCGCGCCGCACATGTCGTATTTCATCTCATCCATACCTTCGGCAGGTTTGATGGAGATACCGCCGGAGTCAAAGGTTAACCCTTTACCCACCAACACGATCGGGCGTACGTCTTCGGATTCGACACCTTTATACTCAATCACCGACATCAGCGATTCATTTTGCGAACCATTGCCGACCGCAAGATAGGAGTGCATGCCCAGCTCTTTCATCTGCTGCTCACCGATGACGCGAGTGACAACATTTTTGCTATAGCTGTCAGCCAACTGACGCGCCTGAGAAGCCAGGTAGGCGGCGTTACAGATATTCGGCGGCATATTGCCGAGATCTTTTGCCGCTTTGATCCCGGCGGCAATCGCCAGGCCGTGCTGAATGGCACGTTCACCGCTGGTCAGTTCGCGGCGGGTCGGTACGTTGAAGACCATTTTACGCAGCGGACGACGTGGTTCGCTTTTGTTAGTCTTCAACTGATCAAAGCTGTACAGCGTTTCCTGGGCCGTCTCAACGGCCTGACGTACTTTCCAGTAGTTATTGCGGCCTTTGACGTGCAGCTCAGTCAGGAAACAGACGGCTTCCATCGAGCCTGTATCATTCAGGGTATTTATAGTTTTCTGAATGACCTGCTTATACTGACGTTCATCAAGCTCACGCTCTTTACCACAACCGATGAGGAGAATTCGCTCAGACAGGACATTAGGAACATGGTGCAGCAACAGGGTTTGACCCGGTTTGCCTTCCAGTTCGCCACGACGCAGCAGTGCGCTGATGTACCCGTCGCTGATCTTGTCGAGCTGTTCTGCAATCGGAGAGAGGCGGCGTGGTTCAAAGACGCCCACAACGATGCAGGCACTCCGCTGTTTCTCCGGGCTACCGCTTTTTACACTGAACTCCATGCACTACGCTCCTGAATCTTAAAGACAACGGCGGTGGCTACGGATAGAATTGCAAGCTTTCGTAACTCATTCCCGCTGTTGCGGTGACTTCGTGTTAATCTTAACGTTATTACGGCATTGGCACGTCAGAACAATTTCTGAGAGGTGGATCCGTTGAGTATAATGATCTTAGCGACGATTTCGACGACTCAAGAGAATAAATGACGTTTAAGCCATGAAACAAGCTAAATTCCGGCAAAAGACGGGTTTTTACGGGCGTATTTAAAGTGATAATCATAAGATATCTGGTTCGGGAAACGCTCAAAAGCCAACTTGCGATCCTTTTCATCCTGCTTTTGATCTTCTTTTGTCAAAAGTTAGTCAGGATCCTTGGTGCGGCGGTTGACGGTGATATCCCGGCGAATCTGGTACTCTCGCTGCTGGGGCTGGGCGTGCCAGAAATGGCGCAACTTATCTTGCCCTTAAGCCTGTTCCTCGGGCTGCTGATGACGCTGGGCAAACTGTATACCGAAAGTGAAATTACGGTCATGCACGCCTGTGGGCTGAGCAAGGCTGTGCTCGTGAAAGCGGCGATGGTGCTGGCGTTGTTTACCAGTATTATTGCGGCGGTTAACGTGATGTGGGCCGGACCGTGGTCCTCCAGGCATCAGGACGAAGTGCTGGCGGAAGCGAAAGCTAACCCCGGCATGGCTGCGCTTGCTCAGGGGCAATTCCAGCAGGCGACTAACGGCGGTTCGGTGCTGTTTATCGAAAGCGTTGACGGCAGCAACTTCAAAGATGTATTCCTCGCGCAAATCCGCCCGAAAGGTAATGCCCGTCCTTCGGTGGTGGTGGCTGATTCCGGACATCTTACCCAGATGCGCGATGGCTCCCAGGTCGTGACGCTGAACCAGGGCACGCGCTTTGAAGGGACCGCGCTGCTGCGTGATTTCCGCATCACTGACTTCCAGGATTATCAGGCGATTATTGGCCATCAGGCTGTGGCGCTGGATCCAAACGATACCGACCAGATGGATATGCGTACGCTGTGGACGACCGACAACGATCGTGCTCGCGCGGAGCTGACCTGGCGTATCACGTTAGTATTCACCGTATTTATGATGGCGCTGATGGTCGTACCGCTGAGCGTGGTGAACCCGCGTCAGGGGCGCGTACTGTCGATGCTGCCCGCCATGCTGCTCTATTTGCTGTTCTTCCTGGTCCAGACATCCCTGAAGTCGAACGGCGGCAAAGGTAAGCTGGATCCGGTGTTCTGGATGTGGACGGTTAACCTGGTGTATCTGGCGCTGGCGATTGTACTTAACCTCTGGGATACGGTGCCTATGCGCCGCTTGCGTGCCCGTTTTATGCGTAAAGGAGCGGTATAATGCAGCCCTTTGGTGTACTTGACCGCTATATCGGTAAAACCATTTTCACCACCATCATGATGACGTTGTTCATGCTGGTGTCGCTCTCCGGGATCATCAAGTTCGTCGACCAGCTGAAAAAAGCCGGGCAGGGGAGCTACGATGCGATGGGCGCCGGGCTGTATACCCTACTCAGCGCACCAAAAGATATCCAGATTTTCTTCCCGATGGCGGCGCTGCTCGGCGCGTTGTTGGGGCTGGGCATGTTGGCTCAGCGCAGTGAACTGGTGGTAATGCAGGCTTCCGGCTTTACCCGTATGCAGGTGGCGCTGTCGGTGATGAAAACCGCGATTCCGCTGGTGCTGTTGACGATGGCCATCGGTGAATGGGTGGCGCCGCAGGGCGAACAGATGGCGCGTAACTACCGTGCGCAGCAGATGTACGGTGGCTCGCTGCTCTCTACCCAGCAGGGTCTGTGGGCGAAAGATGGTGACAGCTTTGTCTACATCGAGCGGGTGAAAGGCGACGCCGAATTAGGCGGAATTAGTATCTACTCCTTTAACGATAAGCGTCGTTTGCAGTCCGTTCGCTATGCTGCGAGCGCGACGTTTGACCCGGAGCAGAAGGTGTGGCGTCTGTCGCAGGTGGATGAATCTAACCTGACCGATCCAAAGCAAATCACTGGTTCGCAGATGGTGAGCGGGACCTGGAAAACCAACCTTACGCCGGACAAGCTCGGCGTCGTCGCGCTGGATCCTGATGCGCTCTCGATTAGCGGTCTGCATAACTACGTGAAGTATCTGAAGTCGAGCGGCCAGGACGCCGGACGTTACCAGCTCAATATGTGGAGCAAAGTCTTCCAGCCGTTGTCAGTGGCGGTCATGATGCTGATGGCGCTGTCGTTTATCTTTGGCCCGCTGCGTAGCGTCCCGATGGGCGTGCGCGTGGTGACAGGGATTAGCTTCGGTTTTGTGTTCTATGTGCTGGACCAAATCTTTGGCCCATTAACGCTGGTGTACGGCATTCCGCCGATTATCGGCGCGTTGCTGCCTAGCGCCAGCTTCTTCCTGATAAGCCTGTGGTTGATGCTGCGTAAGTCGTAATATCCGCCCCTCCCGTAGTGCGGGAGGGGCGTTTCACTGCTAGCGTTTTCTGCCGCCCATCAAACTTCCCAACATGCCGCGAATTATCTGATTAGTGACCTGTCGCGCCGCGCTTTTCGCCACGCTCTGTACTACGCCATCGCGCTTACCGCCGCGTGGTCCGGTGCTGCCAAACAGAATATCTTTCAACCCCCCGAGAATACCGCCATCCACGTCGATCGCTTTACCGTTGGCGGGAGGCGTATTTTGCTGCTCGGTGCTGGCCTGTACGCCTTGCTGTAAACGCTCATAAGCGGACTCACGGTCGACCTCTTCCTCATATTTTCCGTACAATGAGGAGTGATTAATCAGCCCGTTGCGCTCGTCGTCGGTTACCGGTCCCATGCGCGAGCACGGCGCAATTACCATCGCCCGTTCCACCACTGAGGGGCTACCTTTGGCATCGAGGAAGGAAATTAGCGCTTCGCCGGTACCCAACTCCTGAATGGCTTTTTCGGTATCAAATGCCGGATTGGCGCGCATAGTTTGCGCCGCGGTTTTCACCGCTTTCTGATCTTTTGGCGTGAAGGCGCGCAGGGCATGTTGCACGCGGTTTCCCAACTGCCCGAGTACGTTGTCCGGAATATCGGACGGGTTTTGTGAAACGAACCACACGCCGACCCCTTTCGAGCGGATCAGGCGGATTACCTGTTCAATTTTATCCAGCAATACCTGCGGGGCGTCGTTGAACAACAAATGGGCTTCGTCGAAGAAGAACACCAGTTTTGGCTTCTCCAGATCGCCGGCTTCCGGCAGTTGTTCATACAGTTCGGAGAGCATCCACAGCAGGCTGGCGGCGTACAGTTTGGGCATCTGGTACAGCTTCTCGGCGCTGAGGATGTTGATTACCCCTTTACCGCTGGCGTCAGTGCGCATCCAGTCTTTGATATCCAGCATCGGCTCGCCAAAGAAGTGCGCCGCTCCCTGTTGTTCCAGTGACAACAGTCCGCGCTGGATAGCGCCCACCGAGGCGCTGCTGATGTTGCCGTACTGGTTCTGGAACGATTTAGCGTTATCGCCGATGTACTGCGTAATGGCCCGCAGATCTTTGAAATCGAGCAGCAACAGACCCTGGTCATCGGCAATACGGAAGATAATATCCAGCACGCCGGACTGCACATCGTTGAGATTCAGCAGACGCGCCAGCAGCAGCGGCCCGAGGTCAGAGACCGTGGCCCGCACCGGGTGGCCTTTTTCGCCGAAGATATCCCACACCGTGACCGGATTCGCATGCGGTTGCCAGTCGGTAATGCCGATGTTTTTCAGGCGGGCGAGCAGCTTTTCAGAGGCTTGTCCTTCCTGCGCTACGCCGGTTAAGTCACCTTTTACGTCGGCCATAAATACCGGCACGCCAATCTCAGACAGCGATTCGGCAAGTTTCTGTAGCGTGACGGTTTTACCGGTCCCGGTCGCGCCGGTAATCAGCCCGTGACGGTTGGCCATGCCTGGGAGTAAAAACAGTTCGGTGTCCGGCGTGCGGGCGATTAGCAGGGGTGCGCTCATTGAGATTTCCTCCATTTATCCTGCCTGGAGTATAGGCAATATGAATGAAAGAAAGTATGAGCAAGGGAGATAAAAAATCTTAAAGCGTATGGCCGTGATAAATCTGATACCCCAAATCCACGGTGTTGTGGTTATGGTCGTTGTTCTTGATTTTGCTCAGCAACATCTGCGCCGCCATACGGCCAATGTCGAAACGCGGGGTGATCACGCTGGCGAGGCTTGGGATCATCTGCCGCCCCATTTCCAGTCCGTGAAAACCAGCAATCGAGATCTGTTCCGGAACGGCCAGCTCGCGTTCGCGGCACAGCAGCAGCGCGCCCATCGCAATATCGTCGTTGGTGCAAAAGACGCCGTCTAAATCCGGATGTGCGGCGAGCGCGTCCCGCATCATCTGGGTGCCGAGATGAATGGACGAAATAGAACGCGGATTAACGCGCAGTGGCGACAGACACCGCCGCGTCATGGCATCGCAATAACCGCGATAGCGCTGTTCATCGCGCACGTCGTCTTTCGAACCCAGATAGAGGATTTTGCGGCGCGGGCGTTTATCCAGCATGGTGCTGACCATATCAAACGCCGCCTGACGGTTATCAAAGCCCACCTCCATGTCCAGACGGTCACCTTGAATATCCATCAGCTCGACCACCGGAATATTGGCTGAACGCAGAAATTTAACCGTGCGCAGAGTGTGATATTTCTCGGACAGAATAATGCCGTCGATATTGTACGACAGCAGGTTGATCACCGACTCTTCCTCGGATTCCCGGTCATAATTGTAGTTGGCGATCAGCGTCTGATAGTTATGGTCCGAGGTGACCGACTCAATACCGGCCAGAATGTCAGCGAACAGCTGGTTTTGAAACGAGGGGATCAGCACGCCGAGCGTATAGCTTTGCGCATTCAGCAGCATCGCGGGCGCGCGGTTGGGGATGTAATTAATCTCCTCCATAATCTGCGCAATGCGTTCACCGGTTTCCTTTGCGACCTTTTTCGGCGAGCGAATGTAGCGGCTCACCGTCATTTTGGTCACGCCCGCCAGTGTGGCGATATCTTGCAAAGAAATTCTGTGGTTCCTCATTTTCTCTCCCGTGCCGGGGAGCGCTGAACTGTGCTCCCCGGTGATGACCGTCTTAATGCAGGATGGCGTTCAGCGCCAGTACGCCCAGCAGACCCATAATGGAAATCAGCGTCTCCATCACCGTCCAGGTACGCAATGTTTCCCCAACGCTGAGATTAAAATAGCCTTTAAACAGCCAGAATCCCGGATCGTTAACGTGGGAGGCAATCACGCTGCCCGCGCCGGTAGCCAGCACCATCAGCGCCGGGTCGGCGTGAGTAACGTTAATAATCGGCAGCACCACGCCTGCGGTGGTGATCGCCGCCACGGTCGCAGAACCGAGCGCGATACGCAGCAACGCGGCGACCGTCCAGCACATCAGCAGCGGAGAGAGCGACGTGCCGGTCATCAGGTGCGAGATATACTGCCCCACGCCGCTGTCGACCAGTACCTGCTTAAACGCACCGCCCCCGGCGATGATGAACACAATCATCGCGATTGCGCCGATAGAGTCGCCAATGATATCCATAATTTGCTCGATCGTCCGTCCGTTACGTCGACCAAGGGTAAAAATGGCCAGCACGATGGCGATAAACAAGGCGACCGCAGGGTTGCCGATAAACTCAAAGAATACCCGCACGCTGTTGGACTTCGGCAGCGTAATTTCACATACCGCCGCCACCGCCATCAGTATGACCGGGATAACCGCCGCAAAGATACTGTTCCAGAACGACGGCATCTCTTCTTCGGTGAACAGATGCGGGTTGAATAACCCTTCCGGCGGCGCTTTCTCAAAGCGGGTCAGCAGCCTAGAGAACAGCGGCCCGGCGACAATTACCGTCGGGATGGTAATAATAAAGCCGTACAGCAGGGTGGTGCCGAGATTGGCCTCGAAAATGGTGGCAATCGCGGTGGGGCCCGGATGCGGCGGCAGGAAACAGTGGGTTACGGACAGCGCCGCCACCATCGGCACGCCGACATACAGCAGCGGCAGACCGGAAGAGGCCACCACCGTAAATACCAGCGGCAGCAGCAGAACAAAGCCGACTTCGAAGAACATCGCCAGACCGACGACCAGACCGGTGATCACCAGCGCCCACTGCACACGTTTCTTACCGAACGTGTCAATCAGCGTGGTGGCGATGCGCTGGGCTGCGCCGGTATCGGAGATCAGCTTGCCGAGCATCGCGCCAAACCCGAGGATCATCGCCAGCCCGCCGAGCGTACCGCCGATCCCATTTTGTATAGAGTGCAGAACGGCCTGGGCATCCATCCCTTCGGCAAAACCGACGACCGCCGCCACCAGGACCAGCGCAATAAAGCCGTTAACTTTAAAGCCAATCATCAGGACCAGAAGCAGCGCGACGCCTGCCGCAATTATTATTAATGGCATAATCGTTTCTCTTATATCCCCGTCATACTTCAAGTTGCAGGAGTGTTGGCTGCGCTCACTCACCCGAATCACTTACTCAAGTAAGCTCATCGGGTTCATTCACTTGCCGCGTTACTCGACCTGCGGCCTCGCCCCTTCAGGGTCAGCACAAGCGCTGTTCAAAATGCTTTTGGCATTTTGTCCTGCAACTCGAATGATTTCGGGTGGGTGCCAGTAAGGCAGCGCCTGGGCGCTGCGTGATGTTGCGTTGTGTTGTATCAGACGGCGACCAGCATGCCGCCATCGACGAACAACAGGTGCCCGTTAACAAAATCGGATGCTTTGGAAGAGAGAAATACCGCCGCGCCAATCAGCTCCTGCGGATCGCCCCAGCGCGCGGCAGGCGTACGTTTACACAGCCAGGAGGTAAAGGCTTCATCCTCGACCAACGCTTTGGTCATCTCGGTTTTGAAGTAGCCCGGCGCGATACCGTTGACCTGGATATTGTGGCGCGCCAGCTCAACGCACATCCCACGGGTGAGCATTTTTACCGCGCCTTTGGAGGCGGCGTACGGCGTAATGGTGTCGCGGCCCAGTTCGCTCTGCATGGAACAGATGTTGATGACCTTCCCGGCCTGGCGCTCCACCATGCGGCGAGTGACCGCCTGCGAGACCAGGAACACCGCCGTCTGGTTAACGGCAATCACATCGTTCCAGTCCTGTTCCGGGAACTCGGTAAAGGGATGGCGGCGCTGGATACCGGCGTTATTCACCAGCACATCAATTTGGCCAATGTCTTTTTCGATATGCTCGATGGCGGCATCAATGTCCTGTTTCTGCGTAACATTGAATGGCGCGGCAACGGCGCGGATCCCTTCCTGCTGCAGTTTGGCGACGGCGGCCTCCGCGCGCTCTGGCGTAATATCATTGACGATAATCTGCGCGCCATATTTACCCAAGCCGGTCGCCAGTAAATAACCAATACCCTGAGCCGAACCGGTGATCAGAATGTTTTTGCCGTCCAGTGAAAAAAGATCGTTCATCATGTTATTCCTTATTTTGTTTCTGCAAAAACGAGCTGGACCTTTGCCGCCTGGGTTTTGTCCCCGGCGAAGATCAGCGCTTGTTCAAGCTCGGTAAATGGATATTCGGCGCTGAGTAACGGCAGCGGATCGATAACGTTATTCGCCAGCCACGACACCGCGGTGTTGAACTCGGTGGTAAAGCGGAACGAACCTTTGAGCGCGATTTCTTTGCCGATCAGCATCATCATCGGGAAGTCCGGCACCGCGCCGCCCATGCCGACCTGCACCATCACGCCTTTTGCGCGGGTCACTTCCAGACAGGTGGTGATTGAGGACGGATGACCGGAGACTTCGAAGCTAACGTCGAAGTAGCCTTTCTCTTTTTTCCACTCCTCGAGCGAGTCCTGCTGCGGGTTAATCAGCGTGTCGGCCCCCATCTGCTGGGCCAGCGACAGCGAACGCGGGCTGATATCAGCACAGACAATCTCTGCCGCACCGAGCGTTTTTACCGCGCTGACGATCAGGCAGCCGATAGGACCGACGCCGGAGATAAACACGCGCTTGCCCTGCAGGTCGCCCGCTTCATGCGCGGCGTGGATCGCGACCGCTAACGGTTCGGCAAAGGCCATGACTTTTTCATCGGCCTCTTGGGGGTAGGGAATACACTGCGTGGTATCGACGGTTTTAAACCGGGTAAAACCGCCGTCGACATGGGGAAAATACATGGCGCTACCAAAAAAGCGCATTTCCGTGCACTGGTTTTCTTCATGTTGCAGACAATATTTACAGTGGCCGCACGGCTTCGACGGATTAATCGCCACTGACTGACCTTCATGTAATTCTTTGGAGTCGCTGTGCACCACTTTACCAATAACTTCATGGCCTAAAATCATCGGCGCTTTAACAGTGAAATTACCGACTTTCCCTTCCTGATAATAATGTAAATCGGAACCGCAAATACCACCGCGGGTAATTTTTACTAGTGTCCCTTTATTATCCCATTCAATATTTTGGTCGGTAATGGCAACAGTTTTCTTACCCGCGACAACGCAGGATTGGGTTTTGACTTGCATAAATGCCTCACTGGTCAGGTAGTAACCTCGACAGCATTAAAACGGTTTTAATTATTATTATTTGTGAAGTAAGTCACGCTGGAAAATTGTTACACTACAATGTTACGCATAACGTGATGCGCCTTGTAAATCTGTGCGGTCGCGCCGAAAAAAGGTGAATTCTGCAATGTGCAAGGCGTAGTATCGCGTCATGGAATATAAATCTGGAGTTTTTTGATGGCCGGGGAAAGTTATATTTTAATGGGCGTTTCGGGGAGCGGTAAATCTTTAATTGGCAGCAAAATTGCCGCTGTATTATCGGCTAAATTCATTGATGGCGACGATCTTCATCCAGCCAAAAATATTGATAAAATGTCTGAGGGTATTCCATTAACCGATGAGGACAGGCTTCCCTGGTTAGCGCGATTAAATGATGCCTCATACAGTTTATATAAAAAGAATGAGACCGGATTTATTGTCTGCTCATCATTAAAAAAACAGTACCGCGATATATTGCGGCAGGGCAGCCCGAATGTGCATTTTCTGTGGCTGGACGGTGATTACGAGACCATTCTGGCACGTATGCAGCGTCGGGCAGGGCATTTTATGCCGGTGGGCTTGTTAAAAAGCCAGTTCGACGCGCTGGAGTGTCCGCAGGAAGATGAACGCGATATTGCCCGCATCGATGTGAACCATGACATCGAGCATGTGACGGAACAGTGCCGCAAGGCGGTGCTTGCGTTTCGTAGTGGGCAATAGGCCCAGCCCCTTGCGGGACTGAGCCCTGCATCAGAAGTCGGCTTTCAGCACCACGCGGTAGCGGGCTTTGCCGTCGCGCACGTGCTGGATAGCTTTGTTAATTTGCGACATCGGGTACAGTTCGGTGGTCGGCGACACCTTGCTGCGCCCGGCAAACTTCATCAGCTTACGCAGCTCGAAGGGCGTACCGGTCGCCGAACCGGAGATGCTACGATCGCCGGCAATTAAGGTAAATGCCGGCACCGGCAGCGGTTTCAGCACCGCACCGACGGTATGGAAGTTACCGCCGTAAGCCAGCGCTTCAAAATAGGGCTGCCAGTCGAGGTCGACGTTAACCGTGTTAATGATGAGATCGAACTGGCCCGCCAGCGCTTTTAGCGCATCCGGATCGCGGCTGTTGACCACCTTATCCGCTCCCATCGCCAGTACCTCCTGCTCTTTCGCCGGATTGGAGCTGAACGCGGTCACCTCGCAGCCCATCGCGTGTAACAGTTTAATGGCGATATGCCCCAGGCCGCCGATGCCGATCACCCCGACGCGACTGGTGGCAGTGATGTGGTGCATCAGTAGCGGTTTGAACACCGTGATACCGCCGCACAGCAATGGGCCAGCCGCCGCCAGGTCGATGCTATCCGGCAGCGGGATCACCCACTGCCAGTCGGCCCGCAGCTTCTCGGCAAAGCCACCGCGATTGAGAATCGTGGGAACGGAACCTTGCAGGCAGTTAATCTGATTACCGCTGATACAGGCGTCGCAATGCCCGCAGCTGCGCGCCGTCCAGCCAACGCCGACGCGCTGGCCAACTTTCAGACCCTTATCCTGCGCCGCGCTGCCCAGCGCGGCCACGCGACCAATCACCTCATGCCCGGCAACCAGCGGATACTGAGAGAACCCCCATTCGTTGTCGATCATCGACAAATCGGAATGGCAGATACCGCAGTAATCGACCTGTACCTCGACATCTTCCGGCTTAAGCTCGCCCGCATCATATTCATAGAGTTCGAGTTCGCTGCCCGCCGATTTTGCGGCGTAGCTTTTTATCATCGACATCGTGTTTCCCTCAGTGTGGTGTTGAATTGGAAGTGTAGAGCATGGGGAAACGGGACGCTTCGCAGAACGGGGGCTTAAGGAGGTTATTGCGGGGACTAAACCGTGATGTTGATTGCAGCTCCGAAAGGTAATGCTGAAATTTTCAACACTTAGCGATCCATACGCACGCTGACGCTTGCATGGTGGCGCATGACAGGTATAATCCACAACGTTTTCCGCATCCCTTCCGTGCCGGAGTGGCGAAATCGGTAGACGCAGTTGATTCAAAATCAACCGTAGAAATACGTGCCGGTTCGAGTCCGGCCTTCGGCACCATCGGAACATCAATAGACGTCAACGGACGTCTTTTTTTGTGCCTGAAATCCAGTATCCGCAAGGCTTTCCTCGCTTTTTCACTCAACCTAAGTCAACCTGATTCAATCTACATCAACTTACTGATGCGGGTACAACTGCGGGTATATCCCGGTTCGATAATGTTTGTACCCACACAGAACCCTTGAAAGGATACTCATCATGGCTCTGAGTGATGTGAAGGTTCGTTCGGCTAAGCCTGAAGCAAAAGCCTATAAACTGACTGACGGCGACGGTATGGTTTTGCTTGTTCATCCGAACGGCTCAAAATACTGGCGGCTTCGTTATCGCTTTGGCGGTAAAGAGAAGATGCTGGCACTGGGAAAATACCCCGAAGTCTCGCTGGCGGATGCCAGGGCACGTAGGGATGAGGCCCGTAAGCTATTAGCTAACGGCGTGGATCCCAGTGAAAACAAGAAAGCCGTTAAAGTAGAGCAGGAGCAGGAGGCAATAACGTTTGAAGTGGTTGCCAGAGACTGGCATGCCAGCAATCAGAAGTGGTCGGCATCGCATAGTGCTCGTGTATTGAAAAGCCTGGAAGATAATCTCTTTGCTGCTATTGGTAAGCGGAACATTGCTGAATTGAAGACGCGAGATCTGCTCGTACCTATCAAAGCAGTTGAGTTATCAGGACGGCTTGAAGTCGCAGCCCGTTTACAACAGCGTACTACCGCGATTATGCGGTTTGCCGTTCAGAGCGGCTTAATCGACTACAACCCTGCGCAAGAGATTGCCGGTGCGGTGGCTACGGCGAAAAGACAGCATCGTGCTGCTCTCGAACTTAATCGCATTCCTGAATTGCTTCACCGCATTGATCACTACTCTGGCAGAACCTTAACTCGATTAGCTGTTGAACTCACTTTGTTGGTCTTCATTCGTTCGAGTGAACTGCGTTTTGCTCGCTGGTCAGAAGTGGATTTTGAAACGGCTATGTGGACGATTCCGGGCGAGCGTGAGCCACTGGAAGGAGTCAAGCATTCTCAGCGTGGTTCAAAGATGCGGACACCTCATCTTGTTCCCTTATCGCGTCAGGCCTTAGCTATTCTGGAAAAGATCAAATGCATGAACGGGAACCGAGAGCTGATTTTCGTGGGCGATCACGATCCACGTAAGCCGATGAGTGAGAATACGGTTAACAAGGCTCTGCGAGTGATGGGTTATGACACGAAAACGGAAGTATGTGGACATGGCTTCAGGACTATGGCGTGTAGTTCTTTGATTGAATCGGGATTGTGGTCGAGGGATGCGGTAGAGCGGCAGATGAGCCATCAGGAACGTAGCTCTGTTCGGGCTGCTTACATCCATAAGGCGGAGCATCTCGGGGAGCGTAGATTAATGTTGCAGTGGTGGGCTGATTATCTGGATGCGAATAAAATGGCTGCTATCACTCCATTTGACTATGCAAAGATTAATAGTCCTTTTCGATAATACTAACTAAATGTATGAATATTCAGTTTTTGTTAATTAAATATTTATAGCTGAGAAGCCTCCCCCTAATGGGGAGAGGCTTTTGTCTTAACTCAAGCAAGAAAGAAATCGTTATGTAAAACTTTATTTTTGTCCGGTACTTGAACGGAAGTGTTAAATATCCAAGGTATCTTGTTCGCCTAATGGCCATCTTTTCAATCAAATAACCCCAAGCTTTGCATACAATTCTTTTTTCTCTTTCATGCTGTTATCCAATGGTGCAACTCGTAATGCTGCTTTCAAATAAGCTGCAGCACCAGAGTAATCACGCATTTGCTCGCAAACTAAAATGAGTTGGCTTAACACATGGAACTTCATTGGAGTTGTTTGGTTTACTTTCTCCAATAGTGCTCTTGCTTCAGGATATTTTGCTTCAAGGCCAAGGATGGATGATTCTAAATACATGGTAGTCGCGTTTTCTGCTTCAACTTGCTTTCGTTGCAACAGCCAGGATTTTGCTTGACTGATATTGCGCAACTGTAGGTTTGTCTTAACTATCAGCTCGAACAAAGCCGCTGGTTGAGTCAATTTACCCTCGAGCAAGATCGCTTTATTATCTTCTACAACTTTTTCAAAGTCGAATAAGCGATTGGCGCGGTACAAGGCAATAAGTTGCTGATGTAAAGCTTGTAGATCTTTACTGCGGCCATACTCCTGCGACGCTAACTGGGCAGCCTTTTGGTAAGATTGATTGGACATTGCTTCAAGTACCGCACTTGACCAGTCCTGATCAAGTTTAGTCTGAAAAACTGGAGCAATAGCACTAACTTTTAGTTGTTTAGTGGTAGCTGCATCAAATGCATGAATTAAGTCGGAAATAGTTGAAAAGCGATCCTCCGCTCGTTTTTGTAAGCAGGTAAGAACCACTTGCTCCAGGTCCGTATGAATAGAGCTATTAATCTCTGTCGGAAGCTTGAAAGGTGCGTGGCGCTGAACTTGTGCTGGCGTATCATGGGGGAGCTTTCCTGTCAGCAGCTGGTATAGCAAAACACCTAAGCTGTAGATGTCGCCCAATAGTAGCTCTTCCAGACTGCCTCTACGGCTATCGACGTTGGAGAACTCTGGGGCCGAATACAACACAGTCCCGCCATTTTCTCGGGTACGAACGTAAATTTCTTCTGGTAAAGCTGAGCTGCCAAAGTCCGTCAACTTCACCAGGTCCCGTTCGCCAACCAAAATGTTATGTGGCTTAATATCTCCATGGGATATTGGCACTGGTAGCTCGGCCAAATAATGTACAGCACAGAGCACTTGACGATATATTCTGAATAAACGTTCATAGGTCTGGCCAAAATTACGCTGCCTGTCATCGAGCTTTTGCGCTAGGGTTTGGCTTGGGAAATATTCCATTTCAATATAGAACCATTCATTATCTATACGGCCCATATCAAAAATTTGCACAATATTTTCGTGCGGCTCGACGTCTAAAAGCTCTTTACCTTCGGCAAGCTGGCGGTCTTCCCGAGTAATATCCTTAGGGATTTTTACTGCGACAATTTTTCCATCTTGCAGGCGCTCCGCCCGCCATACCCAACCATGGCTGCCATCACCAAGGCATTCAAGTAACAGGTATTTGTCACCAAGGCGTTTATTCGTTCCTGGCAAAAAATGTGCTGATTTTATATTCACATCAACACCTCATAGTGAATTCTGTCCAAAACAATCATGCTCAGATTTTTGATAAATAAAAAGCGACTAAACACCACCTCAACATCAGGAGAGGCGCTTACTTGGGTACCAGTGGACGAAGTGAAACCCATGCGGCAAATGTCTTTCAGTTTTCGGGTATCAGGTGCACTTACTAAGCCTTGGCTCCAGGCACTGAGGACCAGGGTTTTGGGGCAATGATTCCAGCGCTGCGCTGCTTCCAGTAAGTTTTTTAATTTTTCTTCTAGCTTTTGCTGCCCCTTCGCTGAACCATCAAAGCGTTCAAACTCGATTAAACACATAGGTGATGCAGATGATTTATGAAACCAGCCCGAGTCTGAGCGAATATCAGCACCAAATGTACCTGGAGCCGGACATTCCACTACCGCCATAAATGACTGTTCATGCCCGAATGTATTCCAAACGCTACAGCCTAAGCTGTGGACCAATACATCCTGGTCCAATAGCTTACCGCTTGCTAAAAGTGGAAACGTCTCATTTACCCAAGCTACTTCAGGCATAGGCACCTTAGCCATTGAAAGAGCCCCAAACACGCAATACCTCCGGTGATTCACCACCGTGAATTAATGCCTTACTTCCAACTTTAACAAGCAGTGGTGCAGGGATTGAACGACCACACACCAGAGCTTCACCGGTTGATAAACTCGGAAGTTCCTCCAGGTCAGCTTTGCTCACCATATCTGATGCTTTAGCTATAAATCGTTGATCGTCTGGGTTCTTTAAGCGCATCGTAATTAGCGTATTGCACTGAGAGGTCACATCTGAATCTAATTTCGATGGACGCTGGCTCACAATGCCAAATCCAACACCAAATTTACGACCTTCACCGGCGATCTTTTTAATAATGCGGTGACTGACTGCATTGCCACCGGCCGGAGCAAAATTATGGCCTTCTTCGTAAATGATAAAGCATGGGCGCAGCGGGTCCGTTTTGCTCGAGGCCGCCTTTAATATTTCACTAGATAACAGTGCACAAATGACTTGCTTAGCGGTATCACTCAAACCTTGTAAGTCAACAACGACTAAACGCCCTTGTTGATTGCTCGGGCGTCCCACCATTTTGTAAATATCAGTTGGCTCAGCCATCGTTGCACTGTAAAAACTTTTGGCTTCATTAAGCACGCGTGAAAGCTTCATTGAGGCGACGGCGGCACTACGGCCTGATAACGCCTTCGCCTCAGCTTCAGAAAGGTCGTCCCACTCTTTTAACTCTTCAATGCCATCACCTAATAAGAAGCGTAGGCGGTTAATATCTCGTGGCTCGGTCTTATCTGCAGAGCGCCAATAACGAATTGCAACATCGAGTACCCGTTGTTGCGGTTCCGTTAAACCAGGTAATATTTCAGCAATATCGTCCATTTCAAAATGGTCAAACTGAAGCGCTAATGGTGTATTCTTACTAGCGTATTTATGTTTAAAAGATTCGTGCTGCGGCGAGTAAACTTGAATACCTGCACCGGCGGCTTGCAGTTTTTCAAAGGTCTGTTTTATCAGTGGTAGTGCTTCTTGATCACGCTTATCGTCAGTGGCTTCTAAGAAGCTTGAGAATTGCAGATTACCGCCAGCGAGGGCTTTACCATATTCACCATGTGGGTCAAATACTACTACAGTACCGTTATTAACCGCGACTAAACGCTCAATAATGCGGCCAACAGTATAAGACTTACCTGAACCCGTCATTGCCAGAACTGCCAGATGCTCAGTGACCAACTTGTTCACGTCAATAAAAACAGGAACTGTATTCTCGCCTTTGTCGTAGCCTACCAGGTTGCCCAAGTGCAAACTGGAGTGTTCATTAAATTCGTAAAAATCACTCAAAAACTGGAAATCGACGGTTTCAACAGCGGTACCAGGGTTAAGTGGGCGACGTGGAATTTTGATTTGACGAGTAACAGGATCGCGGTAACCAACCAGCTCGACCTGAGCAAACATATTCTCACCAGTTACATTCGCACCGGGCAAAAGCTCAAGCTCAGTCACACCATCGCCAAAGCCGGCGTTGTAGAGCATATTGGTACGACTGATCTTGGTCACTCGCCCCAGTACGGCGACTTGCCCCTCATCTTTGCGTTCCTGGTGCATAATGCGTACAAACTCACCACGGCGTACTGAAAACGAGTCTTGCACAACCATAGTTAACTGGCTGGCATCACCAGTGTTACCGACTAATTTACCTAAAACTTTATAAGCCATTATTCAATCCCTCATCGAGGCCTGCCAACCACCCTGCCTCAATATCATTATTCTTTAGAGCCTGGTGTAAACCCTGGCGATAAAACGTAGCAAATTTAGGTAAAATGCCAAGCTGTTGATAGCCAAGTAATTGTGGCAACGGCATTGCATTACCTTTGTTTTGCATATCCAGCACTATCAGGCGAGAGGCAACTAAATCGAGATCAGTACTTTTCCATGCTGGTTCGTCACCCGCTAATTGCACCATTTTTATCTGTCCACCTCGGGCACTACGGAAGTGAAAACCAATTAACCCTTGCTTAGCTTCAATGTTGGGTTCAATGCGGTTTTCTTGCTCAGACAAACGAAATGCGATGGTGCGCGAATAGTTGCCTAAAATGCCATTGATAAATCGCAAATCCCCCACGCCCACCAAACTTTCATCCAGCCCTGCCAGATTTTGCATCAACTCTTTAGAAAACCCATCAGATGCTAAAATTTGTTTGCGGCCTTGTTCGGTACGTAAATCTTGTTTGGCGATACTTACAATTGCACTAAAGCGCTCAGCCAAAATGCTCGCAAGCATTACACCATTTTGATTCCAGGGAAAAATTTTAGAGCGATGGTTTTGCCAAAAAGTTTCTATCACTTGCCTGGTTTTTTCGTACTCTTGTTTATGACGGACATTGCGCTCCAGCGGAGCCATATCCCGTGCTAAAAACAACGGCGTATCCAGCAAAATTAAATCACCCGGCTCATAACTTAAAAGTTTTTTCTCAACTAACTGATAAGAATGACGAATTTCAATTAAATCAAGCCGTTTACGCTGCGCTTCAAAATCAATATCATCCAGTTCTGATACCGAGTCGCTACCCGCCGTGCTGACTTTATTGTCATCTATTAGCAAATCTGTGCGCACTGCCGCACTGGCATAAATAAAACCACCCAATACCTTGTCTAAGCACGATTTAGTCGCAATACCAGCTACGCGTAAATTAACGATTGTGGGCTTCGGGACCGCCTTCACTAAGCCAGCATCACGGAACAGCGGCGCCACTTGCTCAATATCACGGACCTGTTTAAGCAAGCGTCCTGCGCTTCCCGGTAAGCGAAGCTGACTATCGATGGCGAGAGATTGCGCTAAATTCATCGTTTTGTTCTCATTCATGCTTATAGCGCTCCTGTGTGTAGCTGCTCGTTAAGTAACGGGGCATAAGCCCAATATTGCGAGGCTTGTAGGCATGTTTTACCGGTGGCTGTTATGCCCGCTTCGTCGATAAAATCGTGCTGCCGCAACATCTCCCCCCGCTTGACAATATCAAGGCTGTTAACATCAAACATCAGCTTAACCGCGTTATGCTCAGACAACGCTTGTAAGCTCATGCCACTTCCAGCGTAGAGTAGTAGCAATACAACCAGATCGTGCTTATCTGGTGTGTAGTCGGTTGATGGCGCGTTAGGTTCGATGATTCGTTCAGCAATGCCTGCGTGGTCCACAAACCAATTCAACCATCTCACCAAGATCTCACTATGATCGAGTAAAGTCAGCGACCACAAAGGTAACGTGGTAAAGGCTAATAGCCCACTGTTGCTGTGTTTTCGTATGTAGCGGGTATGCACCACATCGCCGGCCTGGTGTTGGTGGCGATCTGCACTGCCAGAAAAGCCAGCAATAGCCTGGTCTGTTTCACTGGCTAGCAAAGCGGTTAGCCCTGGCTCTTGCACCCTCAAGACCGCTGGTACTAACTGCCAATCTAGTGGGGAGGACAAGTGCGCTAATAAGGTAAATTGTTCAGCTTTCAGGTTTATCACCAAAGCGGCACAACCTGCCTGCATAGCCCAGTGATACAGGCGTTGCATAGTATTAGCGTCAGTCAACTCTTCTGCTTGTACTAACAACAAACCGCTGGCTGGCGGCGAGCTAATCCAATCCTTCGTTAAGGGGGGGGCCCCCGCAACAGTTTGCAAAAACCGACCTTTACGATTACTGGCCAGTGCCGCAGATAAGTAAAGACTCATCGCGTCACCTCTATAAACCAGTGGCAAAGGTTAGGCGCATTTTTACAATACCTTTGTCTACAAGTCCTTTCTGTTGCTCAGGTGTTAACGCGGGTTCTTGGTTTTGGCTCAAAGCCTGATAAATCGGTTGCCAATCCGCCAGTGTTAAGCCTGTATCTTTTAATATTTGCTCACCCTGGCTCTGCCATTTGGCCTGGGTGCTTTCACACACCAGTTGAAGTTCACTGACCCCCAAATTGCTCACATCCCCCAGAGTCAACGCTGCTGGTTCCGCTTGCTTTTGAGAAGCCAATAGCGGTTTTAATAACGGCAGCCAGCTGTTTACCTGCTCGATGGAGCTGCGTCTGAATTGGTTAAGACGCTCTTCAATTTTAAGTAGCTGGCCTTGAATCGGTGTAAGTTGACCGCGTGCCGGTTTTAAGAGCTCTTCTGGTAAATCCCGTAACGATGAAAACTGCCCATTGCGCAAACTGATTTGCAGACTTTGACGCTTGCTCTCGGCATCGTTGGGGAGATCGGCAATAGCGTCTTCAATGAGCTGTAATTTCATTACCAGTTTTGGTAGCTCTGCAATGTCATCAGCGTACTCATACTCAGCCGTTGCGCTATTAAGCCATTTTTGCAGCTGTTGGGCGCGTTGGTTTTGCTCTGTAAGGTTATTAACCAGCTTCCCAAATCGTTCTTTGCAGTTGCGGTAGCTAGACAAAATATGTCCCTGGATCTCCGCTATCGGCAGCTGTTGGTCACTGTACAGGTTTAAACCCACTTCTTGCGCTAAGGCTGAAAGCTTGTCTTGCGCTTTGCCTAAGTCGAGTTTACGCAGGTAATGCAGTAAGGTATCACTGTCTGCTTGCTGCTCTTTTTGGCCAGTGGCACTGCTGGTATCGTCTTTTAACGCGCCGTCTAAAATATGACCTATGGTGCGCAGCGTGTTGGTGTACAGACGTTTCGGGAAATTCGTCAGTGGGGCACACTCTGTTTCAACATCTATGATTAAATCAGCGAGTCGGTTGTTGATACGCTCAGCGCTGCGCTCAACAAATTCGGCAAATAAACAGGCCTGTTCAATCCGTTGATAAAGCGAGGTCGTTTTGTCTTCTAAGCTAAGAATATGGGCATCTTTTAGCATGGGCTTGGAACTATTAAGCGGTTTCACCTTTGCTACTAGCTCCAGCACTTCAGCACGCTTGTGGATAAGCTCAGCCAGTACTTGCGTGTCGTTGGCCTCGGCAATATCAGCCAGTTGTTCTTCTTGCTGTTTGAGCACGTTAAATAGTGATTGTGCTTTTCCCAGCTGTTCTTTAGCTTCCACGGTGACAAAACCTAGCTTATTTGTACCCAGAGGCGCGAACATTTCATTAATGCGTGCATAACCATACACGCGGCTCATGACTTCCACATTGGCTGCGTAGCTGCCCATATCGTTACCGCTGAACCAGTTTTGTGCTTCTCTAATGGCATTTTCTAAGCGGGAGCGCGGGTAGTGCTCCCAAATTGCCTGTTTTTCTGTTGGATTGGTTAAAGTGAGTAAGTTCAGCTCTCCACACCACCACATCCAGTCATTAAACACGCCTTTGGCGGTAATACTCGTTTCAGCCACATAGGCGAAATAAAACTGCTGCTTAAAGCCTTCGAATTGCCACTTGTGCTTTTTATTAGGGTGAGCAATACGGGCTAAAAATAATGGGATCTGCGCCTGGCTTCGCTGCACATTATTAAGTTCAGTAAATAGCCCGGCATGTTCATCGGCCGTGTAGCCTTTGGCAATATAGCTGCCCGGCACTTTAAGTTTATCCAACAAGCTGCTTAGCTCATTCACTGGCACGCCGTGTTGCTGCTGTAAATCGAGAATGCCGTTTAACTCAGGGTGAGCAATGGCCAACTGATACCAGCCTTTAAACAACAGGTCGCGGTCATTCGGTGATAACTTACCATCTACCTTTAACGGCCATGCAATTAAACCGCGCTTCTGCAAGCGCTGGCGCCACTTGTGAATGGCATTCGTGGCAAAGGTAGTCAGAGCATGCAGCTTGTTTTTGAATTTCGCGGTAAAGCTGTCGGCAGTTAAATTCACGCCGTGCAACTGGCATGCTGCCAGACTTAGGCCAATACGCTCTAACTGGTCTGCTTCGCTTGGGTTGACATAATGCAGCAGCATCGCATCACGTAACTCATTTCTTTCATCCAGTCGGCTGTATTGCTCCATGAGATGTGCAGATGCGGTTAACGCTAATACTGGCGTGCGACCATTTTGGTGGCTGTGGTTTGCCGCAAAGGTGTGAAGATTGTTCAGTTCAATTAGGTTACTGACCCAGGCAAACAAGGCTTTACCTTCTGGGTGAAGCTTAAATCCATCCAGGGTAAGTAAACCACCCTGGCGGCCACGTGGCTCGGTTAAAATGGCCAGAGGTGCATCGTCGCTACCCGCTTTATTACTCAGCAAGTTTTCATCATAGGTCCAGTTGTTGTCCAGTAATCTCACAAAGCCCGTTACACGGGCTAATGCCTTGATGAGTGGCTTCTGGCTACTTTGTTTGCTTAGTTCACTCATCGCCTGTTCATGAGCATCGCCCATGGCGGGATCTTTAAAAATCAGTGAGTTTTGCTGGGCACTGCGATAGCGCAAATCCAGGCGCAGTAACATCGCCACACTGGGGCCAATATGCGTTGCTTCGCTGGCGTCCAGTTCGGTAGTTTCACCCACTAGCTTGTGCCATAAGGCATCGGCAGCAAATTCAATTGCTGGGTGGTCATACAGCAAGCTGAGTAAGTATTTAAACTCACCTTTTGACAGAGGTAGCAATACTGCGCCTTTATCGCCGCTTGCGGCTTGTTCTTTAATCGAAAAAGTACGCAGGTTATCCAGCAAAGTATCTAAGCTCAGCGCTTGATCTACTGCAGGGTAGTACCATTCATCTTTATCGCGGCGGAATTTGGCTTGCTCCAAGGCTTGTCGGCACTGTAGCCGGTCAATGCTCAGTTTGCGGTAATGAGCGGCTATGGGTTCCAGATCTTCGTTTTTCAGCGCCAGCAATTCAGTGGCATAGCCCATTTCAGTTAAGCGCACGGGTAATTGGCCGTAGAGCAAACTACGGCATTCGGTCAATAGTGCCTGGTCGCGGGTTTGAATGCCTTCTATCGCACCTTTATCCAGCACATGCCTGGCCACGCGGCCAGAACCTGCCAGCACAGCTTCAAATAAATCGCCCACATCCTTGATACTGTGGCCTGCTTGTTGGTATTGACTCAGCACTGCATCCACATTAGCCATGACCACGTTAAACCAACCGAAGTTGGCACCACTCATGGCGTAAGCGGCTTCCACTAAACCCGCAGGGTAATTAAAACCCAGCTTGCCGTCTTTTAAGAGGCTTGCCACATAGTCTGATACATCGGCAAAGGCATTATGCTCAAGTTCTACTAACTCAAAGCGGCGTGCGACCGATTGAATTTCGCGCAATTGCTGGCCAAGCAGTGGTGAACACAGTGCAACATAGCGCAACCATGGAAGTTTACGGCGAGGGTCTTCCTCTTTAATTGCTTTACCAATCAGGCGTATGGCCTGGCCATCAAGGCGTTTATCTTGTTCATCTTCCAGGCCAAAAGTAGCGGCTTCTGCAACGGTTTCCAGTTCATCCAGCACCACCAACATATACTGCACGCCAAAGCTCTTTAATACTTTATAGGCGGCTTGCACCAAACTGACTACCAGCGTTTGGTCAGTATAGAGGTCTTCTTCGCTGTGGTTGGCGTTCAGTTGTAGGGCATCTGCTAACAGTTCAGATTTAAAGCCAAATGGCATTAAGCGTTCATAGGCTTGTTTGGCAATTTCACTTTGAATCGAACCATCAAAGGTTTGGGTGGCCAGTGGTAATAGCGCCTGATATAAACCAAAAGCAAACCAGTTATCCGAGTTTTGATAATCTGATGCCACTTGCGAGTAGCGAATGTAGAGCGCCAGGTATTTATCTTGCGTGTCGCGATTAAACAGCTGCTTATCGTGTAGTTGGCCTTGTTCGTCGCGGACAAACCAGCCTCTGGAGCAGTCGTTAATTTGTGCGACCAATTCATGGCCTAAACGCGATTTACCCCGGCCCCATTCGGCTTCGACGGCAAACACATGGGCAAAGCGATCATCGTCGTGATCCACCGTATGCAAAAAGGTTTGAAAGCGTTTAAAAAAGCGGCTCTGGCCCACTAACGGGTCGCGAGGTGGATAATCTGATACGCCCGTCGCCGCCCAGCGATGTTGTTTTGCCAGGCTATCAACCATCTGTTCGTTTAATTCAAAACTCATAACGACGATCCTTGAAGGTTTATTCTATTGGCGGCGCGTTTTTTATTGGCATAGCAGTTTTGCGCCAGTTGCTTAATAGCCCGTTGTAACGTTTGGCTTTTGTAGCCAAATAGCGGTGCTAACGGCAGGCTATAACAGGCATCGCTGAAGCTTGTGTGAATTCGATATTGGCCGGACTCGCCACGACCCGCCTCGGTAAATTGCCAGATTTTTTGTGTCAGCAATTCGGTGATGAATGAGCTTAGGGCGCGGTTTAGGCGGTTGATGCTTTCTGTGTTCGCATTGAGTGCCGGGTAGAGGGTGATATTGAGCTCACCGAGCAGAAGCACAAGAAACTCAGCCAAACTGCCCAAGCTCACCTCATCACCTTCAATACCTTGTACCGCCACATTTATTTGACCGGGGGCAAAGGCATTTTGCCCGGCAGCTAAGGTGAGCAACAAACCACCACGTTGCTCGGCAGCCCAGGCATCTTGCACAAAGATAATGAGACTGAGTAAAAATAACCAGTGCTGTTGGGCGAATAGCTCGGTAAGCGGCACGCTGTCATGACCCGAGCGGGACACCAATAACCAATCGGCATTGGGTTTAAGGTCGTGTTCATCAAGCAAGGTATTAGGGAGTGCTAACAACCGCCCACTACACCAGTTATTTGTCAGTTGTTTTGCGGTGACATCCACCGCTTGTATAGGTGCTGGTGGTTCATTTTGTTCACTTACAGTAAACAAGGTATGGCTGGTGTGCAAAATACGGCATAGAGCGGGAATGGCTGCATTGTCGTTTAGGCTATGACCGAGCAAATCGCGTTCGGTTTTTGCCAGAGGGCCGGCAATGATTTGCGGCGTGGTGGCCGTGCTTTCCAGTTGGGCTAAGACCCATTCACTGGCATTACCCAGTTGCTGAATGAGTTTAACCAATACCATTGTGTCATTCATCGCGCCTGCTTCCTGGCAGCGAGCGGCGGCTAAATTTATCCAATGTTGGCGAACGTCTGGGTTTAAGCCCAACAACGCTAATTGCCATTCACCTGACTGGCTTAAATCGTTAAAGGCATCAAGCAATGGTGCAGTGAGGCTAAAGGCGCTAACGATATCAGTTTCAGCGTCGTTCTTTTTCGGCTGTATGATTGGTTGTAGCAGTGACCTAAGGGCAGGCGCAGCCGCCAATAACAATGCTGCTTTGTTGACGTTCAAACCACCTTGTTGCCAAAGCTGCAGGCAGAGGTTAAGTGCCGCTTCGCTATTTACGGGGTCGTTATTTTGCCTGGTTGTACTGCTGTCCATGCCCCTTGTCTCCATTTTTACTCTTCAGCCTCCGCTTGCGCCGCCTCTTCCAGCAAACTGTATAACTCATCCACATCGCTAAATAGCGGTGTGGCACCTTCAATGGCATAACCCTCAGCACTTAGTTTGCTTAAAATCGCTTGATCTAAGCTGTTGTCGCCATCTTCCAGGGCTTGTTGGGCTTCGATCAATTGCTGCTCGGTCAGCTGGCCTTCGATTAGGGATTCGATGAGCGTTTTGGCTGTGTCAGTTAGTAGTTCTGCATTCTTTTTAGCTTCATATCTATTCTTGTGAATAGAATTAAATTGCTGAATATCACAATCTGAAAAATCTGGAATAAGGATGTTTTGTAGATTTTCTTGATTAATTCCTGGCATTGTTGTTCCAGTTGAAAACTGCCAGAATTGCATATTCCCAGCCTCTGAGTTTAAAAACCAAGAAAGTATTGGCATGAATTCAGGCTTTGACGGTTTGCATGAGAAAACTTCGCTGGAGCAAAGAAAGCTTGCTGATTCCATCACTACAGCAGCTATTCCAAAGCTTCCTTTCCTAGTTAAAAGTAAATCACCTTTCTTCGGCTTTTGTTTTTCGCTGGCATTTGTTAACGCAGACACCCTTACTCTGGGACTATTTTTTAAATCTATGTAACCAGCTCTTACATCAGCAACTTTGATGTAAGGGAGTCCACTTTCTATCTCATTTCTCTCATCAAACCCATTTGTAACGCTTGTTAGAAAATAAGAAATTGGCTGAGTGCACGAGCTATCTTTTAAGTTTTTCTGATTAGAAATATATCGCTCTCTGTACGTCGTTGCTGTCAACATATTTGTGAGAAGGTGGTTTGGAACACGTGAGAAAAGTTTTTTATATTCTTTTTTCTCAGGTTGAAAGTGATCAATAAATGCATCCAAGGAGCGTTCAAGACGCTTCGCCCAAGCGCGCAGCTGTTCGGCTTGGCGAACTTTATTTCCAATGTATTTTTGGGCTTTTTCATCAGGTCTAAATAGCGGAATAGACTTAATGTGTTCATTGGAAAGATTTAATTGCCCGGTAGACCCGGATACCCCAGCTTCCAATAAACGTTGACCATGGAAGCTATTTAAAAATGAGCAAATGTAGTGACTATCAGCCTTGTCAGGGCGAACAACAAAAAGATGGTCATTCGTATACGCTTCTTCGCTATAGCAATAAATCGATGCCCGACCAATTGTTCCTGAGCCTGAACGTGTAATGACAATATCACCATATCCGAGTTTCTGTTTTTGAATTTGATCTTTTGTTGACGAGTCAATCCAATCAATATCATCAATCGAAACTAACATATCATTAGTATTTTTAGGTTTAATGCACTTTAAGCCTTTTTCTGCATACTTAGGCGACTTTCCTTGTTGAATTGGTTTTGTGCATACCGCCTGCAGTGAGCAATTTTTCAAGCTAAGAATATGATTTTTTGCTTGTGTAATTTCTGGTCTGTAAGTTTGCGCAGTCAAGAAGTCCTGCAAATCGGAAGTGCTAATGCGGTTTATATGAAATGTTTCGCGTAAGGTATCTACAGACATTACTCACCCCGCTTATAAGCCGATACAATCTTATCCAAATCGTTGGTAACACCAGCGTTGTAGTCTTCAATATTATTTTTCACCACGTAGCCCAGAGTTTCGGCCACCGCCATAAATACATCGGTTTGTGGCTCGGGTAAAAATTGCTCTGGTTGGTTGGGGTTAGCATGGCGTTTTTGTAAATATAAAATCGAGGTTTTGGCGCCTGTGCCGGAGAGCTTAAAGCAGTCACTTGGCAGAGAAATCACCGCTTTGACTATGGCTTTACCACCAACAAATTCGCCGGTTTTTTCGTCTTTTTTCCCCATGATGTACTCACGTACATAACGGTCACCGGAGTTACATAAAATGCCATCAGGCAGCACGATCATCAGTCGACCACCGGGTTTGAGCAGTTGCAGGCAGCGGTCTATAAACAGCACAGCTGGGTCGATGGTGGCACTCACTGGTTGCCAATTGCCTTTGCTGTCGGGTTTACTGCCCAGTGCCAGTCCTCCGGTTGTTGGCTGCAGGCTGTAAAACGGCTTTTTATCTGTACCGCCCGTTTTACGTAAATCGGTACGATAGCCCGCCCATTTAGGTTCGCCGTTGTCATCCAGCTCTAAATCGCCGGTATCTTGCCACTTCATTTTTACATGGTCGTACCAGGCATTGTAGCTATCCATAACTTTTACGGCAGGGCGGAAGCCACCGAGGATTTGTTCCATTTCCTCTTCATATTTTAGTTTTGACTCTTGGCTATTCTTATCTTTAGCAAATTTTGGCGTACCAAAAGGTGGGTTCGTACAAATCAAATCGAAGCTGTTAGGCTTTAGTGCTGGCGTACTTAATGAGTTATATGCGTGAATAATTTTTGCCTTAGGTGCATTTTGTAGTGCCATATTCACACGGGCTAGCATGATCATATCAGTAGAGTTATCAGCACCAGTGAATGAATTATCTCTGAGGTCTTGCTTTAATTTTTCTTTTTCATTATCACTCAAACCGCCCAATTTAGAGTCAACTAGTCTATCTATTTGACTCAAGGCTACGGAACCAAATCCAAATGAGCCGCACGTTGGATCACAAAACTTAAAATCACCATTTGTTAGTTTCGCCATGACTTCATCGTCATCTGCAATATCATAAATTGCCATTTCCAGCATGGCTTGTTTCACTGGGTTAGGAGTTAGATAGACTCCAAGACCCCCTTTAGATTCGAACTTAGCGCGTAGAAATACGTCAAACACTCGTCCTAATAAATCACCTGATACATCGGCAAGTGACCCAGAGTTTTTGACAATCTTTCCATCATTCGAAATTACTGGACCAAGGTTTTGAATAGCTTCAAGTAAATCAACATAGTTTTCTGGAACGGACAGCTTAAGGTATTCATCCTCATCAAAAATACCATTTGGGGTTCCATCATCAGCTATGACTATGTAGTCAGGATGTGACTTAAGTGCTTTAAACGCCGCTTTTATCTGTGAAACGGCTTTTTCTCCATTTCTTCTAACGTATTCATAGTTAAATACTTCATTAAAGACGCAAGTATTTCCCTCATGGTCAACGAAAGTTAGCTCTTTTGAGTGGTGGACTCGAAAGCTTTCTAAAAACAGAAGCTTAGCTACCTCATAAATGATACTGTTTTTGTTCGTGACTTTATCACGGCGTACCCTGTAAACACTCTCATGGAAGGCATCAAATCGCTGCATTAAGCGTGTATAAACACGCATCGACCAGCGAAAGGTTGGATCACGCTCCATGCGATCAAAGCTACGTAATTCTTCCAGACTTGGCAGGGTATCTGCACCGTGGGTACCGTCAGATCCATCGGCACCGAACAAGGCCAAAATACGTTGGTTCATGCCATCGTCCACAACGGCAAATACTGGCCAGTCACCTTCGATATCGCTTAACAGCTGGTAGGCTAAATCATCAAACTTTGCAGTGTCAGCGGCGTATTCCCAATGGCCTTCTGCCAGCGCAATCAACATGACCGGTGGCGTTAAGTTGCCTTCAACCAAGCCTTGAATGAGACCCGCCTTGGCGAATTCATGTTCGGGTAATTCGACCAATGGCTGAGTAAACTCGGAGTGCTGTTTGACCAGTTTATTGAACAGTGCTTCTAGCTGCTGTTGTGGGTCTTGTTTTTTTGCTTCTTTTGCCATTATGTTTTCTAAAATCCTTTATACAGCCGACGGTTACTACAAGTGCCGGCTAATTTATCAATACCAGCAAGGGGCCTTTAATCTCTAACTGCGCATGCTTCCGAGCTAGTTTGTGTATCTGCTGTTCACTGGTCGTAATACCTGCTGGGAGCTTTTTCAGTACTTGTGCCAGGGGCATGCGCCCACCAGCTTGTTGTAACAATGATACCAAATGTGCCGCAACATCAGGTGTAACCTGGTACGTTGCCGTTGTGGACTCTTTTAGATGATTACTTTGAGGCAATGAGGCAAGCCATAGCGAAACTTGAGACTGGCTAAAGCCAAGGGTTTGCCAGAGAGTTTGGTTCTCGTTAAATACAGCGGCAGCGCTTCTGGGCGCTGCTGTTTGCTGAG
Source organism: Citrobacter sp. wls717 (assembly GCF_005280955.1). Classification (NCBI taxonomy): domain Bacteria; kingdom Pseudomonadati; phylum Pseudomonadota; class Gammaproteobacteria; order Enterobacterales; family Enterobacteriaceae; genus Citrobacter; species Citrobacter sp. wls717. Next base: position 153,634 of record NZ_SZWW01000006.1, read on the forward strand.
TAATTAGTTGTTCCAGGCTTTGCCGCTGGTATTCATGGGTCATCTCATGCCTCCACTATAGGATACTGAAGCAGCCATCCGATCTGGGTTGGGTCTCATTGTACAGGACTCGTCACTCGGCCACATCATCCTCTCACCGCGTTTTGCCATTATCCGGTATGGCACAACCCATAATTTTAAAGTCTCTGAAAAAGCAAAGTGCTGGCGTATCGGTTGGCTAAAGTCATCATGCGCAGGGTAAATCAGATACATTTCGCCGCGGCCATCAAGATATTTTTGGCCGTAGGCAAACATTTGATAAAAGTCGGATTGCGCAAGTCCATATAGTGATTTTTTTTGCTCGTTGCTGTTCACCAGCTTCCATTTTGTATCCATCACCATTTTGGTTTGAACCGGTTGGCGTGATTGAATCAGCAGGTCTGGGCGAAGTTTAAAGCAGTCATAAGCCCCATGTTTTACTAAGGAATAAGTGGCGGCTTGCGATTTAACTTTGAAGTGAGGAGGGAGTTCGTCGGAAAAGGTTTGTGCAACGAAGGATTCAAACACTGCTTCCATAGGGAACAAGAGGGATATCGCTTTGGTATTTCCCTGCAAGGCACTCGGGCTCATTCCTCTCAAGAACAATTGCGCCCACGCCATTGGCTCGTTGTAATGAGCCATACCGCGCTCAAGGCGTAAGCTGTTTATATCACTTTCTATATCCCGGCTAAGTGGAATCCCGTCAAACGCAAAGCGCAGTTCGTAAAGCCAGCGTTGATTCTCTGATGACAGCTGCAGACTAAGTAACTTATCCAGTGCGGAGTGTAAGAGCCGATTGGCAGCACAATCAGGCATATACTCATCATAATCGACACAAAACTTATGGCGATTTACCGCGTTATGTCGCAGCTGTGCAGAAAGCATCAGCTTGCCCTTCATAAAAGCCAGATTACCGTGCTCACTCACATAGTCGGAGCGTAAACCTTGTCTAAGCAATTGGCTGACGCTAAGCAAAAACTGACTGATAAAAATCTCAAGCAAAGGCATGCGCTGAGCCTGCAGAGTTGCCTGTTGGGTTTGAATATGTCGAAACCCAGGCAGATGGCTTAGCATCGTCAGCAATGTTTGACGTGCATTAGCCGCTGTGAGGTTTTTACCAACCTTGGGCAGTATCTCAAGCTGGAAACCATGAGGTGTTGAAAGCATCCCCGCGTAGTTTTGAACCTGAAGCAATTTGAAGCCTGAGCGAGAGGTGAGTTTGAGGAACTGGCCCCCTTGATTACTTGCCAGGCTAAGCGCTTCTAAATAATTAAAGACCAGTGGAGGCAACGGTTTTGCGCCAACTGAAGCCGCTTTGTCACTCCCCAGTAGGTCATATTCAAAAACGGAGATAACTTCACCCATGATTTACAACCTGCTCATCAAGGGGTGTCTGCTGGGGCTGATAAATTGAACGATAAGCCTGTGGAATATTCCAGATCTCTTGATCGAAATCTTTGAGCTCGTAAGCTGTTGATTGCTGATCATGGCGTCGTAAACCATGGTTGTTACCAAAAAGCGTATCGAGATCGTCGATTTTCTCAATCACGAATTGCAGGTTGTCGTCTTGCTTTTGATTGTCTGCCAGCACCAACCGGATCTTGTTCCAGTCATCGAAAAAGTATTCCTGTAAAAGCGGAATGATCTTTTTCTGGAATGCGATCTTCAATTGTTTAAACGCAGCTTCTTCATCACCGGCATCGAGTGCATTTTTTACCGGCATAAAGAACGCATGCCCCAGTGTATGTTCGCGATCGTAAAGTGCTTCGATGCGGCTGTTGAGTTTCTCTAACAACGACTCGAGCTCTATGCCTTTCACCTTAGCTCCACTCAGTAAAGAGAGATCTGGCATCATTTCGACAAAGTCAAAGCGACGGCGCAAAGCCGTGTCCATCAGAGCTAAAGAACGGTCCGCTGTATTCATTGCTCCGATGATGTCGACATTGGCGGGGACGCTGAAGTGATTACCGCTATAAGACAGTTGCAGGCTCATCGCATTAGACATACCCGCACGCTTGTCTACTTCAATGAGTGAGATCAGTTCCCCAAAGATCTTGGAGATGTTGCCGCGATTGATCTCATCAATGAAAATGGCGTAGCGATGTGCTGGATCGGCATTGGCACGCTGACACAGCCGCATAAAGATACCCGGCTCAATAGGGTAAGAGATGTTGCCACTTTCGTCAGAGCGAGCGCGGATACCCTCAATAAATTCTTCGTAGCCGTATGATTGGTGGAACGTAACCACCGAAAATCGTTGAATGGCTTCGGCAGATTTTGGACCACGTTTAAGTTCGGCGTAGAGCTCTACCAAATCCTCCACTTGCTCAAGCTGTGAATCAACTAGAAACCATTCGCTGTTATCTGTTTTGTTAAATACGGCAGGCTCACGCCGATTCTTATAATCAACAGTTAACGATTCGGGAATTGTATACGATTGCAAAGCCGCCCAGGCAGTATTCGATAGGTTGCCATTACGACCGTTTAATAATGCTTTACGTTGAAACCACATATGTTCAATAAGTTGGCGAACTTTGGCTCGTTTCCCAAGATCGAGCAGCACCAGCGTTATAACCTGCATCCAGTTCAACGATTCAAGGCGAGAATCCAGCCAGGCATCACGATCAGCAGGAACTGCATGAGAAGTGTACTCTTTCATTTTTTGCTGCAACGTGAAGGTCTTGCCAGTGCCTGGGGGGCCTAAGAAGATCACGTTAGTTGGTGAATGTGGAATGGTCTTGTTCTCGATGGGCTCACTGCTGGTTATGGATGTCGTGCTAGCTACTTTCTCCTGCTTTTGTTCATTATCGCGTTCACGGAGCAATTCATAGAGATGCCAGATGGCCATATTCACGTAATAAGGATCTTTGTTAGGAGATTGGGCGTGTATGGCTTGTTTCAATTCATAGTTTTTCTGTAACCAATTTCCGGTCAGTACCAAACCGAGATGGAAGTGTTGATTTAGGAATTCTGCTGCTTTATTAAAAGCATTCTCATCCACAGTGCTGGTGAAGTTATCTGGCGAGAACGCGGCAAAGACACGATTTCTTAAACTCCAATACATGCGCTTAAGCTGGCCGGTCTCTTTGGCCTGCTGTAGCGCACTGCCTACATATTGGTAGGTAGCTTCATTCGGTTGCTGACGAACACGTTCAGTGAGTTCTCTAAGCAATGGGAGGCTTTGCTGATATTCTGCTAATGATGGAACGCCCTGACGAATACTGGCAATACCGTTATCACGTTCATACCAGAGCCTCTTAACTAAATCATCCGTTTCAGGCTCAGCAAAAGTTGAGGTTTGTTGTAGCAAAGTCGTAAATTCACGGTATCGCTGATCCCACTTAGAAGCTGCGTAATTTTTATCTTTCGCCAAGGTTTCAATCAATTCACTGATCGTCAGCTTGCCTGCTTCAATACTATCAACAAGATCCATCGTAATTTTTCCTTTGATGCCACATTTCTTACAAGGTAGCCAATGAGCTGTTTTATGATCTATCTTACCAAGCATGAGTTTGCAGCCAAGTGCCATGAGTAAGATTTTCAATGGAAAGTACAGTTTTGACATGTCATTGAATTGATTGCTCTCAAACGAGTTTTTGGCATCTTCACCTTAAGTCGCGATTATCAAGTTACTTTGTTGTGCTGAAGCGCTGTTGGTATCAATAGAGTATGGGCTGTGCGGATACTAATGCAGGGCATGCTCCCTTCTTGGGTCAGCAAGGTGCGATGATTTTGAGTTGGAAGAGGAAAGTACGGGGAGTTGTGTTCGCACCTAAGAAAAGGCCTGAACAATTTAGTCAGAAAGCGTGAAATTACGCTGTGCGCAGGTGTCGTGTAGCAACGCACAGCTTATCAGAATAGCTTGCCCAGCAGCTTAATAAAGAAAAACACATCGCTAAAACTGCTGATACCTCTGAATAAATGGGCTGCGAATATGTTCGCTTTGAAGTAGTCCTTCATGCCCGATTTATCCCCAACGCGATTGCGGTAAAGCCCCAAAAAGTGACGAGCCTCCACCAGCGCATGCCGGTACAAAAATACCTTTATTTTTTTGTTTTGTTCCGCTAACTGGATGATTTCCGCGATCACTTCAACATAGCTTATAGCACGAATATCATAGTAATCCGGTCGGTGTGTGATAGAGGTCTTAGTACTGATATAGATATAGTCCTTAACATCCAACACGCAGAACCGGCCATTGCTCGTTGCAAGATGAACCGTCCAAAGAATGTCTTTATGGCTCCTACCAGGCTGGAAGCGCAGTGAATGCTGCCTGACATAGGATGACCTGACCATTTGCAGCCACAGGTAATGTGGCCATTCACGGCGTGTTACACAGTGTCTTATCCACTCATGCCCTGACAGAATCGCCCCATATGGTTGCTTTCGGTGGACTGCTCTTCGATAGTGGTGGTCAGCATCAGAATGCCAGCCATAAAAGATCATGACGTCGGCCTGCAACGCACTAGCTGCTTGCCATCTTTTTTCAATGAACCCATCTGCTATATCGTCGTCCGCATCAAGGAATATAACCCACTCTCCCTGGTGCAAGGCTAGAGCAGTATTTCGGGCAGCATAGACACCTTGATTGGCCTGCTCGATCAGAATGAGCCGGTCATCGTGGATTTGTCGGATAATGCTGCCGGTACCATCGGTAGAACCGTCGTCAACAACGATAAGTTCAATAGCTACGTGGTTTCCGCTAAGGATTTTATTAACCAGACAACCAATGGTCGCAGCGGCGTTGTAAACAAGGATAATGATGCTAATGTCGATTTTATTTTTCATGCTGAATTACGACCTCCTTTCGTTACCGTCGTTCTGACGTCTGATCGGGATAATTCGTCTTTCCCTGATTTCCTGGTCGATATCAAATAAGCACTCATCGCAAAATTCTTTATCGAGTGAGAGCCATCGCTCAAGGACACCTCTTTTTTTGTTGCAACGTGCACATCTCTTCATCTTTCTGCGCCCTGGAGATCTCATTCTGTGGGTTACATGGAAAATGGACGTAGCAAGCCTCAGCTAGATAACTAACCGTAATTAAAGACTTTTCTGCGAGCAATGTATGATAAGGATAACCAGGCAGGGCGCATGAAAGATAATCGTTTTGATAGATCAGTTTCTCGATATTGATCGTTCGTGCCGATCGATATGGTGTGTGGCTAAGTTAAAAGGGAAAGGTGGAACGTGGCCTAGAAGCGCTTAGCCCGGAGTTCGCTCAATGCTATAGATTCCAGAATGGCAATTTATACAATGCTTATTGCCAACGTAATCCTCGCTACAGAGTACGCAATGCCAGTGAGTAGGCGGTTTGCTGGATGTATCGATAGCATAAGTGACCTGCCGTAGTTTTCTGATGCGGGCAGCTTCTTTCTCCAGCGGGTCGACCCAGGCGCACATCATCAGTTCGTGGTGAGATATTGAGTGCTGGATATGTTCAAACCAGGGGCCTTCTTTCTCATCCTCTTTATGTAAGATAAGCCTGCAGCCGCAGCTGGCGCAGGTCCAATGGCCTCCTGTTTCGTCAGAGGCCTCTTTTGCATTAACAAATTTGTTCCGGGCATTGTTGGCCAAGTAGCATTTTAAAATCCGCATGAGTTTTTCCTTTGAGCCGTGCTTTAGGCCGACGGATGACACGCATGGGCAAGCCGCCCCTAAATGGGTAATGCTAGTCAGGCTATCGGCGGAGTTAAATCTGGGAGGGAGAGGTTATTGGCGGGATTGGTCGATACGCTGCTGTAACCAAGCTTCTACTTCGCTTTGCAACCAACGAGAGCTTCTGCCCAGCTTAATGGGTTTCGGGAATTCGCCGTTTTTTATAAGGAAATAAAACCATTTATCCGTCAGGCCTGTGAGCCGGGTGATAAACGCCATCGTCACCAGTTGGTCGTTAAGAACGCTGTAGTCTGTGGTCATCGTCTTTCTCCTTGAGTGAATGGGAGAAGGAGTCGGGTCAGGGAAACGCAGACTCCTTCAAACGATGAGGCACTGGCGTATTTTTTAACTGACCTTCCGCCGTCTGCCCGCTGCCGATGGAGCAGGGATGTCACTTAACTGGCAGATAACGCCCAAAGTCTTCTGCTCCTGCTTGCTGAGATAGCTCAAGATGTACTGCATACTCTTGCGGCCCTTAATGTCGTCGTAGGGCGTTACCCATTCACCCCGTGCTCTGTACTCCTCCCTGGGCTCGCACCGGTGTGTATGTCCTTCTCCCCATGTCACGTATTTCCAGGTATCCCTGAGCGTTTCATAGACGGTCCATGCACGGCGGTGTTTCTGACCATTGAGGTAAAACGCCGCGTGGATGTGAAAACCATGTCGCTCGGTATGCTCCAGTACCCATGCGTAGCCCACCAGCCCCTTAATATCTTGGCTACGTTGAATCAGTAAGGTGATATCGGCCACTGTAGAGTGAATATCGCCCTCACCATGGGAATCACTGTCCTGCAGATACGAGAAGTCCACCCGTAGCATCAGCAGCTTGGAATAACGCTCAAATAATTGATCCTGATGACGTCGCAGCTTTCGGTTCAGGGTCGGGTGCTGAACATAGCTAAGATTGATATCGTTAATGTCGCGGTATGACATGTCTGGTTCTCCATGTGAGTGTAATCGTCATGGGAATGGACATTGGCGTCAGTTTTGAAATGGGATGCAGGTGAGCGGCATTGTAATCTCAGTACAGTACTGGTTACTTAACTCGTGGTGTTGGTCCGGTGAGAAGGGGGAATAGTTATGAAAGTGCTTCTCTATAAAATATCATTTTATTCCTTAATTAAACGCTCGCCCTTCAGGCTGATGAACCCGCCGAAAAGGTAAATCCATCGTTGTTTAAGGCCCCCAATGGAGGTAGAGAACCTCCCCGCCGATAGCCACCTTGCTGTATAAATTTTGTGCAAAAACTGCTAAGGGCTAATGCATTGACTTATAATGATTTAGCTATAACATGTATGTTAATTTACATAACTTGTATGTTTTAAAAATGAACAGCTACTACTCAGCTCGCCAGGCCAAAAGCATCGGTAAATCCTTTACGACATTATTCCAGAATCTTTCTGCTGACGGCTCGGTCAAGGCCCTGAAATTCTCTTTTGTGATAACACCGCTGGATGGGAAGACTGCTTATCATGACGACAGAGGTGCTGAGCATTCAAAGAAGGTTCATCTTGCTCTGAAGCTGTTTTTGAACCACATGCGGGTGCTTAAATATGGGAAGTGCGTTACCGGGTATTCATGGCTAATGTGCAACGAAAAGCGTGTAAACCGACCCTATATTTATATGCTGTTTTACATAACCGGGAGCACTGGCGCCGATAAAGTTGCGGAATGCCTGCGCGATTTATGGATACGTTCGGTTGAAAAGGCGAGCCTGAAAGAAGGCTGGTACGGTTACCCGGTGGTGTTCAACTATAATCTTGAATTGGGCAACAAGGTTTTTTGCAAGGGTAATCATGCACTACTGGATGGTAATGTCGAGTGTCAGAGCGGATCATTCATTTTCGATGACCTTTGTGGCGGTACGGCTAATTTTAAAATTAGCTCGGATAATCCGAAATTGTTCCTGAGTTACCTGGGTTCACTCAGATTGAGCATGCGCTCAATTTCCGGTGTGAGAGCATGGGGCTGTTCGCAGCTAAAAGATAAAAACTAAAAAAATTACAGTTATATATCATCTTACTGAATTCCCTTCCGTATCACTTCAACAGGCCATCCACCCGGATGGCCTTTTTGCTATCTGGAATCTGCCATGAAAAAACCTTCAGGTTATGCCCTGATCCGCCGTCACCTGCGGCGCTATCCACGTTCTTTACGCCAGTCCTTAATCCATGAGCTGGACCAGCTTGTTACCTGCGAACCGGTGATTGGCATCATGGGCAAAACTGGCGTCGGCAAATCGTCGCTTTGTAACGCGCTGTTTCGCAGTGAAGTCTGTGCTGTTAACGCGGTTGAAGCCTGTACCCGCGAGCCTCAACGGGTTCGTCTGCGCTTTGGCTCTCACTATTTGACGCTGATTGACCTGCCCGGCGTGGGAGAAAGTCTGCAACGTGATGACGAGTACCGCGAACTCTACCGGGAACTGATGCCTCAGCTTGATATGGTGCTGTGGGTGTTAAAGGCGGATGACCGCGCCTTCACGATAGAGGAGCAGTTTTATCAGGCGGTCTTTGTCGGGTACAACGGGCCGCAGCCTCCATTGATATGGGTACTGAATCAGGCGGACAAGACCGAACCGGCAGAGCAATGGAACTGGTCTTCCGCGCAACCCTCAGTGCTGCAGGCTGAACATATTACTCAGAAACAACAGGCTGTCGCCCGCCAACTGGGAATTGCAGAGCGTGATTTGCTGGTCATCTCCGTCAGGGGGCGTTACCGGCTGTCGCGCCTGGTGGAGGCCATGATTACCCGTCTCCCAAAGCAGACCCGCAGCCCGCTGGTGCCGCACCTGCAAACCGGCTATCGCACTGAAGTCGTGATTAGCAGCGCCCGCACCGGCTTTGGCGAGGCGGTCGTGGAGGTGATTGACCGCATCATTGATTTGGCCCCGCTACCGCAGGTTGCCCGCTCGGCCCTTCAGGCCGTGACGCATACCGTGGCCCGCGCCGCCCGCACGGTCTGGTCCTTCTTCTTCGGTTGACTTTCTCCGTGCATCCCACATTTCGATAAGTTTTTTCGTTCATACACGATCGAAATTCTCGATCGACCCGATCGGATATCTTCATTATCCAGGCGAAAAACCCACTTATAAAATCCCCGGGCACACATTCACTGAGTCAGCGCGACAGCGCACCTGTCGCATCACAAGGAGCCAATATGAACATGTTCTCTGCCGCCGCCGCCGTAATGGCGTTGCTGGCAGGCCTCGTCTCATCTGCGGTAAGCGCAGAAAATGACGTCATCAAAGTCGATATCCAGAAAAGTGGCTGGGAGTGCAATGACTGTGTCTACGTCACTGTGACTGCCCGCACGGAGCGGATTCAGATAAAAAAGATCGATGTAAACCGGGGCAAATGCCCGCAGCTGAAGCAGGGCGTGACCACCATTCAGGGTCAGAAGATGGAGGGGTGGTGGCCCAATAAAGACCCGTTCACGCCCCGTACGATGCAGTTTGCTGACAGTCTGACCTGGCGATTTGGCAACACGCTCTGGCAGAAGGGTATTACCTGCAATGTTATTGAAGCCCGGATATTCACTGACCTGGGCGTATTCACTTACAGCTGAAACCATGATGAAAATAAAACAAACAACCCAAAAAATTGTCTCCCTGTTGATAATGGTCAGTCTGGCAATGAGCGTCGGAGTATCTGCGGCACCCGCCGGGAATGAGTCCCGACTGATCACAGATGAGGCCGGATATCTGGTCTGCCAACGGTGTGGCCCGGACCACAAGGACATCTACCTGATGGCAGAGTATCCGGCGGGCTCGCGGGAGAAATCCGTGAATTATCACCTGGTCCGGGATATGAGTCGCTACACCTTTCTGATGTCTTCGGATGCCCCGGCGACTGCGGCGAATCAGACGCCGGATTTCTGGTACATCGATAAGCAATCATCCACCCCGGCGCTGAACAGCATTGTCTTTGACGACGATAATTCGGCACTGTCATCCGCAGAGCACATCACCGTGACAGAGGCTGGTGGCAAGACCCGGCTCAACGTTATCTGGGCGAATGGGAAGCGCAACATCTTCATCCTCGATAATCCTTAACCCTTACCCAGTCAGTACCCCCCCAGCGCCCTGCTCATTCGAGCGGGGCGTTTTCTTTTGTGCCTTCAGATAAGGAAACAACCATGAAATTAGCCAGCCGTTTTGGCGCGGTGAACCTTGTTCGCCGTGACCGCCCGCTCACCCACGAGGAGCTGGCGCACTATGTGCCGAGCGTGTTCAGTGAAGACAAGCATGAATCCCGCTCAGAACGTTATTCATATATTCCGACCATCACCCTGCTTGAAAACCTGCAGCGTGAAGGGTTCCAGCCCTCCTTTGCCTGTCAGACCCGCGTGCGGGACCCCGGCAAACGTGAACACACCAAACACATGCTGCGCCTGCGCCGTGAAGGGCAAATCACCGGTAAGCAGGTGCCGGAAATTATTCTGCTGAACAGTCATGATGGGTCCAGTTCCTATCAGATGCTGCCGGGACTGTTTCGTGCTGTTTGTCAGAATGGGCTGATATGCGGGGAGAGTTTTGGAGAAGTACGTGTGCCGCATAAAGGCAACGTGGTGGAGAAAGTCATTGATGGGGCATACGAAGTGCTGGGGATATTTGACCGGGTGGAGGAGAAGCGCGATGCGATGAATTCACTCCTGCTACCGCCACCTGCTCAGCAGGCGATGGCGAAAGCGGCACTGACTTACCGTTTCGGGGAAGAGCATCAGCCGGTCGCAGAGTCACAAATTCTTGCGCCACGCCGCTGGCAGGATGAGAGCAATGACCTGTGGACCACGTACCAGCGCATTCAGGAAAACCTGATTAAAGGCGGTCTGTCCGGTAGAACGACCAAAGGCAAACGGGCCCATACCCGCGCAGTGAAAGGCATCGATGGGGATGTGAAGCTCAATCGTGCCCTTTGGGTCTTGGCTGAAAACATGCTGGAGCTCGCATCATGACCGCGCAGAAAGAAAAGGGCCATAGCCTGCTTCCGGCCGGACCTTTTACCCGCCAGCAGGCGGAGTACGTCACCGCGGCATACCAAAACATCTTCATCGAGGATGACCAGGGAAGCCATTTTCGGCTGGTCCTGCGCGATGCGGATGGCCGGATGCTGTGGCGGGACTGGAACTTTGAACCGGAGGCCGGGACCGGGCTTAATGCGTACATCCGGGACTACGGCATCCTGCAGGGCCCTCTCAGCCGCCTGCCTTATTAACCACATTGCCACGCATTCATTTTTCCCCTGACCCGCCAGCCTGAACCGCTGGCTTTTCATTACCGGAGAAACCCATGACTGACACCAAAAATGAACTCATCATTTCCGCCGCTGTTGTTGCCGACGAGCAGCGTATCCACTTCTGGCCGCAGCACTTTGGCAGCATCCCGCAATGGATAACACTTGAGCCCCAAATCTTCGCCTGGATGGACGGTCTGTGTTCCGATTATCACGGCGGCATCTGGACCTTTTATACGCTTAACAACGGGGGCGCGTTTATGGCCCCGGAGGCTGATGAAGACAACGAAGATAAATGGACGCTGTTTAACAGAATGAACGGTAACGGGGCTGGACTCACCCGCGAAGCTGCAGGGATAGTCGTTTGCCTGATGGCATACAGCCACCATGCCTGTCGTACCGAATGTGACGCGATGACTGAGCACTATTATCGCTTACGCGACTACGCGCTGAACCATCCGGAATGCAGCGCCATTATGTATCTCATTGACTGAGGAATGCCTGACATGAATACCGTATTATCCCCGGTGTCATCGCAGCCTGAACTCTTTCCGCTGACGGTTATGGCCCAGCATGGTTGTCTGCTCCCCGCGACATCTGGATTGACGCCCTATGCCCAACGGACCATCCGCCGCGCTATCAACCTGCTGGATAAATATCTTCGTCAGCCAGGCATATCATTTACCTCAAGTACGGCAGCCCGTGACTGGCTTCGGTTACAGCTGGCAGGACAAGAACGGGAAGTGTTTATGGTGCTCTATCTCGATAACCAGCATCGTTTACTGGAGAGTGAAACGCTATTTGCCGGTTCGATTAACCATGTCGAGGTCCATCCTCGAGAGGTAGTGAAGTCAGCGCTTCGCTTCAATGCAGCAGCTGTCGTGCTGGCGCATAACCATCCATCCGGCGACCCGGAGCCCAGCCAATGCGATCGCAACATTACCGGTAGGCTTAAAGAATCCCTGGCACTGGTTGATGTGAACACGCTTGATCATTTGGTCGTCGGTTCAGATGGCATTGTGTCGTTTGCGGAGCGAGGGTGGATATGAAAATCATCAGTAAACGCCAGGCAATGGCTTTGTACCGACAGCATCCAGGCTCCCGGCTGTTTCACTTCTGTACCGGCAAATATAAATGGTCTGGAAGTATCTGCCATTATGCTGGCCGGGAAGTTCAGGACATACGCGGTGTTCTGGCCGTGTTTGCTGAACGCCGTCAGGACCGCAATGGTCCCTATGTCATTCTTAGAAGTGTCACTCTCAATTAATCCTTCCCTTTAATCAGGAACAATAATGAACAATCACTCAGACCCCGGTACCAAACCGGAGAATCCCACCTGTCAGCAGTGGGGGCTTAAACGCGCTATTACACCCTGTTTTGGCGCTCGTCTGGTACAGGAAGGCAGTCGAGTGCATTTTCTCGCTGACCGAGCCGGGTTTAACGGTGCTTTCAGCGATGATGACGCGCTGCACCTGGATCAAGCCTTTACGTTGATACTCAAGCAACTGGAGCTGATGCTCACCAGCGGAGAACTCTCTTCACGGCATCAGCACTGTGTCACGCTTTACCACAACGGACTCACCTGCGAAGCCGATACGCTTGGTAGTTGCGGCTACGTATACATCGCTGTTTATCCCACTCAACTTTAATTTCTTTCACGGGAGCCATCAATGAAGTTTCTACCTGCAACAACTCTGCGTGCAGCGAAGTCATGCCCGCCACCTGTCGCTATCTGGCAAATGTTACTTACTCATCTGCTATCGGCATAGTCTTTACCAAGTTGACTTTAAACGGAGACTTAGTGTCCGCTTTGTGCCAGGAGCGGACGTAACTATAATTATTAGGCACAATTGATAATGATCATATTATCTACTAACTTACTTTATTTACATATTCCAACCAGCTACCCCGCCTAAAGTAAGCTGGGTAGCTGTTTAAAATTAATTCATCAAATAGATGACAGTTGTGGCTTATTTTCCAACTACGTAAACAGGAATCCAGTTTTGTGGGAACTTATTTTCGTTCCATACATTCCTGAATTTCTCCAGTCCCCAGAAGTCGGTTGTGACATAAAAAACTGCATAAAATATGTTGTAATCATTATCTCCGGTGTAACCCTTGACATCAGCAGCAATCTGTTCAATTGTCGACTTTAGTTTTTCTTCTGTAGACGCATATTTGTACTCTACTGCAGTGAATAGTTCTGGTATCAAAATATCAGGCTTGTATTCTTTGAAACTTTTAAGAAAATTACTTTTCGGGGTAATACTATTGTTAAAAATAACACTTAAAGTATCTTTGACTGCGTTATAAACTTCAGTTTCGGTTTTAGGGGGCGTTTCCATTCTCGCGGTAATCAAATGAGTATTTCTTAAAATCCTCTTAAGATATATTTGGCCTGCATTTCTTTTACGTTTCTCCCATGCTGACTCAGTAAACTCGAAAGATGAAAGAAAAACATTTAGTTTTGCCAAAAATACATTCTGAGGTTCTCTGAAATCCTCGCCGGTTACAAACTCACCGGAATGCTTAAGACAAGTAATATCTTCACCAAACATCTTTAGAAAAATACCAATGCAATGATTAAGATTTCTTTCATCAAGGTAAGCTAGGGTGCTAAGGTATAATGATTCTAAATTCCATGTAAAAGATTGTTTTAATTCATTAATTTCCTCTTGGAATTCAAATGAGACATCTACGTCAGGGTGGTTAGCTATCCATTCATCATACTGTTGTTCAGCTACACCTAGTTTTGCTTCTAAAGCTGCCGCATCTGCCAGCAGACTGTTTATTCTTTTCTCAATGTAATCCATTATATATCCTCTAGCACTTGATGTTGAAAATCCATATATCTAACTAATTAAGGAAGCCCCTCCTAACTCAAACGCTCATTATAAAAGGCGTAACCTGCTTATAATATTGTCTGAGCTTAAACTTTACAGCAACCTGTCAAATTATGTAAGACTTAACCGTACAAAATAATAATACCCATAATTAACCTGTTCTGTAATGTTTACGCACAATATATCAATTAATTTCGCCCCCCTAAGAGCGTTTTTTGCTAAGGAGCATCTCTAAGAACGTCTCGGTTTTGACGTCTGCCTAGCATACTAAAATATGACATTAATGGTTGATCAATTTACTATGTCATGTCGATTCGCTAAACACATCAGCAAAATCAGAGAACATTCATATATAGTTTAGCTTAGGTCTGAGTGACAAACTTCTGCTTTTCGCTCATTAGGGACAACCATACTCAAATCTCCCACATTGCAGGAGATTTGAGTATGAACACGTCATCGTGGAACAAAGACCGTATCATCGGCCAAAAAAGACCACTTCAGATATCTCACATCTGGGGGATACGAATCCGACTTGAACTAGAAGGTAAAACGCGCGATTTAGCTCTGTTCAATATGGCCTTGGACAGTAAGCTACGAGGCTGTGATCTGGTCAAACTCAAAGTATCTGATGTTGCATATGGTAGCTCTGTTTCAAGCAGAGCTACGGTGTTGCAACAGAAAACCGGTAGCCCTGTGCAATTTGAGATAACCAAAGGGACAAGAGAAGCTGTTGCTGCATTGATAAAGCTTGGCAATTTGCATAGTAAAGACTTCTTGTTTCGGTCTCGAGTCGGAACTAACCAGCCCATATCAACCCGGCAATACAACCGAATTTTTCATGGGTGGGTAGAAAAGCTTGGTCTCGAAGATTCGCTTTATAGCACTCATTCCATGAGAAGAACAAAACCTTATCTAATCTACAAGAAATCCAAGAATCTCCGGGTGATCCAACTTCTGTTGGGCCATAAGAAACTGGAAAGCACAGTCCGTTATTTGGGCATTGAAGTCGATGATGCATTAGAGATCTCTGAATCGATCGAAGTCTAAGGTTGTCAGGGCTGCAACAGCAGCCCTGTGCCAGAAGTGGACATATCTTCAGATATTCTTATGGTGAAAACACACAGCCATCAATTATTGTTCAATATAAATAATCAGAGTATGTTAGATTTTCATTCGTAAGTAACATCTCATCAGAAAAGTGCTTTATCACGGTGCCAAAAGTGGATAATCTACCACCTATTCATCTAGAATTCGTTAGGTTTCTTTATCATTCTATTCAGTGTTCTTATACAAGGAGTAGTTAGTCTCTATGAGTGTTATAAAAGATTTCTTAGAACAATATAGCAAGCAGTATGATTACTATTCAGAGTTGGCAAAAATTGGCTCAAACTTGCTTGAGCAGGAATTGGAAAAGAGAGGAATTAAAGCCATAGTTTCATTCAGAGCTAAGCGACCAGACCGCTTAGAACAAAAACTTAATCAAAGAAATGAAAAGTCAGCATATGCAGATGTTGCTAATATATATGAAGATATAGTCGATCTGGCCGGTGTTCGAGTGGCTTTATATTTCCCAAAAGACAGGGAAGTAGTTGATGAAACTATTAATTTTTTATTTAATGTCCGAAAAAAGAAAAATTTCCCAGAAGCATCCCACAAACCTAAATTTGAAAAAAGATTTTCTGGTTACTGGGCATCTCATTACCGTGTTAATTTGAAAAACTCTAACCAAAATAAGAAACGTTACGAAAGTGCATTATTTGAGGTTCAGGTAGCATCAGTTCTCATGCATGCCTGGTCCGAAGTCGAACACGACCTCGTTTACAAACCTCTAGCAGGCGATTTGTCCGAAGAGGAACTTGCAATCCTGGATGAGATTAATGGATTGGTGCTTACTGGCGAAATAGCTCTTGAAAGACTTCAAAAAGCCATAACAAAAAGAACCAAAGAAAAAGATAATATTTCAAGTAGATATGAATTGACGAGCTTTATAACTAATTCACTTAATAAGAATTATATAAACAAACTTAAATTAGGTGATACTAAAATTTTATTTAATTATCTCAAAGATAATTCTAGTATAAGCGTTAGTGAACTTTCTGAATATTTGCGTAAAATTAATCAAAGTGAAAAAGAAACGATCACAGATCAATTGCTTCTAATGATTATTAATGATTCATATAAGAGCGTTGGAAGTAATTTAAATCTTTCAAATTATTTCAAACATGCTCTTGGGGAACATAAGGACGTATCAGGGTTTGAGTCATTTGTTAAAACATGGATTTTACTAGAAAAAGCAGTGTCTTTAATTCACAATCAAAACAATCGTCAGCACAAAAAATTCTTCACAGCAAAATTTGAGCCATTAGTTTCTGACGGAGTGCTGACACGGGAAGAGTCAATTGAACTAAACCATTTCAAAAGAATTAGAAATAACTTACTTCATGGTATAGAAACACCTAACGATAAAGATCTAAACGAAATGTTCGTAAGATTGTTAGCATTAACCGAGAAGATTATCTCATCTATTAAAAATGATGATGATAAAGCTAAGTTGCTCAAAGAAATAAAGACATTGAGTGATTGAAATATGAGGTAAAAATTATGTTCATAGAGTAATTATTGTTTTGTATTCAGAGCCTGAATTTAAGCAAAATGATCTGTCCGCTCCTAGCTCTTAGCTGATCTTACGGCTCTTTAGCAGGTCGGTGTGGTGTCAGGTGCGGACGGTTTGTAATAATTCATGCTATTTAAAATAGTTTTGCTTATCATTGGACACTTAACAATCTTTTCTAACCTTGAGAGCTGAGGATAGGATTGAAATACGATTAAGCGTTTAATAAGCCACTGAAGGGAGGTTCGGATGAACTCATTACCACACCAAAAGATTGTATTTAAGCAGCCTGATTTGTGTCATCACTGCCAATCTCACTATGTAAGTGACGTTAAGGTTATAACTATTGAAAAGAATTTGAGTTACGGTTGGAGGATCCACGGTAAAGGAACTCTACATGTAGAATGCAGATGCCCAATGTGTGGCATGATGTATACCTCTACTGAAAAAATGATACCAATTGAATGTGATAGCTATCTTTGCCCAAGTTGTAATGATGCAGAAAACCTTGAATATAAAGTTTGTAAAATAGAAAGAGACGAAAATGACTTTACATTTGAGGCCGAAATTTCTTGCAGGAAATGTCATAAGACAAATAAGTTTAGCCAAGCATTGAAGCGATGTTTAAATATAAAGAAAGTAGAAATAAAAACGACTGGGGTTACCATCGAGCGATTTGACGAATAGAAATCAACATATGGTTGCTGGTTCTCAATACATTTCAACAATGAAACGTATTGAGAACGATAAAACAGTATCACTTGTAATGATTAAAACCATCCATAAAAAATGCAAGTGCAATTTCATCATGGAAATATAAATCTATGTTCCATGGTATAATATCGACTTACCGCTCATAGCTGTCGGTTAATAGTCTCGTATTCAGCATCAGAGGAGACAGTTCAATAGCTGCTGGACTGAATTGACCGCATGCCTAGGGGAGAACTGCCGAGCTTGGCCGTCTCCAGTGTGTCAAAAGCGGCAATATCTAATAGCAGATTGCATGGAACAACGGAAATCAGATCAAATAGCCGTTATTGACGTATGAGGCAAATCCTCCGCAAAGGCGGGGTTTGAACGGAGCTACAATCTTTTAATCAGATTCTCAATATTGGCTGGTTCAAAGTAATGCTGATTAACTTCGCCATTTATGAGGAAACCTTCTTTTAGTAGGCCTTCAAGCTCACTCTCTGCCTCTTTATTGAAGATGCCAGGATATATTCTCTTGTATGACTGAAAGGTACCTCTCATATTCCTGTAAGCATTCTCCGCGATTTCGAATGAGATCTCGTTGCCTGCGTTGAAGACCGGTATGAAGATCTCAAGAATATCATTCTTTAACTTCTGTTTAAGTTTCTTTTTTTCAATAATATTTGAATAACAGATACCTAAAATGAAGGTGAAGATACCTGGAACCCAATTGTTAATGAAAACTTCAAAAATCCCTTTAATAGACAAAGTGTCCACTAATTTACTCCTGAATTAAGATTGCGGTTCATAAAGCATAAACTCCGTAAAAGGCAGGAATTAGACTGTAGGTTACCTGCCCACCGTTGATTAAGATACCCCGATTTTGTATTGCCTTCATCAGGATCGTGAGCACGAATATGTTCTCTTCATAATCGGGTATGAGACAGCCTCGAACTTCCGTTCCTCACTCATAGCTGACTACAAGTGCTTAGATTCTGCCCACCTTGTACCAGAAGCTGTCAATGTTAGTATTGTGATGTATCGATCAACGAGTGAAGGTTAGGAGAAATGATTGTAACCAGGGAAAGCATGAAAAAATGGATCATCGAGTGTCTTCAGGAACGGGGTGGTAGTGCTTGGCCACGTGAAGTCTCAAAGTATGTATGGGACAGCTACGAGGCTGAGCTAAGGGATTCCGGCGATATGTTGTATACGTGGCAATATGACATTCGTTGGGCCGCCCAACAATTGAGAAACGAGGGTACTCTAAAACCAGTAAATAGACGCAGAGATTTGCCTTGGGAACTAGCATAGCAAAGCAAGCATTAACATTCATTTCGCGGTCATATCTGACTTTGTTCTGTGTGGATGGGAATTGATACCGCTGAAGAAAACTTTCCTGCTTGCCTGAATCTTGCTTTGATAGCCATATCAGTGTTCTACTGGTATGGCTTTATACCCACTAGTAATGTCTATTTTTTGTACGGATTTTAACTTGTGGGTACAAGTGCGGGTATAAATGTTCATGCCTACTTATAAACTACATTGATATCAGTCTATTAGGTTTTTAATTCGAGTCCGGCCTTCGCACCATCGGAACATCAATAGACATCAACGGACGTCTTTTTTTGTGCCTGAAATCCAGTATCTGCAAGGCTTTCCGCTTTCGTTTTGATGGTAAGCAGCACCTGATGGCTTTTGGGGTTTACCCTGAAACTTCACTGGCTGCTGCTCGTCAAAAGAGAGAAGAGGCCAGAAAGTTGGTTGCTGCTGGAATCGATCCTCGCGAGCATAAGCGTACTGTAAAAGAGGAGCAGACAAAAGAAGCCATTACCTTTGAGTCTGTTGCCTGAGACTAGCATGCAACTAACAAGAAATGGCCAGAGGAACATAGTCGGAGGGTACTTAAGAGCTTGGAGGACAATCTGTTCCCTGCAATCGGTAAGCGTAGTATTGAAGAGCTAAAAACTCGTGACTTGCTTGCTCCCATTAAAATTGTTGAGTCGACGGGACGCTTTGAAGTTGCCTCTCGTCTTCAGCAGCGAACCACGGCAATAATGCGCTATGCAGTAACAAAGTGGTTTGATTGATTACAATCCAGCCCAGGAGATGGCAGGTGCTGTTGCATCTAGCAATCGTGTCCATCGTCCAGCGCTTGAGCTGAAACGCCTGCCTGAACAGCTCCACCGAATTGACGGTTACACGGGACGCTCTTTGACCCGTTTGGCTGTTGAGCTCACCTTGTTAATCTTCATTCGATCCAGTGAATTGCGCTTTGCCTGTTGGTCCGAGATCGATTTTGATACGGCAATGTGGACGATACCATCTGAACGAGATGCTATTGAAGGAGTAAAACATTCACAGCGTGGCTCGAAAATGCGTACGCCTCATTTAGTACCACTGTCTCGCCAGGCATTAGAAATCCTTAAACAGGTCACAAGCTTAGTGGCGAGCGTGATTTTGTTTTCGTTGTCGATCATAACCCTCGTAAACCGATGAGTGAAAACACGGTGAACAAGGCGTTGCGTGTTATGGGGTATGACACCCAAGTGGAGGTTTGTGGGCATGGATTCAGGACCATGGCATGTAGTTCGTTGATTGAATCGGGATTGTGGTCGAAGGATGCAGTAGAGCGGCTGATGAGCCATATGGAACGTAACTCTGTGCTTGCTGCTTACATTCCTAAGGCGGAGCATTTGGATGAACGCAAACTGATGCTCCAATGGTGGGCCATTTTTCTGGATGCTAATCGGGAGTGTGGGATTACGCCGTTTGACTATGCGAAGATTAATCGGGGGTAATAGTTTGTGAGTTATGTACAAATGTACATTTAGGTCTAATTTAAAAGCTGCAGAATAGTATAAGCATGATGGGGGTAGTAGTCTTCTCACCGAGTCAATGCTTTGCATTGAGCCGTATCAACGGGAACTCCGCCCCAGGTCAATCAATAAGTAATGCCTTAATCAGGTTGTTGCGCTGCTGAGCGTAAAATATGATGCGCTGATATGTGACTTAAATTGATGATTGGGGAAAATATAGGTCTGTGGTGAGGGGACGAGGAGATACTAGTAAATAGCCATCCAGCGGTAAATCTGGATGGCTATTTATTATCAGTGTTCAGTGCGTTTTTTACAGTAATATATTTCATCGCAGCCAGTAAATAGGAGGCTTTAAAAGTCACGTCCTGGTAGTCTTTAGCTAAAAAACTTTCATTTTCTTCAAACCGCTCAACAAATGCTGCAACTTCTTTGGGATCGATACGGCTGGTATTATCTTTTCCGTTTCGAACGAACAGCTTTTGTTCTTCAGTATAGAGAGTAAAAGGGACATTCCTTGACCCAGTGAACAGCTTAACAGGTTGGGAAAATGACTCCAACAGTAAATGGTAGAAATCCTTATAGGCCATTATTACCTCTCCCTCATCTTTCTAACACTCAAGAAATGCGTGGCTTTTTTTTTGTTCGTCATAAGCTCTTGTAGGATCATCATCAGTGAAGCAACGGAACGAATCCTGCCACTCGCCTTTTACCAACTCACCCGATTCAAGGTCAAAGGGCACACACCATAGAGATAAATCTTCGTCGAAGCGGAATACCGGCAAAGGTGTTGCAAAGTACTGATGACGCGGATAAATCAGCATCATATTGCCTTTCCCATGGAGATACTTTTGCCCATAGGCGAACATCTGATATAAGTCCGACTGGCTGATTTCATACTTCCTCAGACTGTCATCGGCTCTGCTATCTAATAGTTTCCATTTAGCATCAAGAACCAATGTCTGCCCGCCGGTTATAATAAAATCTGGCTTAAGCATGAACCATCGTTGAGATGACTTTTCACCAACAGGAACATGCTCTAACAAGTGCTGACTCCTGGTCTGTCTTATGAGCTGATAATCGTGATGTAACGCACCAGCCAGGCCGCAGCCAACCCATCCCTCATATAACTTCTCCATAGGGAACAGCAGGGAAATACCCTGATGCGACCCATGTTGAAAATCTGGATTCATCTGTTCAAGAATGAGCTGGCACCACGGCTTTATAGCGCGATAGCCGAAGAGATATTTGCCGTCACTCCATTGCCTCATTGATTGCGTTGTGCTGCCACAAATTGACTCTATGTCATCCAGTTGATGGCTTAGAGAATTTGCCTGCCTCCAGCTTTGCCCTTGCCTGGTCATTTTAAGCGCCCAATCCAAAGCCGTCCGTAGCAGACGGTTCTCTATACGCTGAGGGGAAAACTCGGCATAGCGCACATGAAAATGTGTACCTCTGCCCGGAGGCATTCTCATTTGTGCAGTGACATTCAGTTGACCACGGATAAACGCGCTATGTTCATCCTCGATGAGGTGATAATCGAAACGCAGTCCTTTACGCACTAAATCAGCAAGATGCCGCAAAAACTCACTGATTATCCATTCATGTAGAGGCTGGCCACTACGTTGCAATGCCGCCTGGTTCGCCTCACGGGGTGTAATCCCTAAAGAGGCGCTTAGCATTCGGCGCAAAAGCTGACGTAGAGGGACTACCTCAGTTGGCGCTTCAAATGTGGTTTTTGGCAGAATTTCAATTGACTCGCCATTCGGGGATTGTAGATAACCGATATAGCTTCCCAAACGCAAAAACCGCTTTCCTTCCCGACTGAGAATTTGCGAGGAACCACGCCACTTTTGTTGCAATTGCTCAAGCCAGGAAAAGGTTGCCTCAGAGACAATCCCCAAATCCATACTGGCTGGTTGAGAGTTATCACAGGTAAGCAGGGCATATTCCCGGACCTGGATCATCATGCGACAATACCCTGATAAGCTTCTGCCGACGCGAAAGCTTGTTCATTGATACGAAAACGCCTATCAGACAAACTATCCGCAATATCTTTCGGGAATAGTACAGAAAGTGATGGTAGTTGTGCTGACTGTTGCAACAGGATAAAACGATATTCTTTCGCTTTCACCGAATCATTAAGCACCCATCCAATGCGTTCATAATCATCAAAGAAATACTCTCTCAGTAATGGAATTATTTTGTTCTGGAAGATGCTGGCAAGACAGGCTTCGCGGTCGGCGGAATTTTCTAATTTCTTTAGCGGCATAAAGTAAGCATGGCCAATCATATGCTCACTATCTAGCAGCGCTTCTATACGCTGATTAATACGCGTTAGCAACTGCGCGGCATCAATGCCAAACGCAGTGACCCCAGCTAACAACTCTGGTTGTGCAGGCATTTCGGTAAAGCTAAAGCGGCGTCTTAACGCCAGATCCATTTGAATTAACGACTTATCAGCCGTATTCATAGTGCCAATCACATAGACATTCCTGGGCACGGAAAACAGCTGTTTAGAATACGGTAACACTAAGGTACGGGCATCTTCGGCACCCGATCGTTTATCGGGTTCCAACAGAGTAATTAATTCACCGAAGATGCGGGCAATATTACCACGATTTATTTCATCGATGATGAGTACGTGCGGCAATGCTTGATTGTCAGTTGTTTCAACCGGGGCCAGTAGTTGGGACAGTTTTTCCCGATCAATTGAGGTGTCCCTCAATTCATATAATGTCATCTGTGAAAGTGCTTTTAAAAACAGCTGTTCTTTCGGTAAGCTCGGCGAGTAGGTTCGTAGCCAGTTGACCTTACGCATTTGATGATAGCCTACGCGTTCATCATTGGGCAGATATTGATAATCGCCAGCGATCTCGGCAATGGCCCTAAATTTATGATTTCCATCGGAAATAATAACTAAATCACCATTCTTCATGATGTTTTTAAACATATTGACCGCAGTCAGCATGTATTCGCTTCGCTCAACCAGACTATCACTCGCTCCATCTATGCGCAGTCGGACATCAGCCGCTGTCGTGCAGCCACTAAAATCAAGATTATCCCCCCAACCTAATAGAATATAATTATTTACAAGGCACTCATCGAAAATATAATCTTCACCGTCAAGCGTATTTCCAAGAGACATTTTCCAAATCCGTCTCCCATTCAAGGACAATGACTGGGTTGAACTACCACGCGTTTTAACTTCAGCATTCAGGCACAGCTGTTTAAAAATACCATCGACCACTTCGTAGCGAAGCGTGCCCGATTTGTCATCAGTAGTCGCGCGGATCCCTTCGATAAAGTCTTCATAGGAGAAGCTCTGGTGGAAGGTGGTAAACATAATGCGCTGTTTTTCTACCAACGCCTTATAACGTTCTTTTACCAACTCCCGTAAGTCATTGCCATGATGTTCGCGCGTCGCCTGTTGGTACCATGCATTATCGGTAATTTTGACCGCCATTTCGGTGGTACTGTAGGTTTTACCCGTACCGGGTGGTCCGAAGAGAATCTGGTTTAAGGGATACATTGACGAATGTTCCTTGTTTTCTTTGTCTCTTTTTAGCCCGGGTTGGGTAGTTATAGATGGTTGACCACCCAGCAAAGCTACCAGTTCCTGCAACGCTTCAACTGACTCAACATCAGCCGCGAAACCATATTGGGATGTACCATTATCTTTCGGGTAACGGCGGTAGCTGGTGCTTTTTACTTTTTCCCAAAGGCAGTGGATACCCGCAATACGGTCAATTTCCGCCTTTAAGGCAAGGGTTTCTGGTGCAAGAACCAAGGGACTCTTTTTAACCACGCCGTCCCGACTGCGTTTGATATACAGATACTTTCCATTCCCGAGCGCGTGCTCGGATGCATAGCTTGGCTCGAAGTTACCAGCCTCAAGCCGGTACCCCAATTCATTCAACGCCTGGTATATCTCAAACGAATTCAGCATTTTTACACCACTCCTTGATGAAAAAGCGTTAAGCCCCTTTCAACATATCAAACACCACGCGGGCAAAGCCCTTCGCCAGTTCAGGGTTAGAGAGGTATTGCACCATCATCTCCTGCTGAGCGTCGTTGCTGTCCATGACGGCATCATCAATCGCCTTCGGGAAATCACCCAGCATCGCTTGTTCGCGAGTATTGTTGGCAATCTGGGTCATCACCGCCTGGTTTTCTGACAGCTTGTCACGCACCGCGAAGGCATAATTGATCATGTCTTTATCGGTCAGATTATCGGTGACAAAAAGCTCATTCAGACGAGCCAGGATATTTGAAAGAAACTCCTCTTTCTTATCCTTCGGCTTCGCCGTACCGACATCATTCCCCGGCGTGATTTTGTACTCTGCCGCATCTTCCTGCAGCTTCAGATGCTGTTCGTGAAGCTTCGACAGGCGGTAATGGCTCATCTCGACGTTGCTTAAATCAATCTCATCTTCTTCAATGCGCTGCTCATGCAGCAACGGACGCAGATGGCGGGCAAACAGGCTCAGCTTTTCCAGGTTCTTGTCATCGTAATCGACGATTTGCGACATAAACTCGTAAAAGCGGACAAAGCTGCCGAGATCTTTCTTGAAGATATCCAGCTTACTTTTTTCTTTTTCGCACTCTTTGAAGGTGTTTTCCGCATTGGTGATCAGCACAATATCACCGGTCTTTTTGGTGCGTTCAAACATCTCTTTAGCCAGCACATACGCATCAATCGCGGAGGTATAACGATGTTTCCAACGCTCCACCGCAGGTTTGCAAATATTACTAATGGCCGCGTTGGATTTGTTTTTGCTGAAGAACGCCTCGCAGAACTGCTCTACCTCGTTCCACAGGAAAATACCGCTGGTACGCAGCTTTTCAAACAGTTCAAAGACGAGCTGTGGATCGCTGACATCCGTCAGTTCCGCTGTCTGGTAGTACGGCTGGAAAGCACCCAAAATATCTTCGGGTTCGTTGTAGAAATCGAGCACAAACGTGCCAGACTGCGCCTTCCCTGGATAGGTACGATTCAGGCGAGACAGGGTCTGCACACACTCCACGCCGCCCAGCTTTTTATCCACATACATGGCACACAGCTTAGGCTGGTCAAAACCGGTCTGGAATTTGTTGGCCACCAGCATCACCTGGTAGTCATCGGTATCAAACGCTTTACGCATATCCCGGCCTTTCAGGCCAGGGTTCATATTGATTTCGGTGAACTTCTGGTTAAGCAGTGCAAGGCTGTTGTGGTCATCTTCGTTGAATTCCACTTCCCCGGAGAACGCCACCATTGCGCTTATCTTGTCGTACTTTTGCTCGGCGATGTATTTATCGAACGCCAGCTTGTAGCGCACCGCCGCTTTACGCGAGCTGGTCACCACCATCGCTTTTGCCTGACCGGCTAGTAGATGCATCACATGCTTGCGGAAGTGCTCAACAATCACCTTCACTTTCTGCGAGACGTTATGATCGTGTAGCGAGACCCATTGGTTCAGTTTGATCTTCGCTTTCTTGCTGTCCACTTCCCGGTCAGGATCGTCGAGTTTTTGCAGCAGCTTGTACGCCACCTTGTAGTTGGTGTAGTTCTTCAGCACATCAAGAATAAAGCCTTCTTCGATGGCCTGACGCATGGAGTAAACGTGGAATGCTTCCGGTTTGTTCGTTTTCGACGCTGGTTCCTGCGGATTAGGACGACGACCAAACAGCTCCAGGGTTTTGGCTTTCGGTGTAGCGGTAAAGGCGTAATAGTTGAGGTTGTTGCTGCCTTTACGCGCGGCTACGGTGGCATCCAGAATATCTTCTGAAGACATTTCCACATCGTCATCTACTTCTTCGGTCATCAGCACTTCTTTCAACTGACGCGCCGTAGAACCGCTCTGCGAGGAGTGCGCTTCATCGGCAATCACCGCGTATTTACGCTGCTTGAGGCTGACGCTGTTTTCAATCGCCTTCAGGACGAACGGGAAGGTCTGAATGGTGACGATGATAATCGGCTGCGAGTTTTCCAGCGCGCTGGCCAGCTTCTCCGATTTCGAACCGTCGCCTTCTTTGTTATTGATCCGCCCGACCACGCCATCCTGATGCTCAAACTGATAGATGGTGTCCTGCAGCTGATCGTCAAGCACGGTGCGGTCCGTCACCACAATCACCGAATGGAACTGCTTCTCGCCATTTTCATCATACAGGCGGGAAAGCTGATGCGCCGTCCAGGCGATAGAGTTAGATTTGCCCGACCCGGCACTGTGCTGAATCAGGTATTTATTGCCGGTGCCTTCCACTGTGGCGGCGGTGATCAGTTTATTCACCACATCCCACTGGTGATAGCGTGGGAAAATCAGGCTCTCACTTTTGTACTTCAGGCCAATGGCATCTTCTTTTTCGACGATTTGCAGATGCACAAAACTGGCGAGGATTTTCAGCAGATTGTCCGGCAGTAGCACTTCATTCCACAGGTAGCTGGTGGCGTAGTCGTTGGCATCTTCCGGGATATCGTTCCCCGCACCGCCGTCATGGGTGCCTTTGTTAAACGGCAGGAAGAAGGTTTTATCGCCGTTGAGTTTAGTCGCCATAAATACTTCGTACTGGCTGACGGCAAAGTGCACCAGCGCCCCGCGTTTAAAGGTCAGCAGCGGCTCGGGTTTGTTGGTGCCTGGGTCCTTCGGCAGACGCGTTTTCTTATATTGCGTAATGGCGTTTTGCACCGTCTGCTTAAATTCGGACTTCAGTTCAAGGGTCGCTACTGGCAGGCCATTAACGAACAGTACCAGGTCGATACGCCATTTCTTTGCCTTGGTACCCGTTTCTTCAAATGCGGCGTTCGACGCATGTGGGCTGTAAACCAGCTCCGGCACGATGCGGCAGATATTCTGTTTGTAGCGCGTCAGGGTTTCCGGATTGAGGTTATGTTCCGGCTTAAACTGGCACAGGGAAAAACGTGCATTATGGCTTTTGATGCCGTGACGCAGTACGCCGAGCGTGCCGTAAGTACGCGAAAGCATATCAGTAGCGTTGATATCCGCTTTTTTCAGCTGTGCCACTAGCGCATCGAGGAAATGACGCCCGGTATCGGTAGGATAAATTTTGGCAAACTTCTCCCACTCCTGCGGCTGCGTGGTCTGCACAAAGGTCAGAGCATCCTGCGAGTACAGCGCACGTTCGCGATCGTAGTCGTCCGTTTTGCCACGAATCCAGCCTCGATCGATCATCTGAGCGATCATTTCATCCTGGAAAATTAGCTCTTTGGTGCTGTCCATGCTCATGCCGTGGCCTCCTGTGGCTCCTCAATGCTCTGCGTATCCGGGGCAATCCAGTCGCGAACGTCAATTTTTCCGGTGACGGCGGCGGAGATCAGGGCGGTGCGGCGTTCCTGGAGAAGATCAATTTGATGAGAAGCAATATTTTCAAGTTGAGAATATTGGTATTCTATTTTTTCAATCTCTTCAACAATCACATCCTGCTCTTCTCTGGGCGGTACAGGCATGATGATCCTTCCTAACTCTTCAAAATACAGACGAAGTCTCATTTCCATAATGCCCCTAGACCATCGTTTGAATTCTCGCTGTGTCAACTCTAATCTGAAGAGGTAATGATAGAACTTGGGGTTTATATCTTTCACTTTTCTTAAAATATCATATGCAGGGCTAGTCACCCCATCGTAATTAGAAAAGCCCACAGCTCCCATCCAGGCAAGCAATTTATTAACGATAATATCACCCTGTCTAACCTTCCAATATCCATCAGTAGTTGATGCTTTATTACCTTTCGGTTCCAAATCTTTTCTAGGGGCAACACCGATAGCTGTATAAACTGATAAAAGCTCGTAGTCGTTATTTATTTCAGCTGGTTCTGCAACAAGTCTGAAAAGACGTTTAGTCGGTAGTGCTTGCCAATGAGCCGGCACATCCCCCAACCACTCAACACCAGAATCTTTCATCGGCACATCAGGGTTTAGCCCTTTGGTGACGGCATGGCTAATCACTGCCTGACGTTTTTCTTTCAGCAGTTCAATCAGTTGCTGTTGCTTCTCGATCAGGTTATCGATTTTTGCGGTTTCGTGATCCAAAAATTGAGCAACTTTCTTTGCTTCACTATGTGAAGGTGCAAGTAAAAATGAGTTTTTTATAAGCTCTTGGTTTAATATCTTTGCACCATAGATATTAGTTGATGCATTTTCAATAATAAATATCGGGAGTGCATAGTACAAATATGATAGAGGCAGTTGAGCTTGGTCCAAAAATGATGCGATAGCTTCATTTGTATAAAGATCACATCCTGCAAATGAAACTGCGCCAACCGATAGTTTAAAACTATACAGCAGAGAACCCCTAGGAGTGATATCCATTGATGCTTCTTTTGCAGCTTTATCAGAGATACATTTTGCTGTAGATGAAATAAATTTATCTTTTAAGTCAGAAATATTGACCCACAGATTATCACCAATGAAATTGGCATCATTCTTAGTTGGCGGGGTCCAACCAACCTGAAATGGGGCTAGATACTTTACTTTACTGATAGTCCAGCCCTTAGGAATTACCCCCAACCACTCAACCCCTGAATCCTTATACTCCGGATACGCCTTATACTTAGCCATCAGGAATGTACCTCCTGCAGCAGCTTCATAATCTCGGCGCTGACCGCATCCAGATCGGCATCAATCTCGGATAGCGGGCGCGGTGGCTGATAGACGTAGAAATGGCGGTTAAACGGAATCTCGTAGCCGACAATCCCCACCTCATTATCTTTGGCATCACGCTTATCAGCGTTGATCCACGCGTCATTCACATGCGGCAGAACTTCTGCTTTGAAGTAATTTTCAATCAGGTCGCTGGTGGAGACTGCCGGATTTAGCGGCACGTTCTCGTTATCGCGCAGGTCGCCGTCCTGCTCAAACTCGACCACTTTACCTTTGTACTCAAACGCGCCGTACAGCGGCTGAGCGGCTTCTTTCAGCACTTTCTTCACCACTGGCTCGGCATCCGGATTTTTGGTAGTGATGGCATCGATAAATTGCTTATTCTCTTTCGCATCCAGCTTCACGCCAGCCGTTTTGATTGCCCCTTTCAGGGTCAACTGGAACTGGTTGAAGTCATTGCTCACCAGCGTTTTTCCACCCGCCTGCGCACCCAGAGCTGCCTGAATCTGCTGCGCTTTTTCCATTAACCCGTGTTGGGAAAGCCACAGTTTGCTGTCGAGCAGGTCTTTAATCTGTTTCTCTTTCAGCTCGGCAAATTCAGCTTTGATGATGGCGCGCGCTTCTGTTTCCAGTTCGGAGAAATCACCGTAGTTATCCGCCTGCCATTGGGCCGCGAACTCGTCATACAGACGTTCCATCGGCGCGTTAAACGGCTTCGGCGCAAAGCGCAGAGTCGCAATCGCCTCATCCGTCACCTGAGCAGATAAACGCAGCGGGCGTTCAATGGTCAGGCGGCGATAGCCAAAGTCGGTGCTGTTAAAGATTTTGCTGGCAAAGGTTTTCGGCGCTTCGGTTTTGGCAGTGGCAGGCTGACGGCCACGGTTGGATTTTTGCTCGGCGGCTTTTTCCAGATCCAGTTCGTCCAGTGTTATGGCATCCACTACCTCAAAATCACCGAAGGTCTGGGTGATCAGTTTGATGTCGTCATCGCCCATCAGGTTACGCTTGGAACCCAGCGATTTACGCATTTTGCCGCACAGGTTGGTGCCATCAATCAGCTGCACTTTGCCTTTACGCTCAGGCGCTTTCTTGTTGGAGAGGATCCAGACGTAGGTAGCAATGCCGGTGTTATAGAACATATCAGTTGGCAGCGCGACGATGCCTTCCAGCAGGTCGGCTTCCAGAATATAGCGACGGATTTCACTCTCACCGCTGCCCGCACCACCGGTAAACAGTGGCGAACCGTTAAGGATAATCCCGATACGCCCACCGTTGCTCACGGTGCCATCCACGTTGTGGCTGTCGCGCATTTTGCTGATCAGGTGCATCAGGAACAACAGCGAGCCGTCGGAAACACGCGGCAGGCCCGGGCCAAAGCGACCGTTAAAACCTTTCTGCGTATGTTCGTCGTTAATCTCGCCCTCAATCTTCTTCCAGTCCACACCAAACGGCGGGTTAGAGAGCATGTAGTCGAACTGGTCCAGCGGCAGTTGGTCGTTAGAGAGGGTGTTGCCCAGCTTAATACGGCTGACGTCCTGACCTTTGATCAGCATATCGGCTTTACAGATTGCGTAGGATTCCGGGTTCAGCTCCTGGCCAAAGGCGCGCATCACCGCGTTAGGGTTCAGCTCGTGCACATATTCCATACCTGAAGAGAGGAAGCCGCCGGTCCCGGCCGTTGGGTCGTAAATGGTGCGGATGATACCGGGCTGCGTCAGGGCTTCATCATCTTCCATAAATACCAGTGAAGTGGTCAGGCGCACGATATCGCGTGGGGTAAAGTGTTCACCGGCGGTCTCGTTAGAGCTCTCCGCGAAACGGCGGATAAGTTCTTCAAACACCAGGCCCATTTCATAGTTGGAAATCGCTTTCGGGCTGAGATCGGTGGTGGCGAATTTCTTCACCACTTTAAACAGCAGGTTGGCGTCTTCCAGCAAGCCGACAAATTCGCTGAATTTGAAGTGTTCGAAGATTTCACGCGCATCGGGCGAGAACGACTGGACGTAACTCTCCAGGTTGGCTTTGATGTCGTTCTGCCCCATCTTGCCAAGATCCATCTTCGAGGTGTTGAAGAAGGAAAGCCCGCTGGCGCGCAGCAAAAACTTCTCTTTGGCGTCTTCCGGCAGTGGGCTGGTTTTTAGTTCATCATACTTCGCCACCACCGCATCTTTGGTCTCCGCCAACACGCACTCAAGACGACGCAGCAGCGTAAAGGGCAGGATCACGCGTCCGTACTGAGACTGCTTGAAATCACCGCGCAGCAGGTCGGCCACCGACCAGATAAACGCAGCCGTTTGAGAAAAGTTAGTGTTAGTCATGAAGCCCTCGGAAGAGATCGCAGCCCAGGAGCAAAATGCTCGGGCAAAAATTCAGTTTTGGAATGCAATGCGCAAAATAATACCTGCTACAGGGAGTATCGCAACCGATATGGGACAAAGAAATGCTCAGTCTCAGGAGGTCAATGCAATATCATCAACGGCTCAGAAGTGTTTAGATTATCTGTGGCGATTCAATTGCTGATGCTCACACTCGCTCCCTTCCACAATAAGTGACCACGCGGCTTTATTAAGAGTATTCAGGCGTAGTTTAGCGCTTCGCCGTATTAGCTGAGGTGGCCTGACGAATGTTATGACTAACGATCTGCTCTTGCCTGGTTTGTTCATCAGGGTCGGTAAGCATAAGTTCAGCAATGATTCGACTTTCTCTGCTCCTCAGCGGCCCGCCTAACAGGTCTCCCATCCATGCCTTGTCGTTTTTCATCGTCATATCTACCCTCTGAAGACTGCTATGTAGCTCACAAAAAAACGATGATTGTATGGGGAAGGGACCGGATGCCATGAGAAAAGTCAATTTGTGAGAAGGCGAGGATTGGAACACAGATAGCCTCATCACCTTGATTTACTGCCAGCAGTGTGGAAAGTAAACTATTGACACTGAAAGTATAATTTTCTAGTGTATAGCTAAGGTTCGCGCAGACCGGTCAGCCTGTAGACAAATTTGCCATCGCGCATATCAAAAACATCGCTATATCAGAGCACTCTTTCTTTTCCGCTCTGTGTTTACAGGTCGCAGAGTATTTTATAAAGGAAATGACATGCTCTCAGAATTAGCATTCAATGATGATTTTATTGATCTCCCGCCTCCCGCGAAAGAACAGCTTCGTAAACATGCTCGTTTTCTCCGAAATCATTGTGGTGTTCCTCTCGGACATGCGCAGGAAATGGTTGCATGGTTTTTCCATTTCAAAAACTGGGGTGACTTGACTGCCCGACAACCCCAAAAGACAGATGAAGCAGCCAGGATTAAATTGGCAGAAATACAAGAGTTATTACAGCTGCACAGGAATAATATTCCTCATACTGAATTAGCTGAACTCTCTGCACTTAATGCGTTGGCCGGAACTTTGACAGAAGCGGTAGTGAGTAACCGCATCTCGCAACTCAACCAACATGATATCGTCCTGCTTCATCGTTATCTCTACGATCACGAGTATTGGGGGAGGGCTGTTCCTGTATCGTGGTCTAATGCATTACAAAGAGCGGATCGGTGTCCTATTTTGTTGGCGAAAAGGATGTCGGCAGAAGATAGGATTAGAAGAATTAATCCCCATCTCTATTTCCCTTGGTTTGGCCTACGTATGTATGGTTATTTAGAAGTTAAAGGTGCTGAGCTGAACTATGATTGCACGGAGCTGGACAGTTATCTATTTCCCACTGTGAATCGACTTGATGCTTTATTCCGCAGAGAGTGGTTTGCGCCCTATTTTGTCGGATTTGTTAGCTATCTTTTACAGACGTTGGCTCAGTCTGGCTATTCAGGACGTTTGTCATTCGGTAGGGTTCATAATGAAGGCTTGATTGAGAAAGCGGTCAGTGGTGTTCTTGATAAGAAATTCCAATATAAAAGATATAGCCTTAATGGTAATTACTTAACTGACGGACCAATTGAGAAATTGGTTACAGCTTTGATTGCCATTGGAGGGGGTATCAATCCAACCAGACAACGGATTGAATTTAGCTTTGGTAAGGAAGGGGCAACGGAATGAATTTCAATCTATTGACCCAATTAAAAGATCTCACCCCTTCAGTTTCTGGTGTACTACTTATCGCGTTAATTCTCTGTACTCTTGCCCGGCAAGGGTGCTTGTCTCGGTTATCTTCGCAACAGTCCTTTTATTTGTTGATGACGGCGATTAGCCTGATTGGAGTTAAATCATTTTTAATATGACTCTTTGGACTCATGAGTAAATAAAGAGAAAGGATGTGGTGAATCTGATGCTTAAGGGTGGGCATGAGACATTACTATGCTAGTAAAGGCACTCCGCAGGCGCCTCAAGGACAATCACACGCTCACCCCTTTGACGCTTTCCCCGCAATCACTCCGATAAACTCCAGCACCTGCTTTTGCTTGCGCGCGGAGAGTTTTTCCACGGCGCTCAGGGACTTCATCAGTTCTGACTCTTCGGGTTCGGCGGTGCGTGCGGCATGCACTTCTGGATCAAATGAAACTGCAATACAATGCGTATCAGTCATGGTGACTATTCCCTTTAATAGTTACTGTGATTAGCGATGCGCAGGTGTTGGCGCACCTTCGCATCGCGCTAATAAAACCCCTGTAAATTACCCCAGTATCTTGGGCGAAGTCCAGATGTAAATAAGATGAAATAAGCGCGAATAGCACGCTTTCGGAATAAATAGAAAACGCCTTCATCCCAATAAATCCGGTATTATTCATCGTACTTATTCATTATCTTTCACACGCCTGAATATCCCCGCGCTCCAGAAAACAACGCCTGTCGATATCTGCCAAAAATGCGATCTAACTCACTGAAGCAAATAGCAAACTCTGAAACAACACCAATTTGTACACTTTGCTTTACACTTTTAGTGATGTGTATCACAAATAGTAACCCGTGAAGTGATCCGACTCTCACAAAATGGGGTGTACTCATTCACCAATACAAAATGAGAACAGCCTGGAAAGTAAAGTTTTCAGTATTTCCCGTCGCAGGTAACGCTCAACAGCGAACGACAAAACAACACGCAAAAAAAACTTGTTGAATATGAATAGGTAAAAAAATGACGTGTGATTTGCATCACTCACATTTACAGATTTTGGAATTATTGCCAGTGATTAATGTTGCTCGAGCTATTTCCATAACCAATTAAATCTTGCATAGTGCCTCCACATTATTTCTCCCCCTGGCTCAGGAGGCGAATAGTTATATTTCATCAGACTTTATTGATGAACCAGGTATGCTTTACTTCACATTAATACGTACATGACCACTGTTACTGGAGAAACAAAATGAATTATCCGGCAGAACCCTTCCGTATTAAAAGCGTTGAAACTGTATCTATGATCCCGCGTGATGAACGCCTTAAGAAAATGCAGGAAGCGGGTTACAATACTTTCCTGTTAAATTCGAAAGATATTTATATTGACCTGCTGACCGACAGTGGCACCAACGCAATGAGCGACAAGCAGTGGGCCGGAATGATGATGGGTGATGAAGCGTACGCGGGCAGCGAAAACTTCTACCATCTGGAAAGAACGGTTCAGGAACTGTTTGGCTTTAAACATATTGTTCCGACTCACCAGGGCCGCGGCGCTGAAAACCTGTTATCGCAGCTGGCTATTAAACCTGGGCAATATGTTGCCGGGAATATGTATTTCACCACTACCCGTTATCACCAGGAAAAAAATGGCGCGGTGTTTGTCGATATCGTTCGTGACGAAGCGCACGATGCCGGTCTGAATATTGCATTTAAAGGTGATATCGATCTTAAAAAATTACAAAAGCTGATTGATGAAAAAGGCGCCGAGAATATTGCCTATATCTGCCTGGCGGTGACGGTTAACCTCGCGGGCGGGCAGCCGGTATCGATGGCTAACATGCGTGCGGTACGTGAACTGACAAAAGCACACGGCATTAAAGTGTTCTACGACGCCACCCGCTGCGTAGAAAACGCCTACTTTATCAAAGAGCAAGAGCAGGGCTTTGAGAACAAGAGCATTGCAGAGATCGTGCATGAGATGTTCAGCTACGCCGACGGTTGTACCATGAGTGGTAAAAAAGACTGTCTGGTGAATATCGGCGGCTTCCTGTGCATGAATGATGACGAAATGTTCTCTGCTGCCAAAGAGTTAGTCGTGGTGTACGAAGGGATGCCATCCTACGGCGGCCTGGCCGGACGCGACATGGAAGCCATGGCGATTGGTCTGCGCGAAGCCATGCAGTATGAGTACATTGAGCACCGCGTGAAGCAGGTTCGCTACCTGGGCGACAAGCTGAAAGCTGCTGGCGTACCGATTGTTGAACCGGTGGGTGGTCATGCGGTATTCCTCGATGCGCGCCGCTTCTGCGAGCATCTGACGCAGGACGAGTTCCCGGCGCAAAGCCTGGCTGCCAGCATCTATGTAGAAACTGGTGTACGTAGTATGGAGCGCGGAATTATCTCTGCGGGTCGTAATAACGTGACCGGCGAACACCACAGACCGAAACTGGAAACCGTGCGTCTGACGATTCCACGTCGCGTTTATACCTACGCACATATGGATGTGGTGGCCGACGGTATTATTAAACTTTACCAGCACAAAGAAGATATTCGCGGGCTGAAGTTTATATACGAGCCGAAGCAGTTGCGTTTCTTTACCGCACGCTTTGATTATATCTAAATAATCATTATGGCCCCATCTGGCGATGGGGCTTTTTTGTCTTCTTTTTCCATGAACAGGAAGCCTTTGCGGTGTCCGTTACCGTGACAGAACTATAAAAAGTAAACCCTGACTCCGACATTTTTATTATCCGCATGATGTACAAATGACAGCTGTAATTATAACGAATAGTCTACAGGAACATTTATCATGGATATTAATGCCATTGAGCGACAGAGTAGTACCCCCGGACTGATTAGCGGAACCATGTTGGTTATCGCGACCGTAGTGGGTGGCGGAATGTTTTCCCTGCCGATTGCGATGGCTGGCGTATGGTTCCCCGGTGCGTCGGTTATTCTTCTCTTTATTGCCATCATGATGTTATTAACCGGCCTGATGCTGGTTGAAGTTAACCTGCATTATGGCGCTGGTGCCAGTTTTAATACCTTTACCCAGGATTTATTAGGCCGTAAGTGGAATATTGTGGTGGGTATCGCTTTCGGCTTTGTGCTGTATATTCTGACCTATGCCTATATCTCCGGTTCATCGGCGGTGATGGCGCAAACCGTATTCAAATACAGCGGCGTACGTTTTCCGGCAAATATCTCGGTGATTATCGTCAGTATGCTGGTTGGGGCAATTGCCTGGTACAGTTCCTTGCTGGTTGGACGCATCACTACCGTGCTGATTATCGGTAAATTTGTGGCGTTCTTTGCCACCTTCTCCGGGCTAGTGGGCCATATCGAAGTGGCAAAACTCGTCGACAGCGTGGCGGTGGCGCTGCCCAATTCGCAGTATCTGCCGTATATCCTGATGACGCTGCCGTTCTGCATTATCTCATTTGGTTTTCACGGTAACGTGCCGAGCCTGGTCAAGCTGTATGGCACGAGCGGGATTTCGAATATTACGCGCTCTATTATCATCGGCACGCTGTTTGCCCTGTTGCTGTATATCTTCTGGTTAGCCGTTACGATGGGCAACATTAGCCGTTCCTCGTTCCCGCCAATTATCGCCAAAGGCGGCAATATCGACGTGTTTGTCGAGGCCATCAGCGGGCTGTTCACCAGCCGTTATATGGATCTGATCCTGACCTTCTTCGGCAACTTCGCGGTCGCCAGTTCCCTGCTGGCGGCGACGCTTGGCCTGTTTGATTACATCGCCGATCTGTTTCATTTCCCGGATGACGGCATGGGCCGCCTGAAAACCGCGCTGGTGACCTACTTCCCGCCAGCCGCCGTGTGCTTCTTCTTCCCGAACGGTTTTGTGCACGCGATTGGTTACGCCGGTCTGGCCTTTACCATCTGGAGCGTGATCCTGCCGCCGTTCCTGGTGAAAGCGGCGCGGAAACGTTTTCCGACCGCCAGCTATACCGCGCCGTGTAATAACACCGTGCTCAATCTGGTGATTGTCTGTGGGGCGATTGTTTATCTGACGGTTGTTCTCGACGTATTTGGTCTACTGCCAACGTTTCGTTAGACGGAGTCAAAATGAAAAACGTGTTGTCTGTTCAGTCGTCAGTCGTTTATGGCTATGCCGGAAATAAAGCCGCCGTGTTGCCGATGCAGCTTTCGGGGATCGATGTCTGGCCGTTTTACACCGTGCAGTTTTCCAACCACACCCAGTACGGGATGTGGCAGGGCATGGCGATGCCGCACGGCGAGTTGAGCGCCATCATCAGCGGGCTGGATGACCTGCAAAAGCTGGCGCAATGTGATGCCGTATTGTCAGGGTATCTTGGAGATAAACGCCATTGCGAAGAGGTCAAGCACGCGGTCACCACCATTCACCAGCGTAATCCGCAGGCGCTCTATTTTTGCGATCCAGTAATGGGCGACCCGCAAAAAGGCTGCATTGTCGCGCAGGGCGTGGAGTCCTTTTTTGTCGATGACGCCATTCAACTGGCCGACATAATGGGGCCGAATCTCTATGAGCTGGGCGTGCTGACGGGCAGACAACTGCGTAGTTTTGACGAGGTGGTGGAAGCGGCGCAGCAGCTGGTGGCATGGGGAGTGAAGAAGGTACTGGTGAAGCATCTCGGCGACTGCTCGCGTGACAAACAGGCGTTTGAAATGCTGCTGGTGACGGCGGAACAGACGTTACACATCGCCCGGCCGCTGTATAGCTTTGCCAAAATGCCGGTGGGCGTTGGGGATCTGATTTGCAGCGTGATGCTGGCCTCACTGCTCAATGGTTATGATGACAAGCTGGCGCTGGAGCGGACCACCAGTGTTGTTGACGCGGTGATGCGACTAACGAAAGAGCGCGACTCGTATGAACTGCGGCTGATAGACGCGCGTCACCAGATAATGGAGCCGCAGATTCGCTATCAGGCAACGGTACTGTAGCGCCGCAAGGAGGCTCTATGTTTCTGACATTGCTACGATTTCAGCATCCGCTGGTCTACCGTTTTGCGTGGCTTCGTCTGTGGGTCAGGGTGTTAAGAGCGTGCGGGCTGCGCAAGTGAAAGGGGGGCCAGTTGCCGGATGCGGCGCTTGCGCCTTATCCGGCCGACAAATGAGCGTGAAACGCAGACATTACACGCGGAAGTAGCGTGGTGGGATCAACGCAGAAAAGGCGTCGAACTTCTTCACCATCTTTTTCCAGAACAACATAACAACAATCCTCGATTTGAAACATCGGCGCTATTTTAGTCAGCGCCGACAAATCGTAAAGCCTGTCACCTCGTTCCGATCCCGGGGCGGTGTAAACCTTTATGGTCACTGCATCGTCAAATACGATTGCCGCGAATTTGGCGGGGTTGACAACGGGTTACGCCATAAACCAGTAATAAAAGAGACCGACTTTCAGGCCGAGGATCACAATGTAGGCGCAGCAGTATTTCATGGTGCCAGACATTATCTGGTTGGCCTGACCGTCCATTTTGGTGGCAGAAACTGCGATGGCGATGCTCTGCGGCGAAATCATTTTTCCGCCCGTTGCGCCGGAGGTATTGGCCGCCGCCAGCCAGTTGGGATCGATATGCAGCTTACTGGCGGCAATAGTTTGCAGCTTACCGAACAGAATGTTCGAGTTGGTATCGCTGCCGGTCACAAACGTGCCCAGCGCGCCAATCACCGGGGCGAGGAAGACGTATGAGCTGCCGGTCAGATCGACAATCGACTGGGCCAGCGTGGAAATAATTCCGCTGAGATCCATCACCGTGGCCAGCGCGACGATCGCCATAATCGCCACAATGGAGTTTTTAAGCTGGAAAATGGTTTTGATAAACACTTCCAGCATCCCACGTGCCGAAGCCCCCTGAATAAAACCGCCGATAATGGTCGCAAAGATGATCAGCATCCCCGGCGTGGTCACCCATTCCACTTTCAGCGCCAGGGTTTTGCCGTCGGCGAGCGTGAAATGCAGTACTGAGGCCAGTTGGGACGCCGCGGCTTTTATCGTCGGGAACAGCGGTGAACACAGCAGGATAAAGACAAAAATAAACAGATAGATAGAGCCCACGCGGAACAACACTTTTGCCGAGCGCGGCGTGGTTTCGCGGGTATGACTGACCTCAATGCGCCATTCGGGATCGGTTTTTCCTTTGCGCTGGCGGCTGACTATCGCGACGGCAAACAGGCTGACCAGGCTCCCGGCAAAGGCAGGCAATTCCGCGCCAAGATGGATAGCAACAAAATATTGCGGAACCAGCGTGGTGATGCCGCACATCAGCGTGATCAGAAATACGCCGCGAATGGCTTTCAGGCCACCGCCAATTATGCAGACAATGACAAACGGCAGCAGGATATTAAACAGCGCCAGTTGCAGAATAATAGTTCCGCCTAAGGTATAAACCGGCAGATTAACCTGTTCTGCCAGAATAGAAACCGGGATCCCGACCGCGCCGAATGCGGTGGGAACGGTATTTGCAACCAGAGAGGCGATCGCCGCCTTCAGCGGGTTGAATCCGAGCGCAATAAGAATGCCGATTGGAATGGCGACCGCCGTACCATAACCCGCCGCAGCTTCAAGGAATCCGCCAAAGCACCATGAAATCAGCAGCACCTGAATACGCTTATCTTCGCTAATGCTGGCGAGAATATCACGCAGAATATCCAGCGCTTTGGTCGCCTGCATGACGTTATAACTGAAGATAGCGCCGAGGATCACTATCACGATCGGCCATAATCCCTTCAGTGCGCCATAGCCTATTGCGGCTTTCAGATTCTGTACGGGCATTCCCCAGAATAGTGCTGATAACGCGGCGGTGAAAACTAAAGAGATTAGCACGGAATAATGGATGGCCATTTTTAGTTTTAATATTAAAAATACCATCAGTAGTAACGGAGAGAGTGCCAGGGCAAACATAAAATATTCGTTCATTGCTATTCCCGATTGGTTTATTAAACCTGATTTATATTTATGGCGGGGAGGCTACATTGCTGGATTAATAAAAGCTGTAAACTGAATCGCTTCAGTGGATAAAGTAATTATGATTTGTGGTTTTGTAACTATTGTAATCTTTTAATTAAAATTTAATGTCGAGTAAATATACTTAAGAGTAAGCGAAATACCTATAAGTAGTTATTTAACAACATGTTTGATAATGGTAGTTACGAGAATAGTTATCTCCTGAAACTATTCTTAAGGTGTTAATAATGCTGCGGTTTTAAATATAAAAATGTGAGCGATGCCGAAATAAATAAACCTGGGTATTGCATGTCCGAGTCGATTAGGGGATTATTTTGTTTTGTCATACAAATTAAAATACAGACATTTGCGATTGTCCTGATATAAGAAACGGAGAATCGCCATCAAAGGAAAACGATCTGAGCATCATTATGAACCCAGGCATTAGTAAAACGAGCAAACCGAAAAACTGGGTGTGAAACACGATTGAACCTTTGCTTGATATAGCAATATCAAGCGCAATAAACAGAAATGAAGCAATGGAGTGGTTATTGTGAATGTAAATTTCTTTGTTACCTGCATTGGTGACGCACTGAAATCACGGATGGCACGAGACTCCGTATTGCTGCTGGAAAAACTGGGTTGTCGCGTGAATTTCCCCGAGAAGCAAGGGTGTTGCGGTCAGCCAGCCATCAACAGCGGTTACATCAAAGAAGCGATCCCCGGGATGAAAAACCTG
This sequence comes from Citrobacter sp. wls717, assembly GCF_005280955.1. NCBI lineage: Bacteria > Pseudomonadati > Pseudomonadota > Gammaproteobacteria > Enterobacterales > Enterobacteriaceae > Citrobacter > Citrobacter sp. wls717. Next base: position 193,846 of record NZ_SZWW01000006.1, read on the forward strand.
ATCGCCGCGCTGGAAGACAACGACGATCCGATTATCTCTCCGGCAGGCTCCTGCACCTATGCGGTAAAAAGCTACCCGACCTATCTGGCCGATGAACCTGAGTGGGCGATCCGTGCTGAGAACGTTGCCGCGCGTATGCAGGATCTCACTTCCTTTATCGTCAACAAACTGGGCGTGGTGGATGTCGGCGCCAGTCTGCATGGCCGCGCCGTATATCACCCCTCCTGTAGCCTGACCCGCAAGCTGGGTGTGAAGGAAGAGCCGCTCACACTGCTGAAAAACGTGCGCGGATTGGAGCTGCTGACGTTTGCCGATCAGGACACCTGCTGCGGCTTTGGCGGAACATTCTCGGTCAAAATGGCTGAAATATCCGGCGAGATGGTGAAAGAGAAAGTTTTTCATCTGATGGATGCGAAGCCGGAATACTTGATTGGCGCAGATGTCAGCTGCCTGCTGAACATTGGCGGTCGACTGCAACGGGAAGGTCAGCCGGTCAAAGTGATGCATATTGCTGAAGTGCTGATGAGCCGCTGAGGGGAAAGAAATGTCGATAAAAACCAGCGATGTAGAATTTAAACTGCGCATTCGTCAGCAGATTGAAGACCCAATCATGCGCAAAGCCGTGGCCAATGCGCAGGAGCGTATCGGCGCGAATCGACAGAAAATGGTCGAGGAGTTAGGCCACTGGGAAGACTGGCGCGATCGTGCCAGCCAGATCCGCGATCACGTTCTGAGCAATCTCGACGCTTACCTGTATCAACTCTCCGAGAAAGTGACGCAAAACGGCGGGCACGTCTATTTCGCCAAAACCAAAGAAGAGGCTACCCGCTACATTCTGCAGGTCGCACAGAATAAAAATGCGAAGAAGGTGGTGAAGTCCAAGTCGATGGTGACCGAAGAGATCGGCGTCAATCATGTGCTGCAGGATGCCGGAATTCAGGTGATCGAAACCGATCTCGGCGAATACATCCTGCAACTGGATCAGGATCCGCCTTCGCACGTCGTGGTCCCGGCCATTCATAAAGATCGCTATCAGATTCGCCGTGTGCTGAACGAACGTCTGGGTTACGACGGCCCGGAAACGCCGGAAGCCATGACCTTATTCATTCGCCAGAAGATCCGCGAAGATTTCCTGAGTGCCGAAATCGGCATTACCGGCTGCAACTTTGCCGTGGCGGAAACCGGCTCGGTGTGTCTGGTGACCAACGAAGGCAACGCGCGCATGTGCACCACGCTGCCGAAAACGCACATTGCGGTGATGGGTATGGAGCGTATCGCCCCGACGTTTGCCGATGTGGATGTGCTGATCACTATGCTGGCGCGTAGCGCCGTGGGCGCACGCCTGACGGGCTACAACACCTGGCTGACCGGCCCGCGTGAGGCGGATAACGTTGACGGACCGGAAGAATTTCATCTGGTGATTGTCGATAACGGGCGCTCGCAGGTGCTGGGCTCAGCGTTTCGTGATGTGCTGCGCTGCATCCGCTGCGGAGCCTGTATGAACACCTGTCCGGCGTATCGTCATATCGGCGGGCATGGCTATGGCTCCATCTATCCAGGTCCCATCGGCGCAGTGATCTCTCCGCTGCTCGGCGGCTATAAAGATTTTAAAGACCTGCCGTATGCCTGTTCACTGTGCACGGCCTGTGACAGCGTCTGTCCGGTGCGGATCCCGCTGTCAAAACTGATCCTGCGGCATCGCCGGGTGATGGCCGAGGAGGGCATTACCCCGAAAGCCGAGCGACGGGCGATCAAAATGTTCGCTTATGCTAACAGCCATCCAGGGCTGTGGAAGGTCGGCATGATGGCCGGGGCCCACGCGGCGAGCTGGTTTATCAATGGCGGTAAAACGCCGCTTAAGGTTGGCGCGATTGGAGACTGGATGGAGGCGCGCGATCTGCCTGATGCTGACGGCGAGAGTTTCCGCAGTTGGTTTAAGAAACATCAGGCGCAGGAGAAAAAAAATGGATAACCGTACCGCATTTTTAAACACCGTCGCCCAGGCGTTGGGTCGCCCGCTGCGTTTCGAACCGCACGCGGATGCCGCGCCGGTTAACAACTATGCCAACGAGCGCCTGACCGAACTGAGCCCCGGGCAGCGCTGCGAGGCGTTTATCCAGTTTGCCAGCGAGGTGATGCTGGCCCGCTGCGAACTGACCCGCGAGGATCAGGCCGCAGACGCGGCGCTCCGCCTGTGTGAGGAACTGGGGCCACAACCGGTGGTACTGAGCGGCGACAGTCGGCTGGTGGAACTGGGCATTACCGAACGCTTACAGCAGGCATGCAACGCTGTGGTCTGGGACCCGGCGCGCGGTAGCGAAAATATTACCCAGGCCGAGCAGGCGAAAGTCGGCGTGGTCTATGCCGAGTATGGCCTGACCGAGTCCGGCGGTGTGGTGCTGTTTTCCGCGCCGGAGCGCGGGCGTTCCCTGAGCCTGTTGCCGGAGTCGTCGATTTTCGTGCTGCGTAAAAGCACCATCCTGCCGCGCGTAGCGCAGCTGGCGGAAAAACTGCATCAGAAAGCGCAGGCCGGTGAGCGGATGCCGTCGTGCATTAACATTATCAGTGGACCCAGTTCGACGGCGGATATTGAGCTTATCAAGGTGGTTGGGGTGCATGGCCCGGTGAAGGCAGTGTATCTGATTATTGAGGATTGCTAAGACAGGATGGAAAACCGCTCTGGCGCTACTGGCCAGAGCGGGACAGACGTTATGCAATCATGCTGATGATCAACACGATTATCAAACCCACCACGGAGTTTACCAGTTCCAGCAGACCCCAGGTTTTCAGCGTATCCTTCACCGACAGGTCAAAGTAGCCTTTGAACAGCCAGAACGAGGCATCGTTGATGTGGGTCAGGGTGTTGGAGCCTGCCGCCGTTGCCAGCACCAGTAACGCCGGATCGACGCCCACCAGTTGACCGGTTGCCGGGTCGAGGATGGCTGCGCTGATAATTCCCGCCGCCGTCATGGCTGAGACCACGCCCTGACCGGTTGCCAGACGAATTAATACGGTTATCAACCACGCCATGATGTACGGGGAAATATTGCCGTGCGACATCAACATACCGATGGTATCGCCAATGCCGGTGTCGATGATGGTCTGCTTCAGTACGCCGCCCGCGCCGATGATCAGGATCACCATCGCGATACTTTTCACCGCGTTTTCAAAGGCGTTCATGACCCATTGCATATCATGACCACGCGCGGTACCAAACAGCACGAAGGCAACAATCATGGCGATGAACATTGCAATCGGTGAAGAGCCGAGGAAGTTGACCACTTCCCATGCTTGTGTCCCTTTTACCAGCCAGATGTTGGCGATGGTGGTGGAGATCATGATGATCGCCGGGATCAGCGGCACCAGAATAGACACGCCGAATGACGGCAGATTGTTCTGGTCAACCGGGACGTCGGCTTTCATGAATGACGGCGTCGGACGATCGAGGTTGCCGAGGAATTTCGGCAGGATAAGTCCGGCGCAGATTACGCTCGGAATGGTTACCAGAATACCGTAGATGTAGACCATGCCCATGTCAGCGCCGTAGGCATTAACCAGCGCCACCGGGCCAGGCTGCGGCGGGAACAGGGAGTGCGCGGTGGTGGCGGCGGCAACGGCGGGGATCGCCAGCTTGAGGAACGGGATCTTCGCTTCCGCAGCAATAACGATCACCAGCGGCGCCAGCATAATAAACGCTACTTCATAGAACATCGCCAGGCCGAAGATCAGACCAATAATGATCACCGACAACTGCACATAGCGCAGGCCGAGGCGCGCCAGGAGCGTATGGGCAATCTGATGCGCCGCCCCGGAATCAACCATCAGCTTACCGATGACCGCCCCGAATACCACGATAATCGCCAGCTCTCCCAGCGTGCTGCCGAAACCGGATTTCATGGTGTGCAGCAGCTCCATTAAATCCATACCCGCCAGCATGCCGACTGAGAGCGCCGCCAGCAGCAGGGCGACCATCGAGTTTATTTTGAATCTTAGATTAAGTACCAGCATCAGACCGATGCCGAATACGACCCACAGAATATTGAGAACGTGCATAAAACGTCTACCTTCTTTTGGTTGAACCATTATGATTTTGGTTGAGATGTTACATATATTGGTTAACCATTGATGCGATAGATGTCACATTGCGTTACATGTTTACATATTCACCGTGTATTTTTGCGCCGTTCATAGGATCAAAACGGCTTTCATTGTGATTTGGTTAACCAATTTTGCCATTGAGGTTGACATGTAATACCAAAAGGAGGAATTTATGCGCCATATCGTCGAGTCCATAATGTAAACGAGGAACAAAACATGGAACAGACATGGCGCTGGTATGGCCCTAACGATCCGGTCACCTTAGCGGATGTGCGTCAGGCGGGTGCCACGGGCGTTGTCACCGCTTTGCACCATATCCCGAACGGGGAAGTGTGGACGGTTGATGAGATCCTAAAGCGCAAAGCGATTATTGAGCAGGCGGGCCTGGTCTGGTCGGTCGTCGAAAGCGTGCCGATCCACGAAGACATTAAAACTCGTTCTGGCAACTATCAGCAGTGGATCGCCAATTACCAGCAGAGCCTGCGTAACCTGGCCCAGTGCGGCATTCGTACCGTGTGCTATAACTTTATGCCGGTTCTCGACTGGACCCGTACCGATCTGGAATACGTCCTGCCGGACGGCTCCAAAGCGTTGCGTTTTGACCAGATTGAATTTGCCGCCTTTGAGCTGCATATCCTCAAACGTCCGGGCGCGGAAGCAGACTACACCGCCGAAGAGATTGCTCAGGCCAATGAACGCTTCGCAACCATGAGCGATGAAGACAAAGCGCGTTTGACCCGCAATATCATCGCCGGTCTGCCGGGTGCGGAAGAAGGCTATACCCTCGATCAGTTCCGTCAGCATCTTGAGCGTTACAAAGATATCGATAAAGCCGCGCTGCGCGAGAATTTTGCCGTCTTCCTGAAAGCGATCATTCCGGTGGCAGAAGAAGCTGGTGTGCGTATGGCGGTACACCCGGACGATCCGCCGCGCCCGATCCTCGGCCTGCCGCGTATTGTTTCCACCGTGGAAGATATGCAGTGGATGGTGGATACGGTCAGCAGCATGGCGAACGGTTTTACCATGTGCACCGGCTCCTACGGTGTTCGTGCGGACAACGACCTGGTTGACATGATCAAACAGTTTGGTCCGCGCATTTACTTCACCCATCTGCGCTCCACGCTGCGTGAAGATAACCCGAAAACCTTCCATGAAGCGGCGCATCTTAACGGCGACGTTGACATGTACGAAGTGGTGAAAGCGATCGTCGAAGAAGAGCAACGTCGTAAAGCTGAGGGCAAAGAGGATCTGATCCCCATGCGACCGGATCACGGTCATCAGATGCTTGACGATCTGAAAAAGAAAACCAACCCCGGTTACTCCGCGATTGGTCGCCTGAAAGGGCTGGCGGAAGTGCGTGGTGTTGAAATGGCTATCCAGCGCGCTTTCTTCAGCCGTTAAAGCAGATTTGCCGGTCACCTGTCTGGCCGGCTTTTTCCTTTTCTCTTCCGTTGGTATTCCAACGGCTTCTGGAGTTCACGATGACAACGACAATTGCCAGTAGCAACCTGCCGGTTGCGCGTCCGGCGTGGGACAGTTCTCGCCTGCAATCCCGTATTGTTCACCTGGGATGCGGTGCTTTTCACCGCGCACATCAGGCGCTGTACACCCACCATCTCTTAGAAACCACCGACAGCGACTGGGGTATCTGTGAAGTTAACCTGATGCCGGGTAACGACTGCGTACTGATTGAAAATCTGCGCAAGCAGCAACTGCTGTATACCGTGGCGGAAAAGGGCGCGGACAACACCGTGCTGAAAGTGATTGGCTCGATGAAAGAAGCGCTGCACCCGGATCTTGACGGTTGCGACGGTATTTTACAGGCCATGGCGCGCCCGCAGACGGCGATTGTCTCGCTGACGGTCACGGAAAAAGGGTACTGCACCGACGCTGCCAGCGGCCAGTTAGATCTCAATAACCCACTGATTAAGCACGATCTGGCGAACCCGACCGCGCCGAAATCGGCGATTGGGTACATCGTACAGGCGTTGCATCTGCGTCGCGAGCAGGGGCTGGCGGCCTTTACCGTGATGTCCTGCGATAACGTGCGTGAAAATGGTCATGTGGCGAAAGTCGCGGTGCTGGGCCTGGCGCAGGCGCGCGACCCGCAGTTAGCGGAGTGGATTGCAGCTAACGCCACCTTCCCATGCACCATGGTAGACCGCATTGTTCCGGCAGCGACGCCAGAAACGTTGCAGGAAATTGCCGACCAGTTGGGCGTTTACGATCCATGTGCTATCGCCTGTGAGCCGTTCCGTCAGTGGGTGATTGAAGACAACTTCGTCAACGGTCGCCCGGACTGGGATAAAGTCGGCGCGCAGTTCGTTGCCGATGTAGTGCCGTTTGAAATGATGAAATTGCGCATGCTTAACGGCAGCCACTCTTTCCTCGCGTATCTGGGCTATCTTGGCGGGTATGAAACTATCGCCGATACCATGACCAATCCCGCGTATCGCAAAGCGGCGTTTGCGCTGATGATGCAGGAACAGGCGCCGACGCTGGCTATGCCGGAAGGCACCGATCTCAACGCCTATGCGACGCTGCTGATCGAACGTTTTAGCAACCCGTCTCTGCGCCACCGCACCTGGCAGATTGCGATGGATGGCAGCCAGAAACTGCCGCAGCGCCTGCTGGATCCGGTGCGTCTGCACCTGCAAAACGGCAGCGACTGGCGTCACCTGGCGCTTGGCGTCGCGGGCTGGATGCGTTATACCCACGGCGTGGATGAGCAGGGGCAGGCCATTGATGTTGTTGACCCAATGCTGGCTGAATTCCAGCGTATTAACCAACAGTACCAGGGGGCTGAACGTGTGACGGCGCTGCTGGGGCTGAGCGGGATTTTTGGCCATGATTTAGCGGAAAACGCCGACTTTGTTGAGACGGTTATCGCCATGTATCAACAACTGTGCGAGCTGGGCGCGCGTGAGTGTGTTGCCGCGCTAAGCGCTGACGCGTAATTCCCCGAACTATGACGGGTCAATCAAAATACTGATTTGGTTGACCCGTTTTCTGTTTTTGACTTGCCGCAAATGCTATAGTTCGATACCTATTCACCGTATCTGATTACACGCTTCTGACGGACATAACACGATGAAATCGAACACTTCTCAACAAAGACCCTACCAGGAAGTGGGTGCCATGATCCGCGATCTGATTGTCCAGACGCCGTACCAGCCCGGTGAGCGTTTGCCGCCGGAGCGTGAAATTGCTGAAATGCTTAATGTCACTCGTACGGTGGTGCGCGAAGCATTAATCATGCTGGAAATTAAAGGACTGGTGGACGTGCGTCGTGGCGCCGGAATCTACGTGCTCGACAATGCGGATGCGCAGAGTATCGACAGTACGGATGTAAATCACTGCAACGATGCCGGTCCGTTTGAACTGCTGCAGGCGCGCCAGTTGCTGGAAAGCAACATCGCTGAATTTGCCGCGCTGCAGGCCACTCGCGAAGACATCGTCAAAATGCGTCAGGCGTTGCAACTGGAAGAGCGTGAGCTGGCCTCCAGCGAACCGAATGGATCAGAAAGCGGTGACATGCAGTTTCATCTGGCGATTGCTGAAGCCACGCATAACAGCATGCTGGTGGAGTTATTTCGCCAGTCATGGCAGTGGCGTGAGAACAACCCGATGTGGATCCAGCTTCATAGCCACCTCGATGATACTCATTACCGTAAGGAGTGGATGGTCGACCACAAGCAGATCCTGGCGGCGTTAATTAAAAAGGACGCCCGCGCGGCGAAGCTGGCAATGTGGCAGCATCTGGAAAACGTCAAACAACGGCTGTTGGAATTTTCAAATGTCGATGATATCGACTTTGATGGCTATCTGTTCGAGTCCTGGCCGCTGGATAAAGTTAACGCCTGATTTCGCTTCTTCAGCCACACGGACAGCTTCGGTCCGTGTGGTACTTTCCCTCGTGATTATTCCCCTTTTATCGTGCTGAATTGGACATAAAAAATTTTGTCTGGCGCCTCAGCCGGGTTTTTTTCGCCGTCTTTACACGGCGTAAATTGATTTATATCAATTAAAAACAACTTAATTTTGCATGCGAAAAAATGGGTTATTTACCTTATTTTTACCTTTTCGTGCTTATTTTTAGACAAAACAGGTCAGCATTAAGTGAGAATCAAAGTGATTCCGGCAGTGGTTTGGGTAGAACCGCTTTGCATAACAGTACATAAAAACAAGCAGTTCGCATAAAAGTAGACATTAATAACGGTATGTAACTTATTGGCTGTAATGATGTTTTGATTGAGTGCGATAATTCGTGTCAATGCTTCATGCGTTTTTAATCAAATGAATAAAAATGAATATATGTAAAGTTAAAATTACACATTATTCTATAAACAAGTTATCTTTCACTTGAAATATCGTTCCATTTTACCTCGCTTTATTAACAGTTTTATTACGATTGTGAATGTTTTTTACCGTTGACATGTTTTTACACTGACTGCATATTTCATCGCCATAAGCGTCTTATTGCGTTCAGGAGATGATGACGATGCCTTCTCGAGATTATCCCGATATCCGAAAAGCCAGGGGTACCCGATCAAAAGATATGGTTCTTTTAAGTGCCCGTGTTGATAATTCTCTATGGGAATATGTCCGAACGCTGGCATTTGAAACGCGAAAAAGTAAACAAGATATTATCGCTGAGGCGTTAATGCTACATCGCTCTATTAACCAGGGTGAGAATCAAGAGTAAACCTGGCTGACCTTATTCCGGATTTTGAATGAAATCTGAGTAGTGAATTATTTATTGCCACTTCATTATTGCCTTTATTGGTGTGTTTTTGATTTCTCCCCTTGGTATTCAGGGGGCTTTTTTATGAGGACTTTCTGCCTTCATAACAAAGTTGATAGCAAAATTCACAATTAAAAGTGAGTAAAAATATGAAAAAGTCAGCAGTGGTATTAGCAGTGATGGCATTAGGCATCACTTCCGCTCATGCAGCGGAAATTTATAATAAAGATGGCAACAAACTTGATTTGTACGGCAAAGTAAAAGCGGTCCACTCCTGGACTGACGGCACCGATGCTGACGGCACCTACGCACGTCTGGGTTTTCGCGGTGAGACTCAAATCAACGATCAACTGACTGGCTATGGTCAGTTTGAAAGTCAGTTTGATGCCGCTAAAGCAGAAGGTTCTCAGAATGGTGTTAATACACGTCTGGCGTTTGCTGGTCTGGATTATGGCCATGACGTTAGCTTTGACTACGGTCGTAACTACGGTATCGCTTACGACGTGGGAGCTTACACTGACACTCTTTCAGAGTTCGGCGGTGACTCCTATGAAAATACTGACCGCTTCCTTACTACACGCACTTCTGGCGTTGCAACACTCCGCACCAAAAATCTGTTTGGTGCCGTTGATGGCCTGAGCCTTGGCGCGCAATATCAGGGTCAGGATGATACCGATAAGGATCCAACGAAACAGCATGGCAATGGCTACGGCTTCTCCCTGGGCTACGATAATATCGCCGATTCCGGCGTGTCTGCGATTGCGGCCTACACCACCAGTTCAGTGACTGCTCAGCAGAAACAGAATGGTTGGGATGGCGAAAACGCAGAGTTCTGGGGTGCTGGCCTGAAGTATGATGCTAACGCCATCTACGTAGCGACGATGTATGGTGAGTCCCACAACCTGATTCAGGATGCGGACAAAGCTGAGCACTTTGAAGCAATGGCTGCGTATGTGTTTGATTTTGGTCTGCGTCCGAACGTGGCTTATGTCCATACGCGTGACAACAATAATAATGATCTGACCGAATATGTGGCGCTGGGTACGGACTACTACTTCAACAAAAATATGGTTGCTGATGTAGGTTATAAAATTAACCTGCTTGATGGCGCTGACGGCGACAACCAGGTTGTTGCGGGTCTGACCTATCAGTTCTAATTTGTTGTGATAATATGTAAAAGGCGTCTTTTGTAAGACGCCTTTTTTACATCTGCCTGCTTTTAATGGATCAAATTAAACCGATCAGGATTATTAAAGCGGGCGATTTTTTTAAACCAGAATATATGTGTTTTCTGAAGATGGTGTTGATGTTGAATTAACATGTCCATTTTTACGCATTTTAAAGTGAGTTTATAAATTTCCTGATGAGTATTTTGTTGGTTATTTATACATTTATTAAATGTTGACATTAAATAACGGACTGGTTTGAATAGACCTGGTAATGAATTTATACCCTTTTAGGGTTAGCGAATCGCTGTTTATATCATTGCGTGAGGCTGATAATCGCAGCAATAAACAACGCAACGGCACCACGCAGCGTGGCGTTAATGATGGCCTGAGCGCCGCTTCCCAGCAGATTAATATTGCGCGGCACGCTAAGTTGACGGGCGAGCGGCATCACCAGCAAGGTGGTCCCCTTAAAGATTCGCCAGCGTCAGCAGGGAAGGTATTTGCGACAGCAGATATAACAGCAGCCCAATAGAACCGCCGACCAGCGTGCCGTTGACGCGGATAAACTGCAAATCTTTGCCAATGTTTAGCTCAATTTGCTGTGACATATCGCGCGCATCCCAGCTTTTCACCGTGTCGCTAATGTGGCGCGTCAGGAAGGCGGCGAACTCCGGCGCAACCTTATGCGCGGCCTGCTCCAGATGCCCATTCAATGAAGCGCGCAGGGCGCTGTCGGCAACCAGCGTTTCACCGAACCACTGCCCGGCATTGGCAATGCGCTGCTTCACGCGAGAATCATCGGCGTTGATATCGGTTTTCAGCCACTGACGCAGGTCTGCCCACAGCTCGCCGAGATAACGGTTGAAGGCTTCGTCTTCTTTCAGATAGCTTTTGAGGCTTTCCGCTCGCACGGCCATTTCCGGATCGTGTTTGAGCTTATCGATGAGCTTAAACGTCGCGCGATCGAAGGCGTGGCGGATCTGATGGGCGCGATCGTGGCTGATGTCATCCAGCAAAGAGTTTACGGCGTCAGAAACCAGTTCGGCGCTGTGCTCGCCCAGCCATTCGGTCGGCAGGATCTTCGCTTTCAGCGGATGTTCGGTCTCCAGCCAGTGCACGATCTGCCGGGCGATAAATGCCCGCGAGCTATCGCGTTGCAGCAGGGCGATCAGTTGGGCGATCAGCGTGTCGAGCAGCACCTGATGGCGATTGTTTTTGGTCATGCTTTCCAGCATCAATGCGCTGGTTTCAGAGAGATCAACTTTATCGATGGCCTTGTGCACTGCCCGCTTGATCAGCCGTTGAATGCGGGCGTCGTCGGTCAGTTCGAGAAAACCGCTCATAATTTGCAGCAGGTGCTGGCCGATACGCCGGGCGTTTTCCGGCTGGCTGAACCAGTTCCCGATCAACAGCGCCGGTTCATGGCGGCGGATCAGCGCGACCAGGGACTGAGTGTCGAGAAATTTTTCCTGCACAAACTGACCGAGATTTTCCCCGATCCGATCCTTATTGCGCGGGATAATCGCCGTATGTTGCGAGATAAAAGGGATCGGCACCCGGCGAAAAAGCGCCACCACGGCAAACCAGTCCGCCAGTGCGCCGACCATCGCCGCTTCGGCGATCGCTTTGATTCCGAGCACCCAGAAGTTAGGCGGCAGAAACAGCGTGATAACGAAAGTGGCGGCGGCAATCAGCAGCAATGAGAGCGCCAGTCGTTTGGCGCGTTTGAGTTCAGCAATTTTATTCATAGGCTTAAGAATAGAGCCAGACGACAGGATCGTGCAAAAAATGTGGTGCGGCCCTCGTTTTTAGGCGACCAGATCTTACTCCGGGATCCAGTTGTCCCAGGCAGGTAAGGGACCGAGTTCCGCTACCAGAAAATCGATAAACGATCGTACCTTGGGGTTGCTGTACTTACTGGGAAAATAGAGCGCATACAGGGCATGAGTTTCACAGGTAATCGTGCCGTCGAGCATCAACGGCGTTATCTCTTCTTTTTGAATATGATCGCCAATCAGGTAAGTCGGCAAGTACGCCACGCCCTGATCTTCCAGTACCGACTTCAGTAATACCAGGCTGCTATTGGCCTGGATCGGCATATGCAGTTTGAGTTGATGCAGACGATCATGTTCATCAGCCACTTTCAGCACTGGCGTGAGACCCGGATACACCAGGCAATCATGGTTGACCAGATCGCTGCGGCGCTGGGGCATGCCTTTTTTGGCAAGGTAGCCGGGTGAGGCGCAGTACGCCCAGCGGACAGGCACCAGCTTGCGCATGGCATAGTTCTGCGGCGGCGCGGTAGAAATGCGCAGAGCGATGTCGAAATCCGTTTCGTTCAGATTCACGAAGTTATCGTTGAGATCGATATATAAATTCACATCCGGGAACTGAGCGCGATATTTATCCACCAGGTTCACCAGTCGGGAATAACCAAACGCAATTGAGCAGGTTATACGTAATTCACCCTGTGGACTGTGGTAATAACCGGAAGTGGTATTCAGCGTTTCATCGAATTCTTTCAAAAGCTTATTAGCGCGGTTGAAGAGATATTGCCCGGCGTCGGTCAGGGTAATACTGCGGGTGGTGCGTTTAATTAACGTCGTCCCCAGCGTGTCTTCCATCGCGGCCAGGCTTTTACTGACCGCAGACGGCGAGACATTGAGCTGCGTCGCGGCTTCCGACAGCCCCCCGCAATCGACGATTTTCGTAAAAAATTCCAGATGCTTGAGTGAAATCGGCGTACTCATAGTTTCCTTTAATTCACAAGTGATTTGCAAAAACGGTACGAATAGGCCGTTACATTCGGCTTTTAAACATGCAACTATTGAATCACAGGAAACAACTTACTGGCAAAATGAAAAAATAACAACTTAGGTGAGTTACGTCACAAAATAACAGGAGGCGCAACGGCAACTCATCACATTGTGAATTTAATCTCATTAATTATTATTCTAAAGGTACCGATTATGTGGTCACGACTCGAACCCTACAGATCGTCGATTATTTTATTAGTTGCTCTGGTGATTGGCGGCTTATTAGGTATTTATGCCCCATCGTTAGCAGGTAAACTCCAGCCAATAGGTCAGATATTCTTAAACCTGTTATTTATGATTATTGTGCCGCTGGTGGGGATCAGCGTTATGTCTTCGATCGCCAGTATGACCGACCTGAAAAGGCTGGGACGCATTATGGCGATTATCTTTATTGTTTCGATCGCGATGGCCTTTATTCCGGCGGCCGGGATCGTCGCGCTGGCGCTCTGGTATAACCCGGCGCAGGGCGTCACTATCGATCTCTCGCAGTCCGTGCAGGCGGGCAGCGGCAAGATGGATTTTGTGAGCATGATTACCACCAGCGATTTTATTGGACTGTTTTCTAAGTCCAATATCCTGGCGCTGATCGTGATGGCGATCATTGCGGGTGTGGCGATTGGCCAATCGGATCAGGCTGGGAAACGCATTGCCTCACTGCTGGAAGATGCCAACACGGTGATCATGAAGATCGTCTCAATCATCATGAAGGTTGCGCCGATTGGTCTGGGCTGCTACTTCGCCGCCACCATGGCCAGCCAGGACTCTGCTCTGCTGCTAACCTTTGCCCGCGCCATTGGCCTGTTTATGGTTGCTACGCTGGTCTACTTTGTTTTTGGCTCTATTCTCTATTCGTACATTGGCGGCGGTATTCCGGCGGTGAAAGCCTTTTGGCGTAACGCGATTGAACCCTCTGCAACCGCGCTGGGGACCTGTTCTTCGCTGGGTACGCTCCCGGTGACGCTGCGCGCCGGTAAAGCGATGGGGATCAACCCGGAAATCGTTGATGTCTCTATTCCGCTGCTGGTGAACCTGAATAAAGGCGGCGTGGCGATGATAGCCGCACTGAAAATTGTCTTTATCTATTCCGTGCTGGGTATGGAGTTCACCACCGAAACCTTCTTCCTGACGATGCTGATTGCGGTGCTCTCCGCCATTATCGTCGGCGGCGTACCCGGTGGGGCGTTCCTTGGCGAGATCTTTATCGTCACCACGTTGGGTCTGCCGATGGAAGCGATCCCGATGCTGGTGGTACTGGGCACCATTACCGATGCGCCAGCTACATTGATTAACGTCATCCATGATTTGAATGCGGCACAGATTGTCGAACGGTTCGCTGGAAAAAAGCAGACCAACACTGAAATAAACTCTACTGCTGCGGTGGTATAGGTTTTCACACGGATTAAGAACAGGAGAAGTTATGAAAGACGCTATGAAGCTTGAAACGCATCTGGTCGTTGCTGGTCGCGACAAACGCTATACCCAGGGAGCGGTGAATCCGGTGATCCAACGCGCCTCTTCGCTGGTGTTCGATACCGTGAAGGATAAGAAATTTGCCACCGCCAACCGTGCTAACGGCGAACTGTTTTACGGTCGTCGCGGAACCTATACGCATTTTGCCTTCCAGAAAGCCATGAGTGAGCTGGAAGGCGGTGTCGGCTGCGCGCTGTATCCGTGTGGAGCCGCAGCGGTGACCAATGCGATTCTGGCGTTCGTCCAAAGCGGCGATCATATTTTGATGACGGGCGCAGCCTACGAGCCAACTCAGGATTTTTGCAATAAGATCCTGAGTAAATTTAACGTAGAAACAACGTATTACGATCCGTTGATTGGGGCTGGGATCGTTGATCTTCTGCGTCCGGAAACGAAGGTGGTGTTCCTCGAATCACCAAGTTCTATCACGATGGAAGTCCAGGATGTACCGGGAATGGTGAAGGCTATTCGCGCGGTGAATCCGGAGATTGTCATTATGATCGACAATACCTGGGCGGCGGGTGTTCTCTTCAAAGCACTGGATTTCGGGGTGGATATTTCCATTCAGGCAGGAACCAAGTACACCATAGGCCATTCGGATGGCATGCTGGGAACGGCGGTGTCTAACGCCCGCTGTTGGGACCGTTTGCGAGAGAACTCCTATCTGATGGGGCAAACGCTGGATGCCGACACAGCCTACAACGGTAGCCGCGGATTACGTACGCTGGCGGTACGTCTGAAGCAGCATCAGGAGAGCAGTATTCACATTGCTCGCTGGCTGTCGGCAAGGCCGGAAGTGGCGCGGGTGAATCATCCTGCATTAGCGGAATGTCCGGGACACGAGTATTTTCAACGTGACTTTGCCGGAAGCTCAGGCCTGTTCTCGTTTGTGCTGAAAAAGAGACTGACCGACGAGCAGATGGCGAATTTCCTCGATAATTTCTCGCTGTTCCATATGGCCTATTCTTGGGGCGGTTTTGAGTCACTCATTCTGGCGAATCAACCGGAAGAGCTGAACAGCATTCGCCCGGCCGGAGAGGTTGATTTCAGCGGCACGCTGGTCAGGGTGCATATTGGTCTGGAAGATGTTGACGATCTGATTGCCGATCTGGAAGCGGGGTTTGCGCGCATCGCGTGAGGTGACAGACTCGCTGCCGGATGGCGTTGATCCTTATCCGGCCTACGTAAGCCAGTAGGCCGGATAAAACGCCTGCATGACATACGCGGTGACGTTATATTTACAATCAAATTAACTCATAATTAGTCATTTTAGATCATTTTTTATCAAAGATAATCTTAATCACAATTTTTATCATCCCTCCTGGATAGCATAGTTACTGATTTTTAGGGTTACTGGCACAGAGGGGATGATGAGTTATGAAGCTGAAAGATTTATTCACGAGGACACCAACTGAACGCCGCCATTATGGCGTTGCCGTGTTAGTCGGCATCGTGTCTGGCGTACTTTCTGCATTTGTTAAGTGGGGGGCCGAAGTTCCTCTTCCACCCAGGACATTTTCTCTGGGAAGAAATGAGTTTAATCCTCCGTACCTTTTTCTCAGAGACTATTTGGGGATTGATCCCACGCAAACGGTCTATACCTTTTCTGAACATGTGATTAATCCGGTTATGGTTACGCACATCATATTTTCATTAGTGTTTGCAGTCGGGTATTGCGTTGCAGCTGAAATTTTTCCAAAAGTTAAACTTTGGCAGGGGGTACTGGCAGGTTTAATCGTGACGGTGGCAGTTCATGGCATGTTCATTCCCGCACTACATCTTTCGCCGCCCTTGTCTCAGCTGCCATTTGATGAATATGTGTCGGAAATTATTGGGCATATTTTCTGGTTTTGGGTCATTGAAATGATTCGCCGCGACCTGCGTAATCGGATCACGCATGAACCCGATGCGGAAGTTCCGTTATCTCTCGTCAGATGATTAAAAGTAGATGCACTATGATGGATTGCCCCCGACCGCTAAACACAATATCAGTGTTCACGAATGGGGGCAGTTCGTAGAAGGTTAACTCTCTGCGGCTAATGCGGTTGCCTCATGCTGACGTACGCGCTTCAGTAAGCCTGCCAGCGTGAACACGACGGCAATACCTGCCACCACCGCCAGCAGATGAAACGAAATCCTGCCGCCGTTGAACCATAACCAACGCCCAATTTCGACAGAAACCGCCATCACCGTCAGGATCACCATATTCAACGACGCCGAAACCGTACCCTTCGGTAAGTTGTTGGAAAATAGTGTAAAGCGGAATAACGTTGGGAAGATCATTCCAATGCCAAACGCATACAGGCTGGTCCCCAGTACTGACCACAACCACACGTGCGGCCACAGTAAATTGCCAGCAATCAATACCGCCAGCCCGCTCAACTGAATGGGAACCGCTCGCCAGATAAAGCGTGGCCGGGTCGGATCCTTCACGAAGCGGACGACCACCATATTGGCGACGATCACCGCGCCAAACACCGGCGCCTGCGCCCAGGCAAACTGGGATGTGGTCATGCCGCCAGCATCAATGAGGATCACCGGTGAGACTGCCACCCAACTCATCATCGGGATATAGCTCAACGACAGCGTGGCTGCGCCAAACAGGAACACCCGGTTGCGGAAAACGTCGCGAAAATCACGTAAGACGCTGCGCGCACTGAACGGCACCGCGCCACGCTGGACGGTTTCTGGCATTGCTAACGTGAGTCCAATGAGTGCGATAAGCCCCATGACGGCGATAATGGCAAACAAGATCTTCCAGTGTACAAAATGCATCAGCGCTGCTCCGGAAAGCGGGCCGATAACCGGCGCCACCAGCACAATGGAGGTGATTACCGCCATCAGCTTAATAGCCTTTGTTTGCCCAAATGCCTCCTGCACCGTGACATAGCCGACGGTGGCGATAAAACAGATGCTGGTGCCCTGCACAAAACGGGCGACCAGAAATTGCGTCATCGAGGTGGTGAACAATGTGGCAGCGCAGGCGAGCGTAAAAATTAGCGCTCCCGCAATCAGTACCGGACGGCGGCCAATCCGATCGGAAAGCGGTCCTAACAACCATTGCAGCGCCATACCACCAGCCAGATAGAGACTGACCGCCGCGGGCGCCAGACTGACATCGGCGTTGAAATCGCGTACGACATTAATGATGCCGGGCTGGATCAAGTCCGTCGACAGATAGGCGGCGAAATCATACAAAATCAACGCAATAGGAAAAAATAGCGTCGTAGCGCGTTGGGAGAAAAACGCGAGAATCCGTTGCATAAAACAGCTCCTTGTCGGGAGAAAACCCTCAACGGGAATAGCGAAATTCAATACCGTCTTTGAGACGTCAGGCCGATGACAGAATAAAAGCAGACTGCAAATGTACTGAATTTCATGTAATCAAAAACGCTGTCGGCGTGAAGCGCAAACAGGAGAAACGCTCACTAACGCAGGGTCAGAAAGCGTAACGATTACAGGTAACAATCAGCACATCGCACCTCAAGAAGAGTAAGTTGAACGGGTAGCAACCATTTGCAGTGTAATGTGGATTGGATATTAATTAAACGAGTTTATCCGGTTTATTTGCAGATAATCGCCACGTTTATCAGAGTAAGATGTTTTGCAAAAAACGCAGCGCGATGGCACAACCGAAGATGATCAGCACGCCGCCGGCGATACGCTCTACCCACAATATTCCTCTGGTTAAGCGTCGCTGGATCTGCGGTAAACCGATGAACATGACGATCAACAGATCCCAGAACAGCACCACGCTGGTCATCCATATCCCGCTCATGCTTTGTTGCAGCAACGTCACCGACGGGCCGAGCAGGGCGGTCATTAGCGCCAGATAAAACAACGCATTTTTAGGGTTGAGTAGTGACGAAGCTAACCCCAGCAGCAGCTGTTTGCCAAATCCTGGGCAGGTCGACTGGGCGTCTGCTCCGGTCAGAGTTTGTGGGCGGCTGCGTATCAGCAGACTGCCAATCCACAATAAATAGAGTGCGCCCAATAGCTCAATAACTGTAAACAGCAGAGGAAGCTGACGCAGGATCCCCCAACCGATAATCGCCAGCAGGATATACAGCCCGTTGCCGATGGCGATCCCCACGCACAGCCCGGCGCTGCCGCGCATCCGGTAACGTACGGCATAGCCGACCAGTAAAAAGAAGTCCGGACCCGGGCTGAGGAGTGCGACAAAATGCGCCAGCGCCAGCGCGGGAAACGCAGACGGAAAAAGTTCAGCAAGCAGTGACATAGTGACCTCAGAGCAGGAATCCGAGTTCACCCTACGCCTGATGCCGCGCTAATTATTGTCTGATATTGATCGTCCTAATGCATACTGACGCGGTGTAGCCGCGGTGTAGCGCACAAAGGTGCGATGGAAATGGCTTTGGTCGGCAAACCCGCTCTGGTAGCCGACATCCGCAATTTCGTCCCCGGCCCGCAGCCGCTGGCGGGCATAGTTAACTCTCAGGATATTCAGATAACTCCCCGGCGTCAGGCCGGTGTCCTGCTTAAAGTTACGGATCAGCGTCTCTTTACGCATGTGGCATTCATAAGCCAGATCGTCCAGCGAGGGGGGTGCAAACAAACAGGACTGCAACCGTTCACGCAGATACGCGCTGGCAGCGCTAAGGTTTTCCGCTTTTACCGATTGCAAGGGCAGCGAGCGCAGCAGTGCCTGCGCGGCATCGGTTATCTGTGTCGTTTGTTGCCGCTGCATGAGCGCCACGAGGCGCAAATAGCGCTGGAATAATTGCGGATCGCGGATAACGGGATTACGTGGGTAAAGCTGCTGATTGCTGCTCAGCGCAGGCAGATGGGCCAGGCACCACCGGGCATCAAGATAGAGCATATGGTAACTGCGAAACCGCCCATTAACGGGGTTACAGCTGTGAGGTGCCAGCGATGGGATCACAATGAGGTCGCCTGAGCTCAGGAGGTATTCTTTGCCATCACACTGGCAGCACGTCTCACCTTCAAGAATTGCTCCAACCGAGAGCTGAGAATGATGATGACGTTTATAGGCTTGATGACTACGCCAGGTGCTGCGCAGCTCCAGCCACGGCAACTGCGCGTCACGCCAGAACGATTGTGGAATATCCCGGGTATGCGTCACATCTCGCCCTCCATGAAAGTGATGATTTGTTATAGCACAGGGCGTGCGATGAAAAAGCGGGAATGTGCATTGAGGTCGTGATTCTGCGTGATACGTTCCAGATAAATGCGGACGTTACAAAGGGACGTTTTTATCTCTGAAATCGCCTCGCAAAGAAAGAAAGTTGCAGGTGATGGTGTGGTTTACCAGCGCTACATTCACGGCATCTTATTCCCAGGTGACGGATCGCCATGAGTAAAGCAACGACTTCTACCCCGCATGATGCGGTCTTTAAAACGTTTTTACGTCACCCAGAGACCGCACGGGATTTTCTGCAAATACATCTTCCTGTTTCGCTATGCGAACTTTGTGACCTTCAGACGCTGAAACTCGAGTCCGATAGTTTCATTGAAGAGAATTTACGCGCGTCTTATTCCGACGTGCTTTGGTCGGTGAAAACGACGGAAGGGGATGGATATATTTATGTAGTGATCGAACACCAGAGCACACCGGATGCACATATGGCATTCCGGTTGATGCGCTATGCGGTTGCGGCCATGCAGAAACACTTAGATGCCGGGCACCAGCAATTGCCGCTGGTGGTGCCGATGCTGTTTTATCACGGAGCTAAAAGTCCATACCCCTGGACGCTGTGCTGGCTGGACGAGTTTGCGAACCCGAAGTTGGCGCGTCAGCTGTATACTGCGGCGTTTCCACTGGTGGATATTACAGTCATACCGGATGATGAAATTGTACAGCATCGGCGTATGGCACTGCTGGAGTTAATTCAAAAACACATCCGTCAGCGCGATCTTATGGGGCTTGTTGAACAAATTGTTTCCCTGCTACTTACTGGACTGACTAATGACAGCCAGATAAAGACACTGTTTAATTATATTTTGCAAACTGGCGATGCACCTCGATTCAGTGAGTTTATTCGTGGGGTCGCTGAACGTTCACCGCAGCATAAGGAGCATTTGATGACGATCGCGGACAGATTGCATGAGGCAGGTTTTCAAAAAGGATGGCTAAAAGGTCTGCAGGAAGGTAAACAAGAAGGTAAACAGGAAGGTAAACAAGAAGGGCTGATAGAGGGGCAGCGAACTGAGGCGCTCCGTATTGCTTGCACCATGCTGGCAGATGGCATCGATATCAGCACGGTACAAAAAATTACCCGACTTTCTGCTGAGGATATCAAGGGTTTAAGCCATTAGAGATGACTTAAACCGTGCATTCGCCTGTTCAGCAGCATCGGGTATACTGATTTACTCTATCGCCACCTTTACCGCCTCGCCGAGTTTTTGCATGACTTCCCGATGCTTCTCGTCTGGCGGCAACGCACAATTGATGCGTACGCAGTTGCGGTATTTACCGGATGCGGAGAATAGCGAGCCAGGCGCGACCTGGATTTTCAGGCGACAGAGCTGTTTGGCGACGCAGACCATATCGACCTGCTGTGGTAATTCAACCCACAGCATAAAGCCACCTTTCGGCCGGGTGACGCAGATCCCACAGGGGAAATATTCCCGTACCCAGCAGGTATAGATCTCCATATTCCGCTGGTAGATCTGACGCATACGGCGAACATGACGATGATAATGCCCCTCGCGCACGAAGGTGGCGGCCGCCAGCTGTGTAGCAGGAACGTTAGTGCCGATGACGGCATATTTCATATGCAGAAATTTATCGTGATAGCGACCGGGAATAACCCAACCGACGCGCAATCCCGGCGCCACGGATTTGGTAAATGAGCTGCACAGTAGCACCCGACCGTCGCTGTCCCAGGAATGGATTGTACGCGGACGTGGATATTCCGTGGCCAGTTCTCCGTACACATCATCTTCAAAAATAACAATATCGTGCTGCTGGGCGAGGGCGAGCACAGCGCGTTTACGCGCATCCGGCATAATAAAGCCGAGCGGGTTGTTGCAGTTAGGAACCAGGATCACCCCTTTAATCGGCCACTGATCCAGCGCCAGTTCCAGCGCTTCAATGCTGATCCCGGCATCTGGATCGGTCGGGATCTCAATAACTTTGATCCCTAATCCGCGCAGCAGCTGCATTGTGCCGTAGTAGGCGGGAGATTCAACGGCGACAATATCTCCAGGCTGGCAGACCGTTAGCAGCGCCAGCGACATTCCGCTCTGGCTGCCATTAGTGATCACAATATCATCCGCATTGACGATCGAACCGCCGTCCAGCATGAG
This sequence comes from Citrobacter sp. wls717, assembly GCF_005280955.1. NCBI lineage: Bacteria > Pseudomonadati > Pseudomonadota > Gammaproteobacteria > Enterobacterales > Enterobacteriaceae > Citrobacter > Citrobacter sp. wls717. The sequence goes on from NZ_SZWW01000006.1 coordinate 215,433, forward strand.
CCGGGCAATCTGTTGACGCAATTCCCGACAACCAGGTAATTCATCGTAGCCCAGAACTGCCTTGAGATTATGCTGCGCCACGCGGCTGAGTTCGCGCCACAGTGGCTTCAGGCTGGGTTGATTGATATCGGGCACGCCACTGCTAAAAGGGATTATCGATTTGTCCGCATGACCTGCCAGCATGTCCAGCACCTGATCCCACTGGGTTATCTCGACCGGACGCTGCACCGGACGCGACATCGGCGGCACCGGCGGTTGTGCTTTTTGTGGCGCGACAAAATAACCGGAACGCGGCTGCGGCGTGATCAGCTGTAGTTGTTCCAGCGTCTGATAGGCCTGCTGGACGGTACTGATACTGACCCCATGCTCCTGACTCAGGCTGCGCACCGAAGGCAATTTTTCGCCATGGCGATACAGCCCCTGCTCAATGCGTTCGGCCAGCAGATTGGCCAGATGTTGGTAACGCGTCATGCTGTATCCCTCATGGGTACCATACAGATAAAAAAACCAGTACAGATTGGCGTGAAAAAAGCGATGCAGAACTCTTTTTAACCAATCTGTATGTTAAATAAAAGTACTTTGTGAGTCTGTATTGTTCAGACCCAAATCCGTGAAGATAAAGCCTCTGGCAAGGCGGGAGGCAAGGTATGGAATTTCATGAGAATAAAGCAAAGCAGCCGTTCATTGGGTTTGTACTGATCTGGCGGGCATACAAAGCATGGCGGCTACGGGCGCAAACTCGGTGTCTGTTGCAACAGATGAGCGATGAGCGGCTGCGTGACGTCGGGCTGCGACGCGATCAGGTGGAGTAATTATTTTCTATCGACAGAGGCCGGGTGTTAGCGCATTCGGCCTCTTTTATATTCACGGTGTTTATCAATTTATGCTTGTTGATAGTCTGTTTCTTGATACTTACCCTGATAAGTATTATTTTCTTCTCAGCAATGAGGAAAAAGAAACATGACTGAAGATGAACTGTTTGCCCGCCGTCCGATGGGGATGCGCATGGCGATGGTGGTACGCCAGTGGCGGGCCATTATTGATGCTGCCATCACCGATACAGGCCTGACGCAATCAAGCTGGACGGTATTGATGCAGCTGTATCAACTGGGAGACAACGTCTCGGTCAGTGAACTGGCCCAGGTGCAGGGCATTGAACTGCCGCCGCTGATGCGTACCCTCACGCTACTAGAAAAGCAGGGCTACCTGCTGCGTTCCACATCGCCTTATGACAAACGCATCCGACTGTTAACGCTGACCGCGCAGGGCCGCACAAGGCTTGAAGTACTTAACCGGGTGATTGAGACATACCAGCATCGCGTCACCTGTACCATTCCTGAAGCGGAGCTTGCCGCCTTCAGCGCGACGTTAAATCAAATCGCCTGCAATTTGCGGACAATCCGCGAAGAAGACAATCAACACTAAAAAACTATGATGACCCCAGAACAAAAATTTGCCCGTTGGGTAAGGGTGAGTATTGCCGCTTTCCTGGTAATATTCGCCTGGTTTATCGTTGCCGATATCTGGATCCCGCTGACGCCGGACTCCACGGTGATGCGCGTGGTAACCCCCGTTTCCTCACGCGTTTCCGGCTATGTCTCGCAGGTGCATGTACATAACAATAGCCAGGTGAAGAAGGGCGATTTGCTGTACGAACTGGATCCGACGCCGTTTATCAATAAGGTCGAGGCGGCGCAAATCGCCCTTGAGCAGGCGAAGCTGAGCAACCAACAACTGGATGCCCAGATCGCTTCTGCGCGCGCTAATCTGCGCACCGCGCAATTCAACGCCCGCAACGATAAGACCACCTTTGACCGCTATCAACGCCTGAGCGCCATGCAGAATGTGTCGCAATCCGATCTCGACAAGGTGCGCACTGCCTGGCAGACCAGCGAGCAGTCGGTGGCGGCGCTCAACGCCAGTATTCAGAACCTGCTTATCCAGCGTGGCGAGCGCGATGACAAGCGCAACGTGACGCTGCAAAAATACCGTAACGCGCTGGAAGAGGCGCAACTGAACCTTGGCTGGAGCAAAGTGTATGCAGAAACTGATGGCACGGTAAGCAATCTCCAGCTTAGCCCCGGACTGTACGCCACCGCCGCCACGCCGCTGCTGGCGCTGGTCAGCCATCAGACCGATATCGTGGCCGACTTTCGCGAGAAAAGCCTGCGCCACACTCGCGTGGATACCGATGCCGCCGTGGTGTTCGACGCCATGCCGGGCAAGGTTTTCTCTGCCCGTGTTACCAGCAGCGATGCCGGTATTCTGGCGGGCCAGGAGCAGGTTAACGGCCAGCTGTCGCAGCCGGAACAGTCCACCCGTTGGGTGCGTGATGCCCAGCGTATGCGTATTCATGTGGCGCTGAACGAACCGCTCGACACGCCGTTACCGACCGGGGCGCGCGCCACGGTACAGCTGTATAACAGCGAGGGGATGTTCGCCCGTACCTTTGCCGGGGCGCAAATCCACCTCGTTAGCTGGCTGCATTATGTCTATTAACACGCTGGCCCATGTCTTTACGCCGCACGGGAATATTGTCTACACCGCCAATGATTTTCGCCAGACCCTGCGTATCTCCGTTGCCGGGACAATCGCGCTGAGCATCTCAACCTTCTACAACGTGCAGTACGGCGTGTTCTTTGTGGTTTATCCGCTGATGCTGCTGTCGCTGGTGCCGGTATTCAACCGCCATGTGGCAAAACAGTTTGTGTTCAGCGCGGCAGTAAACTGTGTTGAAATGGTGCTGATCGTCGGCTATCTCTCACAGTGGCCGCTGATCATGACGCTGGTGGTGTTCGGCCTGTACGTGATGCGTTTTCGTTTTATGAGCAAAGGGCCGCTGTTTCTGCTCGGCTCAATGGGCGTGGTGTGCCAGAGCACGATGCTCAACTTTATGAGCTATCCCACCACCAACTGGCATACGCTGATGTTCTCCAATATGGAAGCCTGCGTCATGGCGGTGGCGCTGAGCGCGCTGCTGCATTATCTGATCCCGGACGTGGAACCCCGCCAGCCGCCGCCGCGAATTGAAAAAGATGCCGCCCGGGTGCGCCACGAGTCGCTGCTTTCCGGCACGGTGGCGACGATGATTTTTGTTGTCTTTCAGATCTGTGACTTAAGTGATTCGCTGTCGGCGCTGATGGCGGGCATTTTGATCCTGTTTCCGATGCACTATCGCGGGGCGGTGATCAGCTCGATCTGGCGTGTGGTTGGCGTGGTGCTGGCCTGTCTGTATATTCTGCTGGTGCAGTTGCTTATCTATGATTTCAGCAACCACATGGTGCTGATGATGCCGCTGATCGGTCTCGGGCTGGCGTTCAGCGCCCGCCTGCACGTAATGGAAAAAGTCGGCGCGGGCGTGGGGTTTGCCAGTATCACCACTATCGGCATTATGTTCGGCCAGAACCTGCACCCGGATCAGGACCTGGTATTCAGCGATCTGTACCGCATCACCTCCGTCACCGTCGCGCTGGTGGCAACGCTAACCATGGTATTTCTGGTGCACCGGGTGTTGAACTGCTTTGCTGCGACACGGTTTGTAATTACCGAGTGAGCGGGGGGCCAGTGCCGGATGGCGGCTGCGCCTTATCCGGCCTACAAGGAGCGGGATTTCCAGGCCCGGTCACATCGCGTCACCGGGCAATTCAGCAGGGGATTATTTCTTCAATCCCGCAAACGCGGCTCTGATCTCATCTTCCGGCAACTGAATGCCAATAAATACCAGCAGGCTGTGCGGTTGTTCGTCGCCCCACGGGCGGTCCCAGTCGGCGCTGTACAGGCGCTGGACGCCCTGGAACAGCAGGCGGTTGGGCTCGCCGTCAATCCACAGCATACCTTTATAGCGCAGCAGCTTCTCGGCGGATTCCAGCAGCAGGTTTTCCATTACGCGCGATACGTCGCTGATGTTCACCGGGTAATCCAGTTCGACGACGATCGAGGAAATATCGTTTTGCTTGTCAGCGATAAAGTGGAAGCGCGGTTTGGCGCTGACCACGTTCTCTTCCAGCATAAAACCGTTGGTGTCGAACAGCAGCGAAAGATCGATGTCGCCATGCGTCACGGTGTAAATCGGCGCACGGGCGTTGATGCGCGCCAGGCGCTCACGCAGTTTCTCGCTTTCACCTGCGACGTCGGTTTTGGTCAGCAGGATGCGGTCAGCATAGCCGACCTGCGACTGGGCGATGGTGAACTGGTTCATCTGTTCATCAGCATGCACCGCGTCAACCAGCGCAATCACGCCGTCCAGCAGGTAGCGTTCGCAAATCACTTCATGGGAGAAAAAGGTCTGGATAATCGGGCCGGGGTCGGCCATGCCGGTGCACTCGATCACCAGACGGTCAAAATTGATAGTGCCTTTGTCGAGGTTGTCGAGCAGGTCTAACAAGGCATCTTCCAGCTCACTGGAGCGGGTACAGCAAATGCAGCCGTTGGTCAGGGTCTTAATCTGCGTGGCGCGGTCGCCGATCAGCTGATCGTCCACTGAGACTTCGCCGAATTCATTTTCGATAACGGCAATCTTGTAACCGTGCTGCTCGTTGAGAATATGGCGTAGCAGGGTGGTTTTACCCGCGCCAAGAAAACCGGTGAGTAGGGTAACTGCAATCGGGGTCATTCACTTCTCCTTCTAACAGCAACTGCTTCCGCCGCTACCGTAGCGGGCTTCCTGGCGCTCGCGGAAGAATTCTTCGTAGGTCATGTACGGCTTATCGGGATGGTTGGTCTTCATGTGCTCGACGTAGTTGTCGTAGTCCGGAATGCCAATCAGCATCTTCGCCGCCTGACCGAGATATTTTTTAGCTTGCCCTAAAGTACCAAACATAAAACGCCCCGGATATATGTTGAGCTCGTAGATGCAGGCTATTTCACTTGCCACTTTGACCGCGGGCAGTGCTCGCAATCCTCACGTACTGCGTGTACGCTCCGGTTGCTGCGCGCTGTCCGCAGTCAAACTGACTGCGCCAATTACGCCTGCGGCACTAAGTGATCCCGGCCGGGAGCGCAGTGCGCCACCCGGCTTCAGTTTAGTGGTGTGACGAGGTCTTCACGCCGCCTTCCGGCACCGGTACATACGGCGTCTCTTTATCAGAGCGACCATTGATGGCGCGGGCTTTCTGCCAGGTACGGAACCCGTAGAAAATGATGCTGTACACCACCACCAGGAACAGAATACTCAGACCTGCGTTGGTGTAGTTGTTGACGACGATATGGTTCATATTGGCAATCTGCTGAGCGGTCAGTTCGCCGCCGTTAGCAATCTTCTCTTTGTACTGATTCGCCATAAAGAAGAAGCCTTCCATCTGCGGGTTGGTGCTGAACAGTTTCAGACCCAGCGCCCAGGTGGTGCAGATCAGCAGCCAGACTGCCGGAACCACGGTAACCCAGATGTATTTGGTGCGCTGCATTTTAACCAGCACCACAGTGCCGAGAACCAGCGCCACGGCAGCCAGCATCTGGTTAGAGATACCAAACAGCGGCCACAGGCTCTTAACGCCGCCCAGCGGGTCAACAACGCCTTGATACAGCAGGTAACCCCACAGGCCTACGCAGCCCGCAGTACCGATGATGCCCGCCACCAGAGAGTCGGTTTTCTTCAGGAACGGCACGAAGTTACCCAGTAAATCCTGCAGCATAAAGCGGCCAGAACGGGTACCGGCATCCAGTGCGGTCAGGATGAACAGTGCTTCGAACAGAATACCGAAGTGGTACCAGAAGCCCATATCAGCCATCGGCAGCACTTTGTGGAATACGTGAGCGATACCCACAGCCAGCGTTGGTGCGCCACCTGCGCGGTTCAGAACGGATGGTTCACCGATGTCTTTCGCGGTCTGCAGGATCTGCTCAGGCGAAATCACGAAGCCCCAGGAGCTGACGGTTGCCGCCGCATGTGCGGTAACATCTTTCAGCTGCGCCATAATCAGCGGTGCATTCTCGCCGCTCATTTCATGCAGGTTCGGCATGGTGATGCCAAGGCCCGCAGGCGGGGTGTTCATTGCGAAGTACAGACCCGGTTCGATGATGGAGGCTGCAACCAGCGCCATAATCGCCACGAAGGATTCCATCAGCATTGCGCCATAGCCAATGAAACGCGCGTCGGTTTCACAAGCCAGCAGCTTCGGCGTGGTACCGGAAGCAATCAGCGCGTGGAAGCCAGATACCGCACCACAGGCGATGGTGATGAACAGGAACGGGAACAGTGCGCCTTTCCACAGTGGGCCAGTACCATCAACGTACTGCGTCATCGCCGGCATTTTCAGTTCCGGGTTGAGGATAACAATCCCCACCGCCAGGCCGACGATAACGCCGATTTTCAGGAAGGTCGCCAGATAGTCGCGCGGGGCGAGGATCAGCCATACCGGCAGCAGCGCAGAGATAAACGCGTAACCGATCAGGGTAAAGGTGATGGTGGTGTCTTTAAAGGTTAGCGCCGGACCCCAGAACGGGTCATGCGCAATCACGCCGCCGAAGTAGATGGAGGCGACCAACAGCACAATACCAATTACCGACACTTCGCCCACACGGCCTGGGCGCAGGAATCGCATGTAGATCCCCATAAACAGCGCAATCGGTACGGTTGAGCAGACGGTGAAGACACCCCACGGGCTTTCCGCCAGCGCTTTCACCACGATCAGCGCCAGTACCGCCAGGATGATGATCATGATTAAGAAGCAGCCGAACAGAGCAATGGTTCCCGGGATCGGGCCCATCTCTTCTTTGATCATCTCACCCAGAGATGCGCCGTTACGGCGGGAAGAGATAAACAGCACCATGAAGTCCTGTACCGCACCGGCCAGCACCACGCCTGCCAGCAGCCATAGCGTACCGGGCAGGTAGCCCATCTGCGCAGCCAGTACCGGTCCGACCAGCGGACCTGCACCGGCGATAGCGGCAAAGTGGTGCCCAAACAATACGTTACGGTTAGTAGGAACGTAGTTCAGACCATCATTGTTGATGACCGCCGGCGTAGCGCGCGTCGGGTCAAGTTTCATCACTTTCTGGGCGATGTACAGACTGTAGTAACGATAGGCCACCAGATAAACAGAAACTGAGGCCACCACGATCCACAGGGCACTAATGTGCTCACCCCGACGTAATGCCACTACCGAGAGGCAGAATGCACCGATGATTCCGAGAATCACCCAGGGTATGTGCTTGAATATCTTTTTCGTATCCATAGTAAAACCTGGTATCTAATTAATAATTGGCCGAAGCCGCGTGGGTTTGATCTTGTGTTTGAGGAGGTAAATTGACTGCAATGTTGGAGGGATCTTGCCAGAGAATTACGCGCGTAAAGTAAGGTAAATAAGTGAGCGGTTGTATGTCAGCTTAAGCGGTCTCAAATGTCAGTGAGCGGTTAGCAATGAGGGTGAATGGGGGAGTTTATGTGATTGAGATCACGGCATTATAGTGTTCGCTTGCCTAAATGCCGTGTTTCCCCACTGACACAGTATCTGACTGAGATACTTAGATGACGATATAACAGTAAGGCGTTTGTTCGATGTCTCTTAACAACACATGTTTCTTACGTGATTTAGTCAGGTAATATTTTTCATCCAGATAGTGGTCAATAAGTTCATCGAGGCGCTCTTTGTCTATGCGGGGTGTTACCCCGAGCGTCCAGAAGCTACGCAGCTCTAATTCTGAACGTTTGATTTTGGCGCTTTTAACCAAATCCGCAATCATATTTCTGACGCAACTTGTCGGATCCTGGTTCTGCTTGAGTTCAAGTGCAATGTAGCTGTCCTGAGTCCAGCCTTTTTTCCGCAACAAGAAATCTGCACGTACAGACAAACGCTGTGGATTTTTCCGCAGATCGCAGGCGAGAGTTTGTTCACGCCACCATTCATGACCCGTCGAAGCCAAAAGATTGGCAAATTCTATCTGCATCCAGACTTCCCAACCGGAGATGTTGTACTGATCGATGATATTAAGTTTTTGGCGAATATCTTCACGTTCAAAAAAGTGGTGCGCGAGGGTGGATAGGTGATCAAAATCGCGATTCAACATACAAGCATCCTTTCCTTAAAAACGGGAATCCTACACCTAAGACGCAATGGAACGAGTAATTTTTTGAGTAATTTGTCATAGGGAACGAAATTTAATGCGGAAACGATAATTATGTAGCAATTGCTGGCACCATAAAGTTTTCTCTTTCCAGGCCGAAAACCAGAGTATCTGTCTAGCGGAAAGAGAAAACATGTTAAAACGAATGAAGATTGTTACCAGCTTACTGCTGGTATTGGCGCTATTTGGCCTTTTACAGCTCGCCTCAGGCGGCTTGTTTTTTAACTCACTGAAGAATGACAAAGAGAACTTTACCGTTCTGCAAACCATTCGCCAGCAGCAGTCTGCGCTGAACGCTACCTGGGTTGAGCTACTGCAAACGCGTAATACCCTGAACCGGGCGGGGATTCGCTACATGATGGATCAGAGCAACATCGGCAGCGGCGCGACCGTTGCAGAACTGATGCAGGTGGCGAGCAATGCCCTGAAGCTGACCGAAAAAAACTGGGCGATTTACGAGTCGCTTCCGCGCGATCCGCGTCAAAGCGAAGCCGCGTTCCAGGAGATCAACCGCACCTATGACATCTATCACGGCGCGCTGGCGGAGCTGATCCAGTTACTGGGTGAAGGCAAGATCAACGCGTTTTTTGATCAACCGACTCAGAGCTATCAGGACGGTTTTGAGAAGCAGTACATGAGTTACATGCAGCAGAACGATCGCCTGTATGACATCGCGGTTGAGGACAATAACGCTTCCTATAGCCAGGCGATGTGGGTGCTGGTGTGTGTACTGATTACCGTGCTGGCCGCTATCGTTGCGGTGTGGTTTGGTATCAAACTGACGCTGATCTCTCCGATGAACCGCCTGATTGAAAGCATTCGTCATATCGCCAGCGGCGATTTGGTGAAGCGTATTGAGGTGGAAGGTTCCAACGAGATTGGACAACTGGCGGAAAGCCTGCGCCACATGCAGGGTGAACTGATGAACACCGTGGGTGACGTGCGTAACGGCGCTAACGCGATTTACAGCGGCGCCAGCGAGATTGCGATGGGCAACAACGATCTCTCCTCACGTACCGAGCAGCAGGCGGCTTCTCTGGAAGAAACGGCGGCCAGCATGGAACAACTGACGGCGACCGTGAAGCAGAACGCCGAAAACGCGCGTCAGGCCAGCCATCTGGCGCTGAGCGCTTCAGAAACCGCGCAGAAAGGCGGTAAAGTGGTTGATAACGTGGTGCAAACCATGCGCGACATCGCTTCCAGTTCGCAGAAAATCGCCGATATTATCAGCGTTATTGATGGCATTGCCTTCCAGACCAATATTCTGGCGCTCAACGCCGCGGTAGAAGCCGCACGTGCGGGCGAGCAGGGGCGTGGTTTTGCGGTGGTTGCGGGTGAAGTGCGTAACCTGGCCCAGCGTAGTGCGCAGGCCGCGCGCGAGATCAAGAGCCTGATTGAAGACTCGGTCAGCCGTGTGGATGTGGGGTCAACGCTGGTGGAAAGCGCCGGTGAAACCATGGATGAGATCGTCAATGCGGTGACCCGCGTGACTGATATCATGGGGGAAATTGCCTCCGCCTCTGATGAGCAGAGCCGCGGTATCGACCAGGTGGGTCTGGCCGTTGCAGAGATGGATCGCGTGACGCAGCAGAACGCCTCGCTGGTGGAAGAATCCGCCGCTGCCGCTGCGGCGCTGGAAGAGCAGGCCAGCCGTCTGACCCAGGCCGTAGCCGTGTTCCGTATTCAGCATGACCAGCAGCGCGCGCGCGACGTTGCCGCCGCTAAACCGGTTTCAACGGTCCAGCCGCGTAAAGCAGCGGTAACTGATACCGGGGATAACTGGGAAACGTTCTAAGCCTGTGATGCCCGATAAGGCGTAGCCGCCATCGGGCAATCAGCGCAGCATCAGGCGCATGGCGCAGCGTCGTTCGTACGTCTGCCCGTGCGCCACCTCTTCAGCTCTTTTTTCGCGCAATTCCGGCGAAAGCGTCTCGTCAGCCAGCATTTCAAAACCCAGTCGCGCATACAATGGCGCATTCCACGGCACATCGCGGAAAGTGGTCAGCGTCAGTGACGTATAACCTTTCTCGCGAGCCTGCTCGGCAACATAGCCAATCAATCTGCGGCCAATTCCTTTTCCCTGCCACTCCAGATGCAGCGACAGTTCAGCAATAAACAGCGATGACCCCAGCGTTTCGGCTACCAAAAAACCGACCGGACGCTCATCGACCTGCGCCAGCCAGCTCATGCCTGCGGCGGCAAATGCCCGATGCTGAGCAGCCGATATAATCTGGTCGTCAGCAATCCACGCCAGGTCGGGGATGAGTAAAAAACGTTGCCCCGCAGATCGTTCGATGGCGGGAAGAGCGGCAGTTTCTGCCAGAGTCGTGGCGCGCAAGATAATGTTCATACGTGGAGCATAACATGCCCGATAAGCGCGGTGTTATCGGGCATCTGGAGGATTAATCTTTACGCGGATCGCTAATGGGCTGGCGCACCAGGATGATGTAGGCGAGGGCGCCCACCATGGTGACGCAACCGCAGATAATCAGCGCCAGGCGGAAAGAGTTAGTGGTATCCACAATAAAGCCGGTAACGATCGGCGCGAAGGACGCGCAGATAAAACTGGCAAAGTTCTGGATACTGCCTACGGAGGCGGTCATACGTGAGGCGACGGCAACGTGGATCAAGCCCCAGCAGGAGGTTCCGGCGAAGTGGATACAGAACAGCGCCATACCGATCAGTAACACCGCGGCCATTGACGTTGTCGCCTGCGGTACCACGAAGGTGAAGGCTGCAGAGCAGAACATCCCGGCGATAATACAAATCTTCCGGCTCTTAATCGGTGCCATACCGCCTTTCACCAGCCAGTCGGTGACAAAACCGTTAATCAGCATGCCAGCTGCGCCAAACAGGAACGGAATGGCCGCCATTAAGCCGGTGCTTTTTAAATCCAGGTTGTAGGAGGTCTGCAGGTAGCCCGGCAGCCAGGCCAGGTATAACCATGCGGTGTAGTTGATGCCGCTAAAGCCCAGCATCATGCCCCACATGGTACGGTTGCGGAACAGGCTGCGCCATTCGGCAAAGCTCAGCGGATCGCGGCGGGCATTGACGCTGCCGGCGTTCAGGTAAGCCTGTTCTGTGGCGCTCAGATCAATCTGCTCGCGGTTGCGATACAACATGTACCAGCCGATGGCGAGGAAAATGCCCAGCACGCCGATGGTAATAAACATCCAGCGCCAGCCCATAACCAGCATCATTGCAGCCAGAATCGGCGGGCTAATGGCGACGCCGATGGTGGAGGCGGCGTTAAATAAACCCATGGGGCGGCCGCGCTCTTTGATGTTAAACCAGTCGTTGATGACTTTTACGCCGCACGGGTTCATGGGCGCTTCGCCGATCCCCATGCCAATACGCACCAGCACAAACTGAGTGAAGCTGTGTACCATCCCGGACAGCGCCTGAAACAGCGACCAGAAGAACATCCCGAGTCCTAACATAATGCGCGGACCCTTGCGATCCAGCAGCGGGCCGCAGGGCAGTTGTGCAATACCGTAAGCGAGAGAGAAGACCGACAGCAGGACACCGATTTGCGTGGCGCTCAGCCCCAGTTCTTCCCGAATTGTTAAGTTGGCGACTGATAATGAACTACGGTCGAGGTAATTAATCACCGCAGCAAAAAATAATAAAATCATTGCGGTGGTCTGAATACGTTTAATTCGGCTACTGCGTTGTACCATGCCCTCAGGCGGAACATTAATATCCGCTGATGACGACGTGTCAAACGAAGAACTCGGGTCGAGGGTAATATTATTTTTTTCCACGCCGGACTCCTGAACCTCAATAATTTATTTTCACACAGCAGTGGGCTGTGCAGTATTGAAAAAATACCAGTGATGAATCAATTTACTCATCACCGCTCACAAAAGTTTTTAATGCAGTCGACTTAGCGTGAGCATAGGCAAGAGGTATTTTTCAGGGGTTTATATTTTTATAAAATCGTGCTCCCGGTAATGGTTTGCTGTTTTTTATCGGTACTTAATGCGCGGCAGCGCTACTTTGATTGATGGAGCGGATCATCGATTGTTTGGCTGTATTCAAATGGTTACATAGCGCCAGGGTGGCATCCAGGTCGCTGCGGCAGATCAGCGCGCTGAGGATAGTCATATGCTCATCGATGGCAATGATATTGCGCTGTTTAAGATCGCTTTCATCCCACTGATAGTGGAAGTGGAAAATCACGGAGATGATTTCAAGTGATTGATTAAAAAATATATTGTCGGCAGCAGAGAGCAGTAAAGCATGAAACTCACGGTCTAACTGCGAGAACATACGAAAGCTGCTGCCGATGCTGTCGCGCAGGATGCGATGGCGCTCCAACAGCGTTTTGGCCTGCAGCCAGCGCGGGTCATCATCGGGCAGATTGAGGAAATGCTGTAAAGAATGGGTCTCAAGCATTTCTCTGAGTTCAAACAGCTGTTCCGCATAGGCCTGATCGAACTGCTTCATGCTCCACTGACCGCGTTTTTCGTTTTTAATCAGGTTGTAACGTTCGAATTTTAAAAGATATTCCCGCACAACTACCGGACTGACGCCTGCGGCTCTGGCAAGCTGCAGTTCGGAGAAACTCTCGCCTGCGCGCAGTTGGCGCTGGTTGATCATAGTGAAAAAAGCCTGCTCGAAGATCCGGTTTTGCTCGGTCATGGAGGCGGTGGTGCAGGCAAAACCGTCGTCATGGTCAGGTTTACGCACGATGACATAATGGCTGCCGACCTGCGTCAGTACGCCGCATTCGCTTAAATGGCTCAGCATATGGCGCACGGTGGTGCGACTGATGTTGTACATCTCGGCCAGCGCGCTTTGCGACGGAAGTGGGGAAGGGATATGACCACGCGCCATATCATCGATTATTTGGTTAATCACATTGTGGCGTAAGTTCTGTGAACGGCTCATGGTGTCTCCTTTTTCGCTATTAAAACCCGATTTAAAACATTTTTATGCGCTGAGATTCACAGATTACGTTTCCGCTTTCTCCGGTTTTTTTATTTTCGTCGATATCTGAGGCAACAAAAAAACAGGAGAGCAGAATCATGTCTACGATGAATACGTTGATTTGCCAGGAACCTAAAAAATTAGTCTGGAAAGAGCGTGAAATACCTGTTCCGGGTGAAGGTGAGGCATTAATAAAAATTAAGTCGGTGGGGATTTGTGGCACCGATATTCATGCCTGGGGCGGCAATCAACCTTTTTTCAGCTATCCACGTGTATTAGGCCATGAAATATGTGGGGAAATTGTCGGGCTGGGTAAAAATATACAAAATCTGAAAAATGGCCAGCAGGTGGCGGTTATTCCTTACGTGGCCTGTCAGCAGTGTCCGGCGTGCCTGAGCGGGCGCACCAACTGCTGCGAGAATATTTCAGTGATTGGCGTGCACCAGGATGGCGGCTTCAGCGAATACTTGTCCGTGCCGGTGACCAACCTGCTGGATGCGCAGGGCATTGACCCGCAGGCGGCGGCGTTGATTGAGCCTTATGCCATCAGCGCACATGCGGTACGTCGGGCGGCGGTAGCGCCGGGTGAGCAGGTGCTGGTGGTCGGTGCCGGTCCGATTGGTCTGGGCGCGGCGGCGATTGCCAAAGCCGATGGCGCGCAAGTGGTGGTGGCGGATACCAGCCCCGCGCGCCGGGAGCATGTGGTTTCCCGACTGGATCTTCCGGTTATCGATCCGTCTGCTGAAGATTTTGATGCGCAATTGCGCGCTCAGTTTGGCGGCTCGCTGGCGCAAAAGGTCATTGATGCCACGGGGAATCAGCATGCGATGAACAACACGGTGAATTTGATTCGCCATGGGGGCAGCATCGTTTTCGTTGGGCTGTTTAAAGGCGATTTACAGTTCTCCGATCCTGAGTTCCACAAGAAAGAGACCACCATGATGGGCAGTCGCAACGCGACACCGGAAGATTTTGCCAAGGTTGGCCGCCTGATGTCGGCAGGCAAACTGACCGCCGACATGATGCTCACGCACCGTTACGCGTTTGCCCAACTTGCAGAGATCTACGAGCGGGACGTGATTAACAACCGGGAACTGATTAAAGGCGTGATCACGTTCTGAGAGGATAAGTGTGATGAAAACATTGAATCGACGTGATTTTCCGGGTGTCAGCTACCCTACGCGCGTGATCCAGTTTGGTGAAGGTAATTTTCTGCGGGCGTTTGTCGACTGGCAACTGGATATCCTTAATGAGAAAACGGATCTCAATGCTGGCGTGACCATCGTTCGCCCGATTAATACCGATTTTCCGCCGTCGCTGAATGCTCAGGATGGGTTATATACCACGCTTATTCGTGGGTTGAACGAGCAGGGCGAGGCGGTAAGCGAGGCGCGGCTGATTCGTTCGGTAAATAACGAAATCAACCCGTACAAGGATTTCGCGGCGTATCTGACGCTGGCGCACAATGCGGACATCCGCTTTGTGTTTTCGAACACCACTGAAGCCGGGATTAGCTATCACGCGGCGGACCGTGTGGATGATGCCCCGCCGGTGAGTTTTCCGGCCAAACTGACGCGACTGCTGCTGGAGCGCTTTAACCATTTTGCGGGGGCGGTGGATAAGGGCTGGGTGATTATTCCTTGCGAACTGATCGACTATAACGGCGATGCGCTTAAAACGCTGGTGCTGCAGTATGCGCAGGACTGGCAGCTTCCTGCGGCGTTTGCCGATTGGGTGGAAACGGCGAATACCTTCTGTTCCACGCTGGTTGACCGCATTGTTACCGGCTACCCGCGCGAAGAAGCCGCCGCGCTGGAAGCTACGCTTGGCTATCACGATGCATTTCTCGATACCGCGGAACACTTTTATCTGTTCGTGATTCAGGGACCTGCATGGCTGGCTGAAGAGTTAAAGCTGGCGCAATGCCCTCTGAATATCCGAGTAGTAAACGATATTAAGCCGTACAAGGAACGTAAGGTCGCGATTCTGAACGGCGCGCATACGGCGCTGGTGCCGGTTGCCTGGCTGTGCGGGCTGGATACCGTTGGCGAAGCGATGCAGGATGCCGATGTCCGCCGTTTTGTCGAGCGGGCGATTAGCGAGGAAATTATACCGGTATTGGATCTCGACGCCGATGAACTGCGCGAATTTGCCGGTGCGGTGAGCGGGCGTTTTCAGAACCCCTACATTCGCCATCAGTTACTTTCCATCGCGCTTAACGGCATGACCAAATTCCGCACCCGTATATTGCCGCAGCTGCTGGCGGGCCAGCAAAATGGATGTTGGCCTGTGCGCTTAACCTTCGCTCTGGCCGCGCTGTTGGCGTTTTATCGCGGTGAACGGGCCGGGGAAGGCTATCCATTGCAGGATGACGAGCAGTGGATAAATCTGTATGCCAGCCTGTGGCCGCAAGTTGGCAATGATTTAACGCTGCGGGAACTGGTGAATGCAGTGCTCGGAGAGGCCGCGCACTGGGGTGAAGATTTAACGTTATTGCCAGGTCTTGCTGAGCAGGTGACAGCCAATCTGGAAATGATTCTGGTACAAGGTATGCGTCAGGCGGTGAACAGTCTGGAATAAGGTTGCCATGCAGCGCCCGGAGTGGTGTTGGGCGCTGTTTTTTTTAACCCTGAGCTGCCACCACTTTGATTTCAACCATCCCGATCCCCAGCTTCCGCGGCGAGTGGCCGAGAATATTGCCCTCGTTGGTGGCAACCGGATCGGGTGGGATAATCACCAGCGTATTGGCATCTGCCGGGTTTTCAAAATGTAAGGTAGTGGTGCTGATATCATGGCTTAACACCAGCGTCTGTTCTTCATTGCCAACGCGCACGGGTATCGGGCGATTGGCGTTATCGCCATAGGCTTTGGCGGTGATGACCAGATCGAATTTTTTCGGCAATGGCGCTTTGTATTCGATTTTTACCTCTTCACTGAGCTGCGCATTGGACCAGCGTCCCCAGGATTCGGGGCGTGAAATACCACTAAATTGTTTCACCTCTTCCGGCGCGCCCGCCACGTTAAAGACGAAGCTGTCGGCTTTGTAGCGAATATCGTTATCGACAATTTTCAGCGTATCGACGTTTCCTTTGTAGCGCTCCATGTCGATCACCGTGTCTTTAAAGACGGTTTTGCTTTTCCATTTGGCTTTGTCAACGTGCTGCACAATTTGTTGCCCGCCCAGTTGCCCCTGAGAGACGCACCAGTCGGTGGAAAGCGCCAACTCCGGCGCCCACAGCTGCGCCATTTTGTAGCAGCGATCGACCCAGACAAAGTTATCGCGCGGCGCGAAATCCGCCAACTGGAAGCGCAACGGCGCCGAGTATTCGCTTTCTGGTAGTGGTTCGACGCGTTTATCCGATACGCGCAGCAGCAGTGGCAGGCGGAAATGACTGCCGGAGAACGCGATCATGTTCTTGTCCTGGTCAATGGTGAACTCTTTCATCTCTTTCGGGAAATTCCACAGGCGGATGATATCGGGCTTCCACGCCAGCATTTTTTCTTTGATGTTGAGGAACACTTCCGACACGGATTCGCCCGACAAACTGCTGCGGCCAAGGCCGATAAAGTTATCGCCGCCCAGAATATCCAGCACCGTTGCGCCGTTATCCATCGTGTTACGTTTCACCGCCAGCGTATCCTGTTGCGGTTGGTCGCCGCGTAGCACGAAGAACAGGTTGTTGCGGTCCTGCTTGTTCAGATACTTCCAGGCGGTGTTGTTCATTGCCAGATGATCGGAAGAAACCACGATCACGGTATCTTTAAACCATGGGGATGCTTTGATTTTATTAATAAATTCAGCAATGTTTTCCTGACTGCAGCTCACCGCGCTGAAGGACTGATTGGCCTTACCGTCGATGTCATAACGTTTACGGTTACAGCTACGAGAGATAAATCCATCCGGATGATGGGTATCCACGGTCAGGGTAAACAGTGAAAAACGTTGTCCTGAACGCGATAGTTCTTCAAATTTTTTCCATGCTTCGTCCAGCACGGTGTCATCGTAAAAGCCCCAGTCGTTACGATATGCGGGATCCGCCACCACGCTTTTTAACTCTTCTGCGCCGTACAGATGATCAAACCCGTGAGATTTCAGGAACACATCCTTCCCGGCAAAGCGCAGGTTAGCCCCCTGCACAAAGTAGTTTTGGTAGCCGGAGTTTTTCAGGATATCGCCGAGACAGATATTGTTGGGGAAAAAGCTGGAAACCGATGCCGAGGCGTTGCCTTCAAATGGCGCAAATAACGGGATGCCACATTGCGAAGCGACCATGCCAGCGATGGTGTAATCCGTCCCTGGTAGCTGCATGGTGTTGCTGAAATCCATGCCTTCGTTTTTCAACGCGCCGAGCTCCGGGGTCAGATCCGGGAACGCCTCGTTATTAAAGTAGGTGCGTTCGAGACTTTCGCCGTAGATATAAACCAGGTTCAGCTTCGGATGAGGGATGGTTTTCGACGGCTCTTTATAATAGGTCAGGAAATCCGGATCGCCATCGCGCGACTGAGATTTCACCAGTTCAGTTATCTGGTGAAACGCCGGGCTGGCGTCAACGGAGGCCAGCGCCAGCAGCAGGGCCAGTAGGCTGTAACCCACGTGATGCGGGTGATGGCGACGGCGGCGAAGGATCCAGCCGAGGGCGACGAAGACGGTCGTCAGCGCCAGCGCAATGCCGACGCCAGGCAGAATATATTTCCCGATACCTGCGCCGGTCAGGCTGTTGGTCAGAGTGTAAAGCACCGCGTCGTTGATTCCGTCGCCGGTGAAATAGTCACTGGCATACAGTGTGATATTTAAGACAATAAAAATCCCCAGCACCGTTAACGTGGCGGCAAACCACCAGGTATTGCGACCCGCTTTCCAGGCATAAATCAGCACTGAAGCGAGAAACAGAGTGATGGAGATTAATTCTGACACGGTCGATCCTCAGTAAACCGGGCACATGCCTGGCAGGCTAATCATTTGGTGAGAGAACAATGTAATAGCGTTGTTATATTGCTGCAATTGTAGTGACATTAAATTACGTTGTTATTCAGAATTGGTTTAGATATGCGCGTTTTGTTGCGGGTAATTACGGCTTTCGTGATGGCGGTCTGTATCGGCAGGAATAGGGGGATGCCGCGCAGGGGATACGCGGCATTTAATGCCTCAGGAAATGAAATTCATACCCTGTTTTAACACCAGATCGCAGGCCTTGGTTTTTACCTGCTTCGCCAGCGAGCTATTACCAATCGTGTTCAGGTCCAGCTGTTGGCCATCTTTGGCGTTGAGCAGGCCCTGAATGCCGTCCATGTAATTGGTGTCTTGTTTCTGCTCTGGGGCACTGAGGCCGAGTTTATCCAGCACCTGGTTTTTGACGTTTTGCGCGTCGGTGACCGAGGCCAGTTTCTGTTTGGCGCAATATTCCAGGATCCCGGCGGCGTTATTCATGCTGCTTGAGGTCAGCGACTGATTGCTGCCATTCAGCAGACTGGTCAGGGAGGAGAGCGACGAGCTGCCCTGCGAGCCGGAGCTTTGTTTGCTCAGTTCGCTGGCCGCGCTGGAGAGCGAGTCCTGCCAGGAGGCGGCAAAAACGCTGGTGGAGATGAGCGTACTGGCGGCAAGCGCACAGCACAGCAGACGTTTGGTTGTTTTCATCATTATATGCAACTCGTGTTATGCCTTTTCAGCGCAGTATAGCGCTGGCAGCTTTAGGAGTGGTCCTAATACGTTAATACTCTTTTCCTGTTACCCGGCTACGGTAGCTGTCCCAGTTAAAAATCACCCACAGGCTGTTACCGAGACGCATGCGATCCATCACGCGCTCACCCAGCAGTTTGTTCATTTCGTCCATATTGCTGTTGGTTAACATACCGGTCGGGCGTTTTGAGGACGATCGGCGATCGACGATCTGATTGATGATCACTTTTTCATAGCGGGATTCGGTCTGCATGCCGATCTCATCGATCACCAGCAGATCTACATTGCTAAGATCGTTGAGCAACTGTTCTTCGCTGGTTTCACGGTTACTGAAGGTTTCTTTCATCGCCGACATGATATCAGCCACGGTAATGATCAGTACCGACTTACCGCGGAGCAGCAGTTCGTTGCAGATAGCTGCCGCCAGATGGTTTTTGCCGGTGCCGGGTTTGCCCGAGAAAATAAAGCTGGCGATGTTGCCGTCAAACTCATCAACGTACTGGCGGGCTTTGCTCAGGGCGTTCATCTGACCTTCGCATTCCACCCGATAGTTATCGAATGAACAGTTTTGGTGCAGCGGACGGATACCGGAGCGGTTGAATGTGCGCTGCATTTTCATGGCCCGGTTTTCGCGGGCCAGCGCTGCGGCACGAATTTCACCTTGCTCTTTTTGCCATGCCAGTAGCTCTTCGCCCGTTTTAAAGGCAGGCTCGACATTGGGCGGCATCATTTTTTGCAGACGTTTCATCAGATCGCCAACGTTTTTCATCGTTATCCTCTAAAACCTGGTGGAATATGGCTGTCAGGTTCGCTGACACTGTTCACATCGCGCTTTGGCATTCCGCCATTGCTGGCCCGGCCAATCTGGATGCTACGCGCCAGTTTTTGCTGCCACTGAATATGGTGAAAGACTTTGCCTTCGGCCTGCCAGTAGGCGACGAATGAGGCCAGTTCCTCGGCGGTGACCGGTTCTCTTAACGCCACGCCCCACAGAGCGGCCTGGCGCTGAAAGTCGGCATCGGGCTGCCAGTCAGCGTACATCGCAAATTTCCCCATTGGCACGGCCACGGGCGCAGCTTGCGGCTCTTCATAAAATTGCGCATCCAACGTCACATCGCTTCCTGGACGTGACAGCTTCTCTTCAAGCGCCAACAACTGAGCCAGTCGCGCAGGCGTCAGCGCGTAAAACGCTGGCGCATTGTTGGCGAATACCGCTACGGCGCCACCCGCAGACTTTGCCAGTACCGCGTGGTGATCGTGTAGTAAGGCGTCAATGCTGATGACGTCCGGCGTCAAAATTTTGCAGGGCATAATGTTTCTCAAAACTGAACAACAACCGAGAAGGGACTGCTTTTATAGTAACACAGAGAACCAGGAGAGCAGCAGATGAGGGGGAGATTCCCCCTCTGCGAGGTGCTAAGAAATTACCGCGCTAGACGCGTGGCCGTTTGCGATACAGCCATAAGCCTGGTACGGATAAGCCGATAGAGAGCGCGCCGACAATCGATGAAGCTTTCAGGAAATTGGTCAATAGGGTGATCATCAGCGCTTCGCTGTAGCCGAAATGGCCAATTTTTACCGCCGAAATCATGGCGGTGTAGGCGGAGATCCCGGGAAACATCGGTATCACAGCCGCAACGGTGAAAACTTTCGGATGCGCCAGATACCAGCGCGACCACTGGATCCCAATGCAGCCAATCAGCAGCGACGCCATGAAGGTTGACCATTCAATATTAAACCCTGCGCTCATCATCACCATTCGTGAACCGTGGCCCAGCGCGCCGAGTAACGCACACCAGGGAAGCGCGCGGTGCGGGACGTTAAACACCATGGCAAAGCCCAGAGCCGGGATCGCCGACAGGATCATGTCCTGTATCAGCGCCAGAATGAAATCGATCACGCCCATCCGCGCAGCCCCCATAAGGTCATCGACATAACCACCCCAATGCAGGTTGCCAACGTCAGGAGACTGGCAATGGCCCAGCGAGCCAGCCCGGTATTAATGTGCCCCTTAAACATATCCGCGACAGAGTTGATCAACGGAAAACCCGGAACCAGCAGCAGCACGCTGGCAGCCATGGCGATGGTTGGGGTGTGATTAAAGGTCGGCAGCGTCAGCAACAGGCCGGATATTGTGGTCGCCACAAAGGCGGTGATACAAAAGTTGATTTGCGGGTGCAAATGCCGTGACGCCAGAATCTGGCGGATATACATCGCCACCATGCTGGCGAAAAAGGTGATCACCGCGCCGTCCCATCCGCCGTTATTGAGTTTGCAAAAGCAGGCGCAGGACAAACCGACCATCAATGCGACCAGCCATCTTGGATAGCGTAGCGGCTTAATCTGGCTGAAGCGCTTCTCAACGCCTTTTATATCCAGTAGTTTGTGTTCCGCTAAAATAACGATGTGCTGCACTTCCGTCACGACGTGCATGTTAATGCCGCGATCATGATTTTTTCGGGTCGACGTCAGGCATTGCCCATCTTTAATGGTAGTCAGGACAATCGCATTGGAGGAGATGGCGCTTTCTACGCTATCCATGCCAAGCGCCAGGCCGAGGCGAGTGGATAGCTCGTCAACCAGCGCGCTTTCTGCACCATGCTGGAGTAAAAAAAGCCCACATTGTATACATAACCGTGTAACCGTTCGCTGTGACGACTGCTCTGTTTGCATGGTTCGCTCTGACTGAAAAGGATCTCATTGAATAGTGAATGTCTTCTTTTTATCATGAAGCATGAGCCAGTTGGCTCTGGCAAGATCAATCTTTGTGTTGAAAAAAGACGCAGGTCGTACTCGCTTACATGCCTTACCTGCTAATCAATAAAAACAGTATCACATGATAAGATAGTTTTATTTATCAGGATGGCAAATACGTAAGCAATTCTAACGTTCTATTTTAGTTCTTTTAATTGTACATAGAATGTATTTATGCGTAATTTTGTAATAACGGTTCAATAGTTTGACGCTATTGGGATTATAGCGCCATTATTTTAATGTTTGAATGAAATCCAAGGATAAACAATTCACCTCGTCTATTGTTTAGGGTTTTCCTGTTAATTAATACGTTTAATTTATCAGGGATCTTCTAATAAATGCGAATACGGACTGGTGAATGTGGAGGGGATATGTTGCCAGGACGCTGCAAAAACGCAATTATTATTAGCAAATTACCGATCGTACAAACTGGGCTTAAAGGTGTAATGCAAGAACAGTTTGCTGATTACGAATTGACTTACTGTCGTTCTGTTGAAGAACTAACATTGTTGCAGTTGCGGTGCGCTGATTTGGTGATTGCTGATTTATCAGCAGACTGCAATCATCCTCGCTCAGTTTGCGAACAATTTTATTCTTTATTATCTCAATACCGTGATATTCATTGGGTGTTTCTTGTATCTCGTGTTTTTTACCCTCTCGCCATCGAACTGCTGATGTGCCCGATCAGTTCGCTGTTATCTGATGCTGAGCCGATTGAAAGTTTAGTGAATGTAATTCACGCGGGAAATACCCGAGCTGAGAGGATAAGTAAATCTCTGATTTCCCCTCCCGTAATGCCAGAGTTGGCTGACAATAGCGCCCGCTCAATTGCACTTACTCTCTCGGAGAGGAAAGTGCTGAGACTCCTGGGAAAAGGTTGGGGAATTAACCAGATTGCATCGTTACTTAAGAAAAGTAATAAAACAATCAGCGCCCAAAAGAACAGCGCCATGCGTCGCTTATCAATACATAGCAATGCAGAAATGTACGCATGGATAAATAGTTCTCAAGGATCGCGAGAACTGAATTTACCTTCAGTATATGGGGAGACCACGGAATGGAAAGCAGAAGCATTAAAAGAAACGTCGCACTTGTAGAAAAATGTGCGATGAGTCGCGTGGGTATTGAGAGTTTATTTAATACCATGCCGGATGACCAATACGCACTTCATCTCTTTTCGAACCAGCCTGCCTTTAGTCAGGCGATGTTAAAAATGTCATTTTCGGCAGTAATTTTTTCTCTTTCTGCTATCAGAACCGATCGCAGAGCAGGACTCGCCTATCTGACGGAGATGGCGATAAATTTTCCTCGCATCAGGCGTGTGGTGATTGCCGATGACGATGCTGAGGCACGTTTAATTGGCTCTCTGTCACCATTGCCGCTGGATGGGGTCGTTAGCAAAGCCTCTTCGTTAACTGTGCTGCAGGAAGCTTTGTTTACGTCGTTGAATTGCCCTACCCGGACAACCGAAAGCGCGAAAAACCATTGGTTTATCAATCAAAGCCGTGTGCTTAGCCCCACAGAACGAGAAATACTGCGTTTTATGTCAAATGGCTATTCGATGCCGCAGATTGCCGTTCAGCTTGAACGGAATATTAAAACCATTCGGGCGCATAAATTTAACGTAATGTCCAAGCTGGGCGTGAGCTCAGATGCGGGTTTACTGGATGCTGCCGATATCCTGCTGTATCTGCGTGCAGGCGAACCGACACCCATTCTACAAGCGGCGTCGTGACGGCCAACGTAGACGTATTTTGTGTCGGGTTCAGTCACCGGCCCGGGGCGTGAAACATCATTGGCACACATCAACCCAGGTGGCTGAAGTTAGCTCAGCCATCCTTTCCGGCGTGATGCGAACCGCGCTGTGAATGGCTCCTGCCGCAGGCAGCACTTCAGCATAGTGCTTCAGAGAGACATCGCAATAAACCGATATCGGTGTTTCCAGCCCGAAAGGACAAACGCCGCCAACGGGGTGACCCGTCGCATTCACGACCTCATCACTACTCAGCATACGGGCTTTGGCGCCGAATGTGCTCTTTAGCTTTTTATTATCCAGCCGGGCATCGCCTTTGGCGACGACCAGAATGATGTCGTTCTTTACTTTTAGCGAAAGTGTTTTCGCGATCTGACCGGGTTCGACATTATGGGCTTTTGCTGCCAGCTCGACGGTTGCCGTGCTCTGATCTAATTCGATGATCTCAATATCTGGGGCATATTGCGCCAAAAATTGGCGTACTGATTGCAAACTCATTCTTCTCTCCAAATCGCCTACGGGCAGCTCCATACAGCAGAAAACCGCATGGCGTAATTTGTCATAGGGGCAAGCTCGCTGTAAATATTTTATTGTAACAACATGGCAACATTGGCAGTTTTTCGATCATCTTCACAATCAAAGAAACCGGTTACAGTAACCGGTTGCAGAATGTTGAAATGACGATTAATACTGAAGTTGTCACTTCCTCTGTATCACATAATAAGAGCCATCTATGAAACTTAACTCAAAATGCAGTAGCGCTGGTGTTCTTCCCGGCACGGTTGCGAAAAAGTGTAATGAGCTTTGCGTGGTGGTGTTGATGCCTGCATGGCCGCAAGGTTTTGCGCAACGGGAGAGCGGCTATGACTACTAATCATGCTGTGTTTAATGTGATTTTCCGCTTTGTTGAAAACTACGTCAGCCCTGTCGCCGGACGAATCTCTTCACAACGTCATGTGATGGCAATTCGCGATGGGTTTATTTCGGCTATGCCCTTTATGATCGTCGGTTCATTTCTGCTGGTTTTCGCCTACCCGCCATTTTCTCCTGATACCACATGGGGATTTGCCCGCGCATGGCTGGATATGGCAAAACAGTTTGAAGGCCAGATCCTCACACCGTTTGATATGACGATGGGGATCATGTCGGTCTACATCTGTGCGGCTATCGCTTATAACCTGGGTAAGCACTATGTGAAGTCGCATCAGTTAGATCCGTTTATGTGCGCAATGCTGTCCATCATGGCTTTTTTGCTGATTGCCGCGCCGAAAACCAAAGGCGCGATGCCCGTCGATAGCCTGGGTGGGACGGGGATTTTCACTGCTATCCTCGTGGCGATTTACTGTGTGGAAATGATGCGTTTCCTGAAGGCGCACAAACATCGGCATCCGTTTACCCGATCAGGTGCCGCCAATGATCAAAAACTCCTTCGATCTGCTGATCCCGGTGCTGGTGGTGGTGCTAACGCTGTACCCTCTGAGCCTGGTGATACAGTCGCAGTTTGACATGCTAATTCCGCAGGCCATTATGGCCATCTTTAAACCACTGGTATCCGCTGCTGATTCTCTCCCGGCGATACTACTGGCCGTGCTGATTGGTCATCTACTGTGGTTTGCTGGGATCCATGGTGCGGCGATTGTGTCGGGGATGCTGCAAATGTTCTGGCTAACCAATCTCGGAATGAATCAGTCGGCGCTGGCACAGGGCGCGCCTTTGCCACATATCTTTATGGAAGCATTCTGGACGTTTTTCATCGTGGTTGGTGGGTCCGGCGCGACGATGGGGTTAGTGATTTGCTATCTGCGCAGCCGTTCGGCTCATTTACGCTCGATTGGGCGTTTGAGCGTGGTCCCCAGCATTTTTAATATTAACGAACCGGTGATTTTCGGTACGCCGATTGTTATGAACCCGGTGTTCTTTATCCCATTCCTGCTGGCCCCGATGGTGAATGCGGTGCTGGCCTGGGCGGCGATGAAGCTGGATTTAATTGGACGTGTGATTTCCGTCGTTCCCTGGACGGCCCCGGCACCGGTTGGCGCGGCATGGGCGTCAGGCTGGGATTATCGCGCGGCCATCCTGGTCGTCCTGCTGGCGTTGGTGTCGACGATCATCTATTTCCCATTCTTTAAGGTCTATGAAAAGCAGCTATTGGCGCAGGAAAAAGAAGAAGCACAGCGTATAGAAGAGGAAAACCAGCAGGTTGCATAAATTTTTGACGAGGGGCTACGGCTCCTCGCTTACTTCAGCGTACAGTCACCGCATTGCTGAACGTCGGGCAGGCGGTAACGCTGGCAGCAGGTTCTGCGCACCAGTAATCCTTCGCGTGGAACAACGGTACGCCACAACGGATTATCCTGACCGCAGGAGAGTTGTTTCTCAAAAAAGCAGGTTTGCCGCAGTGAGTTCAGCAGCTCTTCACCTAACAATGGCTTCATTTCCGTTAAATACCAGTGAATTAAATATCCGGTATTGCTCCAGATAAGCCTGGCGTTGATCTCGCCCGTTGCTTCCAGCGCCTGCACAACCGGCGTTAGTGCCGAGAGAATCAGCGTTTCCATGCGTTGTTGAGGCGACAGGGCTGTAGTCTGGTGATCCTGGTGGACGTCAATCCAGAAGCAGGCTGCACGGCCCGTTTCGTGAAACTCAACGCGCATGTGTTCAGGTGAGACGTCAATGGCCTCTTTTTGCGTTAGCAGGGCTACCATGAGTGGGGGCATCATCAGCCCGATATACCATTGCGCCCAGAGAGAAATCAGCGGCTTATTTTCGCGTGTCAGCGTGGGCTGGTTGCGATAGATATGGTCTGAATAAACGGCCAACAGCGAACTGAGCGTCGCTGGTTGCGTCCATTCATGTAGCGTCATCGCGCCCGGTACGGGGATTTCGTCAAGACGAATAAAGTCCAGCAGGTGCTCACGAGTTTGGGCTATCGTTTCGCGTACAGCAGCAGCCAGCGAGGGCATCTTTGCTGGAAGGTGGCTACGCCAGATGACATCTTCAACGATCGGTGCGGAACGATAAGCCATGGGAATATAAGGATGTTAATCTAAATGATAATGATTTCTAATCCTATAGTTGACGATGAACGATGGCAAGATCTTTGTCGCGATGACGGATGCCACCGCACAGATAGCTCAGAGTGAAGGGCGGTTTACCCTCAGCTCATCGCTGACCAGCGTGTTGTTACGCCCAAGATTTTTCGCCTCGTACAGGGCTTTATCCGCTCTGGCGATAGCGGCCTCAATATCCTGCTCTACCAGCGGCGCAATGCCGATACTGACGGTCACGTTGGTTGCCACGTTTTCGTTAAACATGTGGGGGATTTTAAGGTCGTACACTTTCTGACGAATACGCTCGGCGGCGGCCTGTGCCTGCTGCGGATCGATCGCGGTCAGCAAAACCATGAATTCTTCGCCGCCGAATCGCGCCACCACATCCCGGGAGCGTACGGAATCACGAATGGCGGCTGAGACGCGGATCAGCGCCTGGTCGCCCATCATATGCCCGTAATGATCGTTATAGGCTTTGAAGTGGTCGATATCCAATAACAGCACGTAGTGTTTCGAGTTGCTCAGCGCCAACAGCGTATCGAGTCTGTGTTGCAGTCCCCGGCGGTTATACAAACCGGTAAGCGGGTCAAGCATGCTGAGTCCGTTGAGCGTTTCCCGTTCCTCAAGCAGTTTGTACATCAACTGCTGGGCGAAACCATCGTAGCGCTTTTGTATCACATGTTGGATGGCGATCCCGGCCATCGGTAACGCCATAAAATAGAAAATTCGTAAACTATGCTCGTTGCCGCTAAGCCATAAACAGACGGCGACGGAGGGGAGAGAATGAAGCGTAAACGCGATGATATTATTGGCGAAAGCAATAGATCCAATAAACAGCACGCTGAGCAGTGCGATTAACAGAAAATAATAGTCATTATGACCGAGTGAGGAATATTTCTGAAAAATATGGAATGCCCATAACAAGCCAAAGATTATTGAAATAAAAGGGAGATTAATTTTTTTATCCGTGTATTTCCCATGCCATATAAGCAGCAGCGTACTGGTGATCAGTATCAGCAGAGCCGGTACAGATAAGGCTTTGACGGCAAAAAGTGGGAAAAAAAGCGTAAACAGCGCGGAGACTGCGTTGAGAAGCAGAAACAAACGCAAAGAGAGTTGATATTTTTTAGTGCGCAGAGTTCGCCAGGATTGTACTGTCATAGTAAATATTGTTAGTTATCTGTAATATACGAAGATGTGTTGGTAAATAAAACAAATAACGAACGGGGTATCATTCGCTGAGGTCTTTATTTTTAGTTGAAGCGTTAACCGGCGAGCAATTTATCACCTTAGATTATTCATGTCATCAATCGTTAAGTAAAACTCATATAATTGATAGTGCCTCCCAGCTGACAAATGAGAAAATATATCATATGATATTGGTTATCATTATCAATGTCGTAGGTGGAACCATGTTGCAACGTACGCTGGGCAGTGGATGGGGAGTTCTGCTGCCGGGGATACTCATTGCCGGGATGGCATTTACCGACCTGTCGGTCAATGTATGGAAGGTAATGATTGTATTAGGATTACTATTGACTTCGCTCATGTTATACCACAAGCGCTTACGGCATTTTATTCTGTTACCTTCATGTGCAGCGCTGATTGGCGGCATTGTGCTGGTAATGATGAACTGGAATCAGGGATAAGCAAAACAGGGGAAAAAGAGAAGGAAATAAGATAATTGGTGCGAGGGGGGGGACTCGAACCCCCACATCCTAAGGACACTAACACCTGAAGCTAGCGCGTCTACCAATTCCGCCACCTTCGCACAGTCATCTTATTTTTTTGATATCGCCTCGTTGGTGCGAGGGGGGGGACTTGAACCCCCACGTCCGAAAGGACACTAACACCTGAAGCTAGCGCGTCTACCAATTCCGCCACCTTCGCACAGTCATCTTATTTTTTTGATATCGCCTCGTTGGTGCGAGGGGGGGGACTTGAACCCCCACGTCCGAAAGGACACTAACACCTGAAGCTAGCGCGTCTACCAATTCCGCCACCTTCGCCCAGTGCGAGCAATATCAACGTGGATTATGGTGCGAGGGGGGGGACTTGAACCCCCACGTCCGAAAGGACACTAACACCTGAAGCTAGCGCGTCTACCAATTCCGCCACCTTCGCATACCATCGACACTCAAAAAGTATCGTTACCACGGAGGCGAATTCTAGAGATTTTATGCAGGGCGTCAACAGTTAATTATCGAACTTAACGTGATTGCCGAAAAAAAAGGCGTTTCTACGGTTTTTGGCGTTTTATCCAGGCCGGATAAGCGATAGCGCTATCCGGCGTTGCTCAGTGTCACGTCTGGTGGCAGCGTAAATGCCTGATCCAGCCTTGATCAGTTAGGCTTTTTTCGCCTGACGCGTCATGATGGTGCGATAGACCTTGAAGCGTCCAGTCTGTGCGATAACTTCATGGAATCCGAATACCTCATCCAGCACTTTCGGATAGGGCAGGAAGGCGTTCGCCACGATACGCAGTTCACCGCCGCTGTTGAGATGACGCACCGCGCCGCGAATCAGCGTTTGCGCGGCATCGAGGCTGGTCTGCATCCCATCATGGAACGGTGGGTTGGAGATGATCATATCAAAGCGGCCCGTCACGTCAGAAAAAACGTTGCTGGCGATCACATCACCTTCAATACCGTTGGCGGCAAGCGTGGCGCGGCTGGCTTCAACAGCGGCCGCACTTACATCACACAGGGTTAAGCGGACTTTGGGCGAATGGCTGGCTAAAGCGACGGAGAGTACGCCCGCGCCACAA
Source organism: Citrobacter sp. wls717 (assembly GCF_005280955.1). Classification (NCBI taxonomy): domain Bacteria; kingdom Pseudomonadati; phylum Pseudomonadota; class Gammaproteobacteria; order Enterobacterales; family Enterobacteriaceae; genus Citrobacter; species Citrobacter sp. wls717. The sequence continues at coordinate 244,427 of NZ_SZWW01000006.1, forward strand.
CCGACATCGAGAACTTTACCTTTGGTATGCGGCGTCAGTGTGGAGAGCAGCAATTGGCTGCCAACATCCAGGCCGTCACGGCTGAATACGCCCGGCAGCGTTTTGATGGTCAGATTATCAACCTGATATTCATCCCAGTATTTTTCTGCATCAAAGACCGGCTGTTTTTCCAGACGACCGTGATACAGGCCACAGCGACGCGCGCTGTCGACTTTATTCAGCGGTGCGTATTCGGCCAGCATCTGCTCTGCGCTACGTACGCCGCTGCGGTTCTCACCCACAACAAAAACATCGCTGCCCACCGGTAACAGCGACAAAATGTTCATCAGCTGGAACTGCGCTTCCGGCTTATTCTTCGGCCAGTAGTAGATTAGCGTATCGCTATCGGCAACGTCATCGGCCTTAGCGACGAGGCTGAAACGGACGTTGTCACCCATCTGGCGGTTCAGCACCTGCCAGTGGTGAAGTTGTTGAGTGTGCGCACGGCTGGCGGCGCTTTCGAAGTGGGCAGGCAGATCATCCTGCAAATCACCGGCAAACAGAATACGGCTTTGTTCGAAATCATCACTGTGGCGCAGCAAGACTTCACTTGCCGGGGTAAAAGCAGACATGGAGTGCTCCTTAAATTGTACAGCCGGGGATTATAGTTGTTTGATGGCACGGATTCGACAAATTTGCTATATTTGCGCCCCTGATAGACAGGAGTGTTTCGCTATGACATCCCGACGAGACTGGCAGTTACAGCAACTGGGCATTACGCAGTGGTCGCTGCGTCGTCCTGGCGCACTGCAGGGCGAAATCGCGATCTCCATTCCTGCGCATATCCGTTTAGTGATGGTTGCTGCACAGTTACCCGCGCTAACCGAACCGTTAATGAGCGATATTTTACGCGCAATAACCGTCAGCCCGGATCAGGTTTTACAATTGACGCCTGACCGTGTCGCCATGCTGCCGCAGGGCAGTCGCTGTAATAGTTGGCGGCTGGGAACCGAAGAGCCGCTGCTGCTGGAAGGCGCTCAGGTCGAGAGTCCTGCGTTTAATGAATTACGGGAAAACCCAGCGGCCCGCGCCGCGTTATGGCAACAAATCTGCGCATATGAACACGATTTCTTCCCTCGAACCGACTGATTTACCTGCAGCATTTCAGATTGAAAAACGCGCCCACGCTTTTCCGTGGAGTGAAAAAACATTTGCCAGCAACCATGGCGATCGCTACCTCAATTTTCAGTTGAGGGTTGACGACGTGATGGCCGCCTTTGCGATTACGCAGGTGGTACTGGATGAAGCTACGCTGTTCAATATCGCCGTCGATCCTGACTTTCAGCGCCAGGGCCTGGGGCGCGAGCTACTGGAGCACCTGATCGATGAGCTGGAAAAGCGCGGCATTTTGACGCTGTGGCTGGAAGTGCGCGCCTCAAATGCTGCCGCTATCGCGCTGTATGAAAGCCTGGGCTTTAACGAGGCGACGATCCGGCGCAATTATTATCCGACGGCCGATGGTCATGAAGACGCCATTATCATGGCATTGCCAATCAGCATGTAAGACAAGGTGTAATGATGAAGAAGTGGGACTGGATTTTCTTTGATGCCGACGAAACGCTGTTTACGTTTGACTCGTTTACCGGCTTACAGCGGATGTTTCTCGACTATAGCATTACCTTTACCGCTGAAGATTTTCAGGACTACCAGGCCGTGAATAAACCGCTATGGGTGGATTATCAAAACGGCGCGATTACGTCATTACAATTGCAGCATGCCCGTTTCCAGAGCTGGGCTGAACGCCTGAAGGTCGAACCAGGCCAGCTTAATGACGCATTTATCAATGCGATGGCTGAGATCTGCTCGCCGTTGCCAGGGGCGGTCTCTCTGCTCAATGCGATTCGTGATAAAACGAAAATTGGCATCATTACTAACGGCTTTACGGCGTTGCAGCAAATCCGCCTTGAGCGGACGGGGCTGCGCGACTATTTCGATCTGCTGGTGATTTCTGAGCAGGTTGGGGTAGCAAAACCCGATCCCCGTATTTTTGACCATGCGCTGGAGCAGGCGGGCAATCCTGACCGTTCCCGCGTGCTGATGGTGGGCGATACCGCAGAGTCCGATATTCTTGGCGGTATTAACGCCGGGCTATCCACCTGCTGGCTAAATACGCACCATCGCGAGCAGCCAGCAGGCATTCAGCCGACCTGGACGGTCGCGTCATTAAGCGAACTGGAGCAGTTCCTGTGTAAACACTGATTGCCTCCCCCCCGTTGATGGGTAAAATAGCCGCAATTTTTCGTATTCAACTTGCACGGCCCGTTGCCGTGCTTACCTAAGAAGATTTGACTATGACGTTGTCTCCTTATTTGCAAGAGGTGGCCAAACGCCGCACTTTTGCCATTATTTCTCACCCGGATGCCGGTAAAACGACCATTACTGAAAAGGTGCTGTTATTCGGACAGGCGATTCAGACCGCCGGTACGGTAAAAGGCCGTGGCTCCAGCCAGCATGCGAAATCTGACTGGATGGAGATGGAAAAGCAGCGTGGTATCTCCATTACCACCTCTGTGATGCAGTTTCCGTATCACGACTGCCTGGTGAATCTGCTGGACACCCCGGGGCACGAAGACTTCTCCGAAGATACTTATCGTACCCTGACGGCGGTAGACTGCTGTCTGATGGTTATCGACGCCGCGAAAGGCGTTGAGGATCGTACCCGCAAGCTGATGGAAGTTACCCGTCTGCGCGATACGCCGATCCTGACCTTTATGAACAAACTCGACCGTGACATCCGTGACCCGATGGAGCTGCTGGATGAAGTCGAGAACGAGCTGAAAATCGGCTGTGCGCCGATCACCTGGCCGATTGGCTGCGGGAAGCTGTTCAAGGGCGTTTATCACCTTTATAAAGACGAAACTTACCTGTACCAGACGGGTAAAGGCCACACCATTCAGGAAGTGCGCATTGTTAAGGGGCTGAATAACCCGGAACTCGATGCCGCAGTGGGCGAAGATCTGGCGCAGCAGCTGCGCGACGAGCTGGAGCTGGTGCAGGGCGCGTCTAACGAGTTCGACCATGATCTGTTCCTCGCGGGCGAAATCACCCCGGTATTCTTCGGTACCGCGCTGGGTAACTTCGGCGTTGACCATATGCTGGACGGCTTAGTGGAGTGGGCGCCTGCGCCGATGCCGCGTAAAACTGATACCCGCACCGTGGAAGCCTCAGAAGAGAAGTTCACCGGCTTCGTGTTTAAAATCCAGGCCAACATGGATCCGAAACACCGTGACCGCGTGGCGTTCATGCGCGTGGTTTCCGGTAAGTACGAGAAAGGCATGAAAATGCGTCAGGTGCGCATTGGTAAAGACGTGGTGATCTCCGATGCGCTGACCTTCATGGCGGGTGACCGTTCTCATGTGGAAGAAGCGTATCCGGGCGATATTCTCGGTCTGCATAACCACGGCACTATCCAGATCGGCGATACCTTTACTCAGGGCGAAATGATGAAGTTCACCGGTATTCCGAACTTCGCGCCGGAGCTGTTCCGTCGTATTCGCCTGAAAGATCCTTTGAAGCAGAAACAGCTGCTGAAAGGGCTGGTTCAGCTGTCGGAAGAGGGTGCGGTGCAGGTCTTCCGTCCAATTGCTAATAACGATCTGATCGTGGGCGCTGTTGGTGTGCTGCAGTTCGACGTGGTGGTTTCGCGTCTGAAGAGCGAGTACAACGTTGAAGCGATTTATGAGTCGGTCAACGTGGCGACCGCGCGCTGGGTAGAATGTTCTGACGTGAAAAAATTCGAAGAATTTAAGCGTAAAAACGAAGTTCAGCTGGCGCTTGATGGCGGCGATAACCTCACCTATATCGCACCGACCATGGTTAACCTGAATCTCACCCAGGAACGTTACCCTGACGTTCAGTTCCGCAAAACGCGCGAACACTAATCGCCTTCCAGGGCACGGTATTTGCCGTGCCCTGCAACTTTTCCTGTCTTTTAAATCCCTTGCGGAATGTTCTTAAAACCTCTCGTTTTTCTGTTGTTTGCCTGTTTTTTAGTCAATCCGGACTGCGATCACGAAATCCTGAACTATATTTAACAATGTGATGACATAAATATCGGCGTTAAATGCTTTTTAGGCTGCCTGTTGCAGCTTCTATTGCTGATATTTATTCCACTTACAAGATTAGTTGCTGGTTAACGCCGTTTACGGCAGACCATCGCTTTTAGCAAAACATACAGGAATACATCGATGACAATGACAGGACTTAAGATTTCTAAAACGCTGCTGGCCGTGATGCTGACCTCCGCTGTTGCAACGGGTTCTGCTTTTGCAGAAAACGCCACGACGGATAAAGCGCAATCTGGTGTCGAAAGTGCGGGGCAGAAAGTCGATAGCTCTATGAACAAAGTCGGTAATTTCATGGATGACAGCACTATCACAGCAAAAGTAAAAGCTGCGCTGGTGGATCACGAAAGCATCAAGAGCACCGATATTTCTGTGAAAACAGACCAGAAAGTGGTGACGTTAAGCGGGTTTGTTGAAAGCCAGGCACAGGCTGAAGAAGCCGTGAAAGTGGCCAAAGGCGTTGAGGGCGTAACCTCAGTGAGCGACAAACTACACGTACGCGACAGCAAAAGCACATCCGTAAAAGGCTATGCGGGCGACACGGCAACCACCAGCGAAGTTAAAGCAAAACTGCTGGCTGATGACATTGTCCCTTCCCGTAAAGTGAAAGTAGAGACCACTGATGGAGTGGTTCAACTTTCCGGCACCGTTGACTCAAAAGCACAAAGCGATCGTGCTGAGAGCATCGCCAAAGCCGTTGATGGCGTGAAAAGCGTCAAAAACGACCTTAAAACTCAGTAATTCGACTTAATTCGTCCTCCTGACGTTTGTCGGGAGGCGTGTTGTGCACCACACTAAAAATATCGCCGATGAGCAGCCTGAGCGCTCATAACAAGCGGTGACATTAACTATGGTAAAGGAGAAGCGCATGTTTCGATGGGGCATCATATTTCTGGTTATCGCGTTAATTGCCGCCGCACTGGGTTTTGGTGGACTGGCTGGTACCGCTGCAGGCGCAGCGAAAATTGTTTTCGTGGTGGGGATCATTCTGTTTCTGGTCAGCCTGTTTACAGGGCGTAAACGACCCTAGTCAGTAAACCGTAAAGATAACTTGCTACCAAGCCAGTCCAGTGGACTGGCTTTTACGGTTTTAGCGTCAGGCAATTTGCGTTACTTTGTTGTTCCAGTACAAAAATAACAGGAAGGCAGAGGTGGGGCAGAGAATACCCGTCACGCTCGGTAATATTGCGCCGTTATCGTTACGTCCGTTTCAACCAGGCAGTATAGCGCTGGTGTGTGAGGGTGGGGGACAAAGAGGAATCTTTACCGCTGGCGTACTGGATGAGTTCATGCGTGCGCAGTTCAATCCCTTTGACCTTTACTACGGGACGTCCGCCGGGGCGCAAAACCTTTCAGCCTATCTGTGTAACCAGCCCGGTTACGGTCGTAAAGTCATTATGCGTTACACCACCCGCCGTGAGTTTTTTGACCCGGTGCGCTTTGTGCGCGGGGGAAACTTAATCGATCTCGACTGGCTGGTGGATTCGACCTCATCCCAGATGCCGCTGGCGATGGATAACGCCGAGCGTCTGTTTGCCTCTGGGAAAGCGTTTTATATGTGCGCCTGTCGGGGTGATGATTATACGCCTGGTTATTTTTCGCCAAACCGGCAAAACTGGCTCGATCTCATTCGCGCCTCCAGCGCTATTCCGGGATTCTACCGCACTGGCGTTGCGCTGGACGGTGTGAACTATCTGGACGGGGGAGTCAGCGATGCCATACCCGTACAGGAAGCGGCGAAGCATGGCGCAAAAACGCTGGTGGTGATCCGCACTGTGCCTTCGCAAATGTACTACACCCCGCAGTGGTTCAAACGTATGGAGCGCTGGCTGGGCGAAAGCAGTCTGCAACCGTTGCTGAATTTGGTCCAGCACCATGAAGCCAGCTATCGCGCGATCCAGAGTTTTATTGAAAAGCCGCCGGGTAAGCTGCGAATCTTTGAGATCTATCCGCCTAAACCGCTCCACAGCATGGCGCTGGGAAGCCGTATTCCGGCGCTGCGAGAAGACTATAAGACCGGGCGTTTGTGTGGTCGTTACTTCCTGGCCACCGTCGGCAAGTTGTTGGCGAAAAACGCGCCATTGCCTCGTCAGACGCCGAAGATTGTCGTGCCGGGACCGGTGGTGGTTCCTCCCGCACCGGTGGCCAACGATGCCCACGCGCCCGTGGTGACCAATGCGCCTCAGGCTAACGATACAACGTTTGATAGCGAGGATCTGGCGTGAGTTTTCGTTTCATTGATACACATTGTCACTTTGATTTCCCGCCGTTTACCGATGATGAGCCCGCCAGCATTCAACGTGCCGCGGCGGTCGGTGTGAATTGCATCATTGTTCCGGCGACGCAGGCGGCAAACTTTTCCCGCGTACTGGCGTTAGCGGAAAAGTATCCGCCGTTGTTTGCGGCTTTGGGTCTGCATCCGATTGTTATTGAACAACACGGCGATGACAGTCTGGACCAACTGCAGCAGGCGCTGGATACGCGCCCGCAAAAGCTGGTAGCCGTAGGCGAGATTGGACTGGACCTTTATCGGGACGATCCGCAATTTGATAAACAAGAACGGGTGCTGGACGCGCAGCTTAACCTGGCGAAGCGTTACGAACTGCCGGTGATCCTGCATTCGCGACGGACTCATGACAAGCTGGCGATGCATCTGAAACGCCATGCTCTGCCACGAACCGGCGTGGTGCATGGTTTTTCCGGGAGTTTGCAGCAGGCGCAACGCTTTGTGCAACTGGGGTACAAAATTGGCGTTGGCGGCACCATTACCTATCCACGCGCCAGTAAAACCCGTGAGGTGATGACGCAACTGCCGCTGGAATCACTCCTGCTGGAAACCGACGCGCCGGACATGCCGCTCAATGGCTTTCAGGGACAGCCCAACCGCCCCGAGCAGGCCCTCAGAGTGTTTGAGACACTATGCGAACTGCGTCAAGAGCCTGCGGACGTGATAGCAGATGCGCTGTATCGCAATACGACCGCATTGTTTAATGTGTGATTGTTGGGCCCGGATGGCGGCTGTGCCTTATCCAGCCTACCTATGATGTCGTCGCATCCGGCAATCACAGATACAGCGCCGGGAAAATCAGGTTATCCACCCCACGCTCGCGCAATCCTGCCGCCAGTTGCTCCACATCCTCTGGCGTTGCGCTCGGCCAGTCTTTTGCTTCGCCATACACCCCATGCGCATGAAAGGCATTCAGCCGTACCGGTACCTCGCCTGACTGCTTAATGAACGCCGCCAGCGCATCAATATGCTGCAAATAATCCACCCGATCGGGGATCACCAACAGGCGTAGCTCAGCAAGCTTTCCCTGCCTTGACAGAAAGATAATGCTTTGTTTAATCAGCGTATTATCTCGACCGGTAAGCTGGCGATGGCACAGGCTATCCCAGGCTTTTAAATCGAGCATTACCCCGTCGCACACCGGCAATAGTTTTTGCCAGCCGGTTTCGCTCAGCATGCCGTTGCTGTCGACCATGCAGGTCAGATGTTGCAGCAGAGGATCGCTTTTGAGCGCGGTAAACAGCGCCACAATAAACGGCAACTGGGTAGTCGCTTCACCACCGCTGACCGTAATTCCCTCAATAAACAGGGCTGCCTTGCGAATATGCTGCAGCACCTGATCAACGCTCATGGTTTGCGCCATCGGCGTCGCCTGCTGCGGGCACAGGCGCAGGCAGGTGTCGCACTGCTGACACACATCGGACTGCCACCATACTTTTCCTGCACTCAGGCTTAGCGCTTCATGCGGGCAATGCAGCACACATTCTCCGCAGTCGTTGCAGCGCCCCATCGTCCATGGATTGTGGCAGTTCTTACAGCGCAGATTACACCCTTGCAGGAACAGAGCCAGGCGGCTGCCCGGCCCGTCGACGCAGGAGAAAGGGATCAGTTTACTTACTGAAGCGCATCTGCTGTTCATGGCTTATCACACGAGGTTGTCGTTCCAGAATGCGCGTATTGCGTGCGGCCTCTTCACCAAGCCAGGTGGTGTTAGTGCGAGATCCTTCGGCACGATATTTTTCCAGATCCGACAGGCGCACCATATAGCCCGTGACGCGGACCAGATCGTTGCCGCTCACGTTGGCGGTGAATTCACGCATTCCGGCTTTAAACGCGCCGAGGCACAGTTGCACCAGCGCCTGTGGATTACGCTTGATGGTTTCATCCAGCGTCAGGATATCGCTGATCCCGGCGTGATAATATGCGTGATGCGGCGCGACGGTTTGCAGATGGGTGATGGGGTCAGGTTCATCACCATAAGGCAGACGCGCGCCGGGCGTGGTGCCGATGTCAGAACTGATCCCCGACTGTGCATGCAGCATCGCGCGCTGCTGCCAGCCATACTTCACCGGCGTGCGTTCGACAAACTCCGCCAGTTGGGCGCTAATGCGATACCCGAGCTGATTGGCGAACGCATCTTTCCCGTAGCGGGCGCTTTGTCCTGCCTTTTCGCACAGCAGGTTTACCGCTTCCGCCAGACCATACATCCCGAACATCGGCGCAAAACGTTCGGGATCAATCAACCCTTCCTGCACGAGGAAGCTATTCTCAAAGAAATGTGATTTCGTGTAGAGGAATTCACATCGTGAATCAATGATGGCGATTTGCTGCTGGCAGTAGTGCGGTAGGGTGCGTGTAAAGAAGTCATCGACAGAGGTGCTGCGCTCTGCGATGGCTTTCAGATTGAGCCTGACCAGCGTGCTGCCGCCCCCGGCGAGCGGTAAAGAGTTGTAACAACTCACGACGCCATACTGACCTTTTGTGAAAATTTTATCATTTACGGGGCCGTTGGATATGTGCGGCTTACTGCACTCGCAGATATTTTGCGCCACGTTGAGCAGCAGATCATCAGGGGTAATTTGCGGATCATAAATGAATGTCAGATTCGGTGAAACCTGCTTTAACTCTGCATCTGCACGTAAAATTGCGCGGGTGACTGGCGTATCGGCAGGGCCGATATTGGCATGCATAAACGCGTCTGGCAGGGTTCTGTCGAGATAACGCCAGAAACGTTTTATTCGAATATCGATCTCTTCTTGTGTTAGAATTCTAACATACGGTTGCAACAGAGCGTCGAGCTGACCGAGGTAGACCGGCATCGAGGTCACTGACGGAACGTGGTGGTACAGGATGGTGAGCAAGGACAGCGCATCATCAAGGTCGCTGGCGCCTTCAAGCTCCAGCCATGAGGAACCGTTGGCCAAAAAACGCGCGTAATCAGGCAGCACATAGCGCGGTTTGAACGGGGCATGACCTTCGTACATATCGCAGATCACCCCGTCATCCAGCGCCTGGCGGGCCTCAGCGGACAGTGGCGGATAAGGCAGCGCGTTTTCAGCCTCCAGCGCCAAAAAGTGGCGTTTCTGCTCAGGGCTGAGCGTCGGGCTGGTCACGATTTGTTGGCACCGCTGTTGCAGCGCGAATTCGCTTGAAGTGGGCATCGTTGGTTCCTTTATGTGCCGAAGGTATAGCACCATTGTAGAAAGCTATGCCGCCGCAACCTTTGATCCGGATGCGTCTGATGCCACCGCACCTGCTGTGTAAAGGTGAATTATTTGAAGCAGATCTCATTAGAGTAATGCAAATCTGTATGTGGTTTTCATTAACTGTGATGTATATCGAAGTGTAATCGCGAGCGGATGTTAGAATACTAACAAACTCGCAAGGTGAAATTTTATACGGCGATGCCGTTGGAGAATGTTATGACCGATTTAACAGCAAGCAGCCTGCGTGCACTGAAACTGATGGATCTGACCACCCTGAATGACGACGACACCAATGAAAAAGTGATCGCGCTGTGTCATCAGGCGAAGACCCCGGTTGGCAATACGGCAGCAATTTGCATCTATCCACGTTTCATTCCTGTTGCGCGTAAGACCCTGAAAGAGCAGGGCACACCGGATATCCGTATTGCCACCGTCACCAACTTCCCGCACGGCAATGACGACATTGAGATCGCGCTGGCTGAAACCCGCGCGGCGATTGCCTACGGTGCTGACGAAGTTGACGTGGTGTTCCCGTATCGTGCGCTGATCGCGGGTAATGAGCAGATTGGTTTTGATCTGGTTAAAGCCTGTAAAGATGCATGTGCGGCAGCAAATGTGCTGCTGAAAGTGATCATCGAAACTGGTGAGCTGAAAGAAGAAGCCCTGATTCGCAAAGCGTCTGAAATTTCTATCAAAGCGGGTGCTGATTTCATCAAAACGTCTACCGGTAAAGTACCGGTCAATGCGACGCCGGAAAGCGCACGCATCATGATGGAAGTGATCCGTGATATGGGCGTTTCTAAAACCGTTGGATTCAAACCCGCTGGCGGCGTACGTACTGCAGAAGATGCACAGCAGTTCCTGGCGATTGCCGACGAACTGTTTGGCGCTGACTGGGCAGATTCCCGCCATTACCGTTTTGGCGCATCCAGCCTGCTGGCGAGCCTGCTCAAAGCGCTGGGTCACGGCGACGGTAAGAGCGCAAGCAGCTACTAAGTTTGAATTGCCCATCGTAGGCCGGATAAGGCGTAAGCCGCCATCCGGCATCAATACGACTAGCCGGGGAGCGTACTGCTTACCCGGCCCATAATCGGGAGGTTACCGTGTTTCTCGCACAAGAAATTATTCGTAAAAAACGTGATGGTCATGCGCTGAGCGATGAAGAAATTCGTTTCTTTATCAATGGGATTCGCGACAACACCATCTCTGAGGGGCAAATCGCCGCCCTGGCGATGACCATTTTCTTCCACGATATGACAATGCCTGAGCGAGTTTCGCTGACCATGGCAATGCGTGATTCAGGAACCGTGCTGGACTGGAAAAGCCTGCAACTGAACGGCCCGATTGTGGATAAACACTCTACCGGCGGCGTGGGCGACGTAACGTCGCTGATGTTAGGCCCGATGGTGGCTGCCTGTGGCGGCTATATTCCGATGATTTCCGGGCGCGGCCTGGGTCATACCGGCGGTACGCTCGATAAACTGGAAGCGATTCCTGGGTTTGATATCTTCCCGGACGACGCGCGTTTCCGTGAAATTATTAAAGATGTGGGTGTGGCGATTATTGGGCAAACCAGCTCGCTCGCACCGGCGGATAAACGTTTTTATGCCACCCGCGATATTACCGCGACGGTGGATTCCATCCCGCTGATTACCGGCTCTATCCTGGCGAAAAAGCTGGCGGAAGGGCTGGATGCGTTGGTGATGGACGTGAAAGTAGGCAGCGGCGCGTTTATGCCGACCTATGAACTTTCTGAAGCCCTTGCCGAAGCAATTGTCGGCGTGGCGAACGGGGCGGGTGTACGTACCACCGCGCTGTTAACTGATATGAACCAGGTGCTGGCTTCCAGCGCAGGTAACGCGGTAGAAGTCCGCGAGGCTGTCCAGTTCCTGACAGGTGAATACCGTAATCCACGTCTGTTAGATGTCACCATGGCGCTGTGCGTGGAAATGCTGATCTCCGGCAATCTGGCGAAAGATGACGCCGAAGCCCGCGCGAAATTGCAGGCGGTGCTGGACAACGGTAAAGCGGCGGAAATTTTTGGCCGTATGGTTGCGGCGCAGAAAGGCCCGACCGACTTCGTCGAAAACTATGCGAAGTATCTGCCGACGGCAATGCTCAGCAAAGCGGTATATGCTGATACTGAGGGCTTTGTCAGCGCGATGGATACCCGCGCGTTGGGTATGGCAGTCGTTTCCATGGGCGGTGGACGCCGTCAGGCATCGGATACCATCGATTACAGCGTCGGCTTTAGCGACATGGCCCGTTTGGGCGACAGCGTAGACGGACAGCGTCCGCTGGCAGTGATCCACGCGAAAGATGAAGCCAGTTGGCAGGACGCGGCGAAAGCGGTCAAAGCGGCAATCAGCCTTGACAATAAAGCGCCAGAAATTACACCGACAGTCTATCGTCGTATAACCGAATAACTGTATACTGATCTGATCGCTTTTTTGCGGCGCAGATGTATGGAGAACAAGATGAAACGTGCATTTATTATGGTGCTGGACTCCTTTGGTATTGGTGCGACTGAAGATGCGGATCGCTTTGGCGACGTAGGCTCAGACACTATGGGACACATTGCAGAAGCCTGTGCGAAAGGTGAGGCTGACAATGGTCGCAAAGGCCCACTGAATCTGCCTAACCTGACCCGTCTGGGCCTGGTGAAAGCTCACGAAGGTTCTACCGGTAAAATTTCTGCTGGTATGGACGGTAATGCGGAAGTCATTGGCGCCTACGCATGGGCGCATGAACTCTCTTCCGGGAAAGATACGCCGTCTGGCCACTGGGAAATCGCCGGAGTGCCGGTTCTGTTTGACTGGGGTTACTTTAGCGACCACGAAAACAGCTTCCCGCAGGAACTGCTGGATAAGCTGGTAAAACGTGCCAACCTGCCGGGTTACCTCGGTAACTGCCACTCTTCCGGTACCGTGATTCTGGATCAACTGGGCGAAGAACATATGAAAACCGGGAAGCCGATTTTCTATACCTCCGCTGACTCCGTGTTCCAGATTGCCTGTCATGAAGAGACCTTTGGCCTGGATAAACTCTACGAGCTGTGTGAAATCGCGCGTGAAGAGCTGACCGAGGGTGGTTACAACATCGGTCGTGTTATCGCGCGTCCGTTTATCGGTGATAAAGCCGGTAACTTCCAGCGTACCGGTAACCGTCACGACCTGGCCGTTGAGCCGCCAGCGCCGACCGTGCTGCAGAAACTGGTTGACGAGAAAAAAGGTCATGTTGTCTCTGTCGGTAAGATCGCGGATATTTACGCCAACTGCGGTATCACCAAAAAAGTGAAAGCGACCGGCCTGGATGCGCTGTTCGACGCCACGATTAAAGAGATGAAAGAAGCGGGTGACGAGACCATTGTCTTCACTAACTTCGTGGACTTCGACTCTTCCTGGGGTCACCGCCGCGACATCGCGGGCTATGCTGCTGGTCTGGAACTGTTTGACCGCCGTCTGCCGGAGCTGATGGAACTGGTGGGTGAAGATGACATTCTGATCCTCACCGCCGACCACGGCTGCGACCCGAGCTGGACCGGTACCGACCATACCCGTGAGCACATTCCGGTGCTGATCTACGGCCCGAAAGTGAAACCGGGCTCTTTAGGTCACCGTGAAACCTTCGCGGATATCGGCCAGACGCTGGCGAGCTACTTCGGTACGTCGCCAATGGACTACGGTAAAAACATGCTGTAATGCCCGTTGCCGGATGGTGCTACGCTTATCCGGCCTACCAGGAATCGTTTGTAGGCCGGATAAGGCGCAGCCGCCATCCGGCAAAAACAACAATGTAAAAGGAACTGAAGATGGCAACTCCACATATTAATGCAGAAATGGGTGATTTCGCTGACGTCGTATTGATGCCGGGCGACCCGCTGCGTGCAAAACATATTGCTGAAACTTTCCTCGAAGATGTTCGTGAAGTGAATAACGTTCGCGGCATGTTAGGTTTCACCGGTACTTACAAAGGCCGTAAGATTTCTGTTATGGGCCACGGTATGGGTATCCCATCCTGCTCCATCTACACCAAAGAGCTGATCACCGATTTCGGCGTGAAGAAAATCATTCGCGTCGGCTCCTGCGGTGCTGTGCGTATGGACGTCAAACTGCGCGACGTGGTGATCGGTATGGGCGCCTGCACCGACTCCAAAGTGAACCGTATCCGTTTTAAAGATCATGACTTTGCGGCTATCGCTGACTTTGACATGGTACGTAACGCGGTTGATGCGGCAAAAGCGCTGGGCGTTGACGCGCGCGTAGGCAACCTGTTCTCCGCTGACCTGTTCTACTCTCCGGACGGCGAAATGTTCGACGTGATGGAAAAATACGGCGTACTGGGCGTGGAAATGGAAGCGGCGGGCATCTACGGCGTTGCTGCTGAGTTTGGTGCGAAAGCGCTGACCATCTGCACCGTGTCCGACCATATTCGTACCCACGAGCAGACCACGGCCGCTGAGCGTCAGACGACCTTCAACGATATGATCAAAATCGCGCTGGAATCTGTTCTGCTGGGCGATAAAGAGTAAGACTGTGTGATGCCCGGTGACGCTGCGCTTACCGGGCCTCGCGATCGTAGGCCGGATAAGGCGTAGCCGCCATCCGGCTTTTTTTTATTAACGCACCGCTCCGGCAATCCACGCCGACAGTTCTCGTAGTTCTTTTTCTTGCTCCGGGAAATCAACCAGCAGCGCCTCGCACTCCTGTTGCAGCATATCCGCGCGATACAAACACCCTTGCAACCGCCCCGCCAGCGCTTCCAGTGGCGCGGGATTGAGGCTGTCGGTAAAGACCTGTGCACGGGTGATATGACCTTTTTCGACGTCGAAATGTAGCTCGACGCCGCCCCAGGTGAAACGCTCGTCCAGCAGATGGCTGAACGCTGGCGCCTGGCCGAAATTCCACTCCCAACTACTCTGGCGCGCAAAGGTTTCGGCAAAATTCGGCAAATCCGGCGTTTTATCCGGGGATATTACTTCTGCTTCGACGCGCTCGCCGTAATGGGCGAAAAAGGCGTCCGTGACCGCCTGGCAGACCTGTTCATGGGTGATGCCCGGTAATAGCTCGGTAAGATTGGCCACGCGGGAGCGAACGGAGGTAATCCCTTTCGCCGCGAGTTTCTTTTTATCCGGATTCAGATAGTTCGCCAGGCGGCTGAGGTCTGCATTCAGCAGCAGCGTACCGTGATGGAAGCCGCGATCTTTGGTTTCGCGATAGGCTGAACCAGAGACTTTGCGATCGCCGTCCGGCGTTTTCACCACCAGATCGTTGCGTCCCGAAGCATCGGCCATAACGCCCAATGAATTCAGTGCATTGAGTACGATAGCGGTAGAGATAGTTTTGTCGTATTCCGGTTTGCCGGCCATAAAGGTAAAGCAGGTATTGCCTAAATCATGGAACACCGCGCCGCCGCCGCTGCTGCGACGGGCGAGCCGCACGTTATCCTCTTCCATACGGCGGGTATTACACTCTTTCCATGGGTTTTGCGCCCGGCCAATCACCACCGTATCGGCGTTACGCCACAAGAACAGAACGCGTTGCGTAGCGGGCATCTGGCGAAATATGCACTCTTCAACCGCCAGGTTAAACCACGGATCGTAAGAGTCTGAGATAAGCAGGCGCAGGGTAGTCATAGCGATTTCCTTTTCTTAATCATCTTTATCTTCTTCCTGCACCGGTTTGTTGGCGGTAAGCAGGAACGGCGATTGTTGCCAGCGGGTGCGCTTACCTTGCAGTAAGGTGCGGGTCAGCACCACGCCAATCGCCAGTGACAGGAGCAGCATAAGGCGTAGAATGTTGGTGGTGTTATCCACCTGTTTGGCCTCGGTGGCGAGCGTGTGGGTATCCAGCGTCAGGCGCAGATAGCCCAGTGGACCATTTTTGCCTTGAATGGGTTCGACAATCTGCTGGTTAAAATAGCCCCCGGCTTTTTTACCGTCCAGCGCCAGTCGGTCACGAACGTTAACGCTCTCACCTGTACGAGTAATCAGGTCTCCCTGTTCATCGTACACGCCCGCATCCAGAATACGGCTGCTTTCCGTCAGTTGCGTGAGCACTGCTTTAATGCGCTTTTCATCCGGCGTTTCGGTATGCATCAGCGGCGCGACGTTTAATGCGACCTGACGTGCCAACGTACGGGCCAGCTCTTCCAGTTGCGGATTACGTTGTTGCTGGTGGCTTTGACTAAACCAGGATGCGCCCTGCATCAGGGCGACGAGCAGCGCCAGGCAGGACAATACAATCACTGCACGATGTAGTCGGAATTTCAGTTTTGTGCGAGCCATATTCCACCTGCTGAAAATTTGAGACTTAATGTTGCCAGAAGCGCTGGTTACAGGGTAGCCTCATGCGTTATTTTCCCCTGGATGATTCCGACCCGAACGATTTTACAGGAGCTTTAATGCCTAACATTACCTGGTGCGATCTACCTGAAGATGTCTCTCTGTGGCCAGGTCTGCCCCTCTCTTTAAGTGGCGATGAAGTCATGCCGCTGGATTACCACGCGGGCCGTAGTGGCTGGCTGCTGTATGGTCGCGGGCTGGATAAACAACGTCTCACGCAATACCAGAGCAAACTGGGCGCGGCGATGGTGATCGTGGCCGCCTGGTACGTTGAGGATTATCAGGTGATTCGCCTGGCGGGTTCGTTAACGCCGCGTGCGGCAAAACTGGCGCATGATGCCAGACTGGATGTTGCGCCACTCGGCAAGATTCCACATCTGCGTACGCCGGGTTTGCTGGTGATGGATATGGATTCAACGGCGATCCAGATCGAGTGCATTGATGAAATCGCGAAGCTGGCCGGCACCGGCGAGATGGTTGCCGAAGTCACTGAACGTGCGATGCGCGGTGAACTGGACTTTACCGCCAGCCTGCGCAGCCGTGTGGCAACGCTGAAAGGCGCGGATGCCAATATTTTGCATCAGGTACGCGAAAATTTACCGCTGATGCCTGGTCTGACTCAACTGGTGTTGAAGCTGGAAACGCTGGGCTGGAAAGTGGCTATCGCCTCCGGCGGGTTTACCTTCTTTGCGGATTATCTGCGTAATAAGTTACGTCTGACGGCGGCTGTCGCAAACGAGCTGGAGATCATGGACGGTAAATTTACCGGCAATGTGATTGGCGATATCGTCGATGCGCAGTACAAAGCCAATACGCTGACCCGTCTGGCGCAAGAGTATGAGATCCCGATGGCGCAGACGGTGGCGATCGGCGACGGCGCGAACGATCTGCCGATGATTAAAACCGCAGGGTTGGGCATTGCGTATCATGCCAAACCCAAAGTGAATGAAAAGACAGAGATTACTATCCGTCACGCCGATCTGATGGGGGTGTTCTGCATTCTCTCCGGCAGTATGAACCAGAAATAGTGTTGATGCCGGATAAGCGTCAGCGCCATCCGGCAAAAGCGTTAACGAAAGAGGTAAAACGTGGCAAAAGCTCCAAAACGCGCCTTTGTTTGTAATGAATGCGGGGCCGATTACCCGCGCTGGCAGGGGCAATGCAGCGCCTGCCAGGCCTGGAACACCATTACCGAGGTGCGCCTTGCCGCGTCGCCGACGGTGGCGCGTAACGAGCGGCTCAGCGGCTATGCCGGGAATGCGGGTGTCGCAAAAGTGCAGAAGCTGTCTGACATCAGCCTTGAGGAATTGCCGCGTTTTTCCACCGGATTTAAAGAGTTTGACCGCGTGCTGGGCGGTGGGGTGGTACCTGGCAGCGCTATTCTGATTGGCGGTAACCCTGGCGCGGGCAAATCGACGTTGCTGCTGCAAACGCTGTGCAAGCTCGCCGAGCAGATGAAAACGCTGTACGTCACCGGCGAAGAGTCGCTACAGCAGGTGGCGATGCGCGCGCATCGGCTTGGCCTGCCGACGGCGAATCTGAACATGCTGTCGGAAACCAGCATCGAACAAATTTGCCTGATTGCCGAAGAAGAACAGCCGAAGCTGATGGTGATCGACTCCATTCAGGTGATGCACATGGCGGATATTCAGTCTTCGCCGGGCAGCGTGGCGCAGGTGCGCGAAACGGCCGCTTACCTGACGCGCTTTGCCAAAACGCGCGGCGTGGCGATTGTGATGGTAGGTCATGTGACGAAAGACGGATCGCTGGCCGGGCCAAAAGTGCTAGAGCACTGTATCGACTGCTCGGTACTGCTCGACGGCGATGCCGACTCCCGTTTCCGTACCCTGCGTAGCCATAAAAACCGCTTTGGCGCGGTGAATGAGCTGGGCGTCTTTGCCATGACCGAGCAGGGCCTGCGTGAAGTCAGCAACCCTTCCGCTATCTTCTTAAGCCGTGGCGATGAAGTTACTTCCGGTAGTTCGGTGATGGTGGTCTGGGAAGGTACGCGTCCGCTGCTGGTAGAGATTCAGGCGCTGGTCGATCACTCAATGATGGCGAACCCGCGTCGCGTGGCGGTCGGTCTGGAACAGAACCGTCTGGCGATTCTTCTGGCGGTGCTGCATCGTCACGGCGGCTTGCAGATGGCGGATCAGGATGTGTTCGTCAACGTGGTCGGTGGTGTCAAAGTCACCGAAACCAGCGCCGATCTGGCGCTGCTGCTGGCAATGGTCTCCAGCCTGCGTGACAGACCGCTACCGCAGGATTTAGTGGTCTTTGGCGAAGTGGGACTGGCGGGCGAGATTCGCCCGGTGCCGAGCGGCCAGGAACGTATTTCTGAAGCGGCGAAGCATGGCTTCCGTCGGGCGATTGTGCCTGCCGCCAACGTCCCGAAAAAAGTGCCGGAAGGGATGCAGGTTTTTGGCGTTAAAAAGCTTGCAGATGCGTTAAGTGTGTTTGACGACTTATAATCCTCTGTATGCAGTGATGTTGTATAATTTGCCGGATGGCGACGCAATGCGTCTTATCCGGCCTACGGATTGATGTTGTAGGCCTGATAAGCGAAGCGCCATCAGGCAGTGTTACGCGATTTTTCCAGCAGGAGGCTCTTGTGTCATCGTTCGACTATCTCAAAACCGCCATAAAGCAAAAGGGCTGTACCCTGCAACAGGTGGCGGATGCCAGTGGCATGACCAAGGGATATTTAAGCCAACTGCTGAATGCCAAAATCAAAAGCCCCAGCGCGCAAAAGCTGGAGGCGCTGCACCGTTTTCTCGGGCTGGAGTTTCCGCGCCAGCAGAAAAATATCGGTGTGGTATTCGGTAAGTTTTATCCGCTGCACACCGGCCACATCTATCTGATCCAGCGTGCCTGTAGTCAGGTCGATGAGCTGCATATCATCATGGGTTATGACGATACGCGCGATCGCAGCCTGTTTGAAGACAGCGCCATGTCGCAACAGCCGACGGTGCCCGATCGTTTACGTTGGCTGCTGCAAACATTTAAATATCAGAAAAATATCCGAATTCATGCCTTCAACGAAGAGGGCATGGAACCGTATCCGCACGGTTGGGATGTGTGGGGCAACGGCATCAAAACGTTTATGCAGGAGAAGGGGATCCAGCCAAACTGGATCTACACCTCTGAAGAGTCAGATGCCCCGCAGTATCTGAAACATTTGGGGATCGAAACGGTGCTGGTGGATCCGAAACGGACGTTTATGAGCATCAGTGGCGGGCAAATCCGCGAAAACCCGTTTCGCTATTGGGAGTATATTCCCACCGAAGTGAAGCCGTTTTTCGTGCGCACCGTGGCGATCCTTGGCGGGGAGTCGAGCGGAAAATCGACGCTGGTGAACAAGCTCGCCAATATCTTTAACACCACCAGTGCGTGGGAATACGGGCGTGATTACGTCTTCTCCCATTTGGGCGGCGACGAGATGGCGTTGCAATATTCCGACTACGATAAGATTGCCCTCGGACAAGCGCAATACATTGATTTTGCTGTCAAGTATGCCAATAAAGTGGCGTTTATCGATACCGATTTCGTGACCACTCAGGCATTCTGTAAAAAGTACGAAGGGCGTGAACACCCGTTTGTGCAGGCGCTGATTGATGAGTACCGTTTTGACCTGGTGATCCTGCTGGAAAACAACACCCCATGGGTGGCGGATGGTTTGCGTAGCCTTGGCAGCTCGGTTGACCGAAAAGCGTTTCAGTCGCTGCTGGTCGAGATGCTGCAGGAAAACAATATTGATTTCGTGCACGTTCAGGAACCTGACTACGATGGTCGATTCCTGCGCTGCGTGGAGCTGGTGAAAGAGTTGATGGGCGAGCAGAGATAGATTAAATGCCGGATAGCGCCGCGCTTATCCGGCCTGGAAGTTGCATTAACCTCGTAGACCGGATACGGCGCTTAACGGTAATTACTTAGAAATACGCTTGTACTTGATACGCTTTGGCTCCAGAGCATCGGCGCCCAGCGTGCGTTTCTTATACTCTTCGTATTCGGTAAAGTTACCTTCGAAGAACTCAACCTTACCTTCATCCTGGTAGTCCAGAATGTGGGTGGCGATACGGTCGAGGAACCAACGGTCGTGCGAGATAACCATCGCGCAGCCCGGGAACTCCAGCAGGGCGTTTTCCAGCGCGCGCAGGGTTTCGATATCCAGGTCGTTGGTCGGTTCATCGAGCAGCAGCATGTTGCCGCCAACCTGCAGTAGCTTCGCCAGGTGCAGACGACCGCGCTCACCGCCGGACAGTTCGCCCACGCGTTTACCCTGATCCACGCCTTTGAAGTTAAAGCGGCCTACGTAGGCGCGGCTTGGCATTTCGGTGTTGCCGATCTTCATGATATCCAGCCCGCCGGAAACTTCTTCCCACACCGTTTTGCTGTTATCCATTGCGTCACGGAACTGGTCAACGGAGGCCAGCTTCACGGTTTCGCCCAGCGTGATGGTGCCGCTGTCAGGCTGTTCCTGGCCGGACATCATGCGGAACAGCGTCGATTTACCCGCGCCGTTCGGACCGATGATGCCGACGATAGCGCCTTTCGGTACCGAGAAGCTCAGGTCGTCGATCAGCACGCGATCGCCGTAGGATTTACGCAGATTGCTGACCTCAACGACTTTATCGCCCAGACGAGGTCCAGGTGGAATAAACAGTTCGTTGGTTTCGTTACGCTTCTGGTATTCGGTGTTATTCAGCTCTTCAAAGCGCGCCAGACGGGCTTTGCCCTTAGACTGGCGGCCTTTCGCGCCCTGACGCACCCACTCCAGCTCTTTCTCGATAGATTTACGACGAGCGGCTTCCTGAGAAGCTTCCTGCGCCAGACGCTGATCTTTCTGCTCCAGCCAGGAGGAGTAGTTGCCTTCCCATGGAATACCTTCGCCGCGGTCCAGCTCCAGAATCCAACCCGCAACATTGTCGAGGAAGTAACGGTCGTGGGTAATCGCCACGACGGTACCCTCGAAGTCGTGCAGGAAGCGTTCCAGCCAGGCAACGGATTCGGCATCCAGGTGGTTGGTTGGTTCGTCGAGCAGCAGCATGTCTGGTTTTTCCAGCAGCAGGCGGCACAGCGCGACGCGGCGGCGTTCACCACCGGAAAGGTTCTCGATTTTGGCATCCCAGTCCGGCAGACGCAGGGCGTCAGCGGCACGCTCGAGCTGCACGTTCAGGTTATGGCCGTCGTGCGCCTGAATAATCTCTTCAAACTTGCCCTGCTGCGCGGCCAGTTTATCGAAGTCGGCGTCCGGTTCTGCGTACTTGGCATACACTTCATCCAGGCCTTTCAGGGCGTTAACGACTTCGGCCACCGCTTCTTCAACAGACTCACGGACGGTGTGTTCCGGGTTCAGTTTTGGTTCCTGCGGCAGGTAACCGATTTTAATGCCCGGCTGTGGGCGAGCTTCGCCTTCGATTTCGGTATCAATGCCGGCCATGATGCGCAGCAGGGTAGATTTACCCGCGCCGTTCAGACCGAGTACACCGATTTTGGCGCCAGGGAAGAAGCTCAGTGAGATGTTTTTAAGAATATGACGTTTCGGCGGAACGACTTTGCCGACACGATGCATGGTATAAACGAATTGAGCCACGTGGACTTCGCCTCTTTTATAGTGATGAATAGAGTTATCAAAAGCGAAGTGTAGCCTTTTTCATTGCCCAATCCCAGCCAGCAGATCTCACTCGCAACAAAAGTAAAAAAGTGTCCGTGACGTGGCGCATTCTGCAATGTCTGGTTAGCATGAATGAATTAAGCGGCATGATGCTGCACAGACGTAACATGACAAGAGGAAGAGCTTGTGGACAAAGCCAAACAATTTACCTGGCGCCTGCTGGCGGCCAGCGTATGTCTGCTGACGGTCAGTCAAGTGGCGCGAGCCGATTCCCTGGATGAGCAGCGCAATCGCTATGCGCAAATTAAGCAGGCCTGGGACAACCGACAGATGGATGTCGTGGAGCAGATGATGCCCGGCCTGAAGAACTATCCTCTATATCCCTATCTGGAATATCGTCAGATTACTGACGATCTGATGAATCAGCCGACCATTACCGTCACCAATTTTGTGCGCGCCAACCCGACGCTGCCCCCGGCGCGTACTCTGCAATCGCGTTTTGTGAATGAACTGGCGCGACGGGAAGACTGGCGTGGACTGCTGGCGTTTAGCCCGGAAAAACCGGGCACCACGGAAGCGCAATGTAACTATTACTTCGCGAAATGGAGTACCGGACAAACCGAAGAGGCATGGCGGGGCGCGAAAGAGCTGTGGCTGACCGGGAAAAGTCAGCCGAACGCCTGTGACAAATTATTCGGCGTGTGGCGCGCCTCAGGCACTCAGGATCCGCTGGCTTATCTGGAGCGTATTCGTCTGGCGATGAAAGCGGGCAATACGGGGCTGGTCACCGCGCTGGCCGGGCAAATGCCTGGGGAATATCAGACGATTGCGTCGGCAATCATTGCGCTGGCTAACGATCCAAACACCGTAATGACCTTTGCGCGCACCACTGGCGCAACGGATTTCACCCGGCAGATGGCGGCGGTGGCTTTTGCCAGCGTGGCGCGTCAGGATGTCGAAAACGCCCGCCTGATGATCCCCTCTTTGGTGCAGGCGCAGCAGTTAAATGACGAGCAGACTCAGGAACTGCGCGACATCGTCGCCTGGCGTCTGATGGGCAATGACGTCACCGACGAACAGGCGAAATGGCGTGATGATGCGATTATGCGCTCAAATTCCACCTCGCTTGTGGAGCGTCGCGTGCGGATGGCGCTGGGAACTGGCGATCGTCGCGGCCTGAATACCTGGCTGGCGCGTCTGCCGATGGATGCAAAAGAAAAAGACGAGTGGCGCTACTGGCAAGCGGATCTGCTGCTGGAGCGCGGACGCGAGGCAGAAGCGAAAGAGATCCTGCATCAACTCATGCAGCAGCGCGGTTTCTACCCGATGGTGGCGGCGCAACGCCTCGGTGAAGAGTACGAGCTGAAGGTGGATAAAGCCCCAGCGAACGTTGACTCTGCGCTGACTCAGGGACCGGAAATGGCGCGCGTACGCGAGCTGATGTACTGGAATCTGGATAATACCGCGCGCAGTGAATGGGCAAATCTGGTCACCAGCCGCACTAAGTCCGAGCAGGCGCAACTGGCGCGCTACGCGTTTAACAATCATTGGTGGGATCTGAGCGTACAGGCGACGATCGCCGGTAAACTGTGGGATCATCTGGAAGAGCGCTTCCCGCTGGCCTATAAAGATCTGTTTACCCGCTATACCAGCGGGAAAGATATTCCGCCAAGTTATGCGATGGCGATCGCGCGTCAGGAAAGCGCCTGGAACCCGAAAGTGAAATCGCCGGTTGGCGCCAGTGGGCTGATGCAGATTATGCCGGGCACCGCAACGCACACGGTGAAAATGTTCTCGATTCCGGGTTACAGTAGTCCGAGTCAACTGCTGGATCCTGATACCAACATCAACATTGGCACCAGCTATTTGCAGTATGTTTATCAGCAATTCGGTAATAACCGCATTTTTGCATCGGCGGCCTATAACGCCGGACCGGGGCGTGTGCGCACCTGGCTGGGCAATAGCGCAGGTCGGATCGATGCCGTGGCGTTTGTCGAAAGCATTCCGTTCTCAGAGACGCGTGGTTATGTGAAGAACGTGCTGGCTTACGATGCGTACTATCGTTATTTCCTTGGCGATAAACCGGAGCTGATGAGCGACGCAGAATGGCAACGTCGTTACTGATCGTATCGGTTGTGTTATGCTATCGTACTCGTTAAAGAGTACAAAAGGGGGAGGCAAGCACGCTTCCCCCACAACGATGGCGATATCTTATGACTCAGCAATCACCCTATTCAGCAGAGATGGCAGAACAGCGTCACCAGGAGTGGTTACGTTTTGTCGACTTACTTAAACACGCCTATGAGCAAGATTTACATCTGCCGCTACTCAATTTGATGTTGACGCCGGATGAGCGCGAAGCGTTGGGCACGCGCGTGCGTATCATTGAAGAGCTGTTGCGCGGCGAGATGAGCCAGCGCGAGCTGAAAAATGAGCTTGGGGCGGGCATCGCCACCATTACGCGCGGTTCGAACAGCCTGAAATCCGCGCCGGTGGATCTGCGCCAGTGGCTGGAGCAGGTACTGCTCGGGAAAAATTGATCCGCCGGATGCGGCTTTGCCTTATCCGGCCTATGATTGAACATCCGGCACAATGCTATAAATACACCGCGTTATGAAACGGACTAAGCGCCAGAATGACCGCCTGATGGTAAACGCTTGAGCGCGTCAGCTTACCCGCGGTAAATACGCCAATCGCGCCCTCTTTACGACCAATCTCATCAATGCCTGTGTACTGCGACATCACCGGGCCAAGCGCTTCTCCCTGGCGGACTCTGTCGAGAATAACGGCGGGCAGCGGCAGCGTGGCCGATCGCGCTTCACCGCGCTGAACGCCGTTATCAATTACCACCCAACTGAAGGTGGCGTCATCGTCAATTCCAGCTTCGATGGCTACCCAGAAATCAGCTTGTGGATACAGGCGTCGCGCATTATCCACGCGATTTCGTGCGCCAGTGCGCGTTTCCTGGCTTCCAAAAGGCTGTTCCGGTACGCCGCTCTCGACGGCGACGGGTTCGATATGGCAGGATCCTTCCCCGAAAATCTCTTCAAATGCCCGGAGAATTGCCTGAATTTTGGCAGGATTGGTGGTAGCAGAGATAACCTTGTGCATAATAAAGCTCAGTTTGAAAATTCATCGCATCGCAGTATAACGGAAAAAAAGCATGTTACAGGTATACCTTGTTCGCCATGGTGAAACGCAGTGGAACGCCGAGCGACGTATTCAAGGCCAGTCAGACAGCCCACTGACCGCTAAAGGTGAGCAGCAGGCCATGCAGGTTGGTGAACGCGCCCGCTCGTTGGGTATTACGCATGTCATCAGTAGTGATTTAGGTCGTACACGACGCACAGCAGAAATCATCGCTCAGGCTTGTGGTTGTGATATCACTTATGACTCCCGGCTGCGTGAACTGAATATGGGCGTGCTGGAAAAACGTCATATCGACACGCTGACGGCTGAAGAAGAGGGCTGGCGTCGTCAGTTGGTGAACGGTACGGTTGATGGGCGTATTCCGGAAGGGGAATCGATGCAGGAGCTGAGCGATCGCGTCAACGCGGCGCTGGCAGCCTGCCTGGACCTTCCGCAGGGGAGCCGCCCACTGTTGGTGAGCCACGGGATCGCGCTGGGCTGCCTGGTGAGTACGATTCTGGGATTGCCGGCATGGGCCGAACGTCGCCTGCGTCTGCGCAATTGCTCTATTTCCCGCGTTGATTACCAGGAAAGTTTATGGCTTGCGCCGGGATGGGTGGTTGAAACGGCAGGGGACATCTCACATCTGGACGCCCCTGCGTTGGATGAGCTGCAGCGTTAGCGGCGAATCGGTATCAGGAATTCGCAGCGCAGGTTGATCGGGCGATCTCCCGCTTTGGCATCTTCTGCCGGGTAGTATCGCTCGATATCCTGCCCTTTACGGCGGGTCAGGTTTAGCATCGGCATGCAGGTGCCATACACCGTCAGGATAAACTCCTGTACGCCGGTCCCCAGCCCTTCATAGGTAAACATCACGTACTCGCCGCCCTGCAGCAGGATAGGCTGTGCCGCCGGTACATAGCCATTGGCTTGTTCCGGCGTTAGTGCCGTGGTGTAAAACACTTCCTGTTCGTCGTCCTTTTCAATGCTCGGACGCGTTTCGTTCAGCCCGTACAGCACCGGCGGGATTGAAGGCGCATGGCCAAGGAAGTCGCGCCAGAACTGAATACGCATTTCATGACGGAAATCTGAAATCTGTTCCAGCGAGCAGGAATAGCTTTGCGTGGTGCCCAGCAGTTGCGTATCTTCCAGCGTCACAAACTCGTGCGCAGGCATGGCAAATTCACCGAGTCGCATTGGCGGGCGAATACCAAAAGCGCTCCATTCCGGCGAGCGGCGATACAGCGCTGGCGTCTGAGAAAACTGTTTCTTGAACGCGCGGGTAAAGGTTTGTTGAGAGTCGAAGCGGTATTGCAGGGCAATATCCAAAATAGGGCGCGCAGTCAGGCGAAGCGCCACTGCGGATTTCGATAAACGACGGGCGCGGATATAGGCGCCAATAGCATGGCCCGTCACGTCCTTAAACATTCTCTGCAGGTGCCACTTGGAATAGCCTGCTTTTGCCGCCACATTGTCAAGCGACAAAGGCTGATCCAGATGACCTTCCAGCCAGATTAATAGGTCGCGAATAATGCCAGCCTGATCCATAAAATATCCTCATCCTTTCAACAACGAGTACCTGACGTCAGGTATGAGGATAATAGCATTTTTTGTTGTTTTAGCATTCAGTGTTTTTTTTGCTCATAAATGCTTTTTTTGGACATTCGAAAGCGTGATTATTGTAATCCTGTGATCTCTATACGTTTTATCTTAGAATGTCGAATAATTACCCAGAGTAACTTTTAAGAATGGTAACAATATGAAATATAAGAGCTTAGCCATTTCCTCAATTTTGCTGATGTTGGCGCAAGTTGCCCATGCGGAGCAGATTGGATCTGTCGATACGGTGTTCAAAATGTTTGGGCCGGACCATAAAATTGTGGTCGAGGCGTTTGACGATCCGGATGTGACCAATGTGACCTGCTACGTGAGTCGTGCCAAGACCGGCGGCATCAAAGGTGGGTTGGGGCTGGCTGAAGATACCTCTGATGCCGCCATCTCCTGCCAGCAGGTAGGACCGGTGGAACTGAGCGACAGAATCAAGAACGGTAAAGCACAAGGCGAAGTGGTGTTTAAAAAAAGGACCTCGCTGGTGTTTAAGTCCTTACAGGTCGTACGTTTTTATGACGCAAAACGTAATGCGCTGGCCTATCTGGCCTATTCAGATAAAGTGGTTGATGGATCGCCCAAAAATGCCATCAGCGCTGTGCCCATTATGCCGTGGCGGCAATAACAAGGAAGCAAAATGCAACAGCCGTTGATCTGGTTGGTTGAGGATGAGCAGGGCATCGCGGATACGCTTATTTACATGCTGCAGCAGGAAGGCTTTCGCGTAGAAGCGTTTGAGCGCGGGCTGCCGGTGCTGGAAAATGCGCGCCAGAGATGCCCCGATGCGATAATTCTGGACGTCGGCCTGCCGGATATCAGTGGTTTTGAGCTGTGTCGACGCCTGCTGGAACGTCATCCGGCGCTGCCGATCCTCTTTCTCACCGCGCGCAGCGATGAAGTGGACCGCCTGCTGGGGCTGGAGATCGGCGCGGATGATTATGTTGCCAAACCCTTCTCGCCGCGTGAGGTGTGCGCCCGCGTACGTACACTGCTGCGGCGGGTGCAAAAATTCGCCTCTCCTTCCACAACGACGCGCTGCGGGGATTTTGAGCTTAATGAGCTGGCCGCGCAGATTACCTGGTTCGGTATACCGTTAACTCTGACGCGCTATGAATTCCTGTTGCTGAAAACACTGCTGATGTCGCCGGGGCGCATTTATTCTCGTCAGCAATTGATGGATTTAGTCTGGGCCGATGCGCAGGATACCTTCGACAGAACGGTCGATACCCACATCAAAACGCTGCGAGCCAAACTACGGGCGATCAACCCTGAGATCTCGCCCATTAATACGCATCGCGGTATGGGATACAGCCTGAGGAGCGTCTGATGCGCATTGGTATGCGTTTGCTGCTCGGCTATTTCCTGATTGTCGCCGTTGCCGCCTGGTTCGTGTTGTCGATCTTTGTGCAGGAAATTAAGCCTGGCGTCCGCCGGGCGACTGAAGGCACATTGATTGATACCGCCACGTTGCTGGCTGCGCTGGCGCGTGATGATTTACTCTCTGACGCTCCCGCCAACGGTAAGCTGGCGCAGGCATTTTCCCAACTGCATAACCGCCCATTCCGTGCCAATATCAGCGGCATTAACAAAGTGCGTAATGAATACCATGTCTATATGACGGACGCGCAGGGTAAGGTGCTGTTTGATTCCGCTAACAAAGCGGTCGGCCAGGACTACTCCCGTTGGAATGACGTGTGGTTAACGTTGCGTGGGCAGTATGGCGCCCGCAGTACGTTGCAAAATCCGAACGATCCGGAAAGTTCGGTAATGTACGTTGCCGCGCCGATCGTTGACGGCGGGCGTATTATCGGGGTGCTTAGCGTTGGCAAACCCAATGCGGCGATGGCGCCGGTGATTAAACGCAGTGAACGGCGGATGCTGTGGGCCAGCGCGGTATTGCTGGGGATCGCCTTAGTGATTGGCGCGGGGATGGTATGGTGGATCAACCGTTCTATTGCCCGACTGGCGCGCTATGCCGATTCCGTTACTGAGAATCGCCCCGTCCCACTACCTGATTTAGGCAGCAGCGAGCTACGTAAACTGGCGCAGGCGCTGGAAAGTATGCGTCTGAAGCTGGAGGGCAAGAATTATATTGAGCAGTACGTTTATGCGTTAACGCATGAACTCAAAAGTCCGCTGGCGGCCATTCGCGGCGCGGCGGAAATTTTGCGCGAAGGCCCGCCGCCGAACGTGGTGGCGCGTTTTACCGATAATATTCTGGTACAAAATGCGCGCATGCAGGCGCTGGTTGAAACTTTGTTACGCCAGGCGCGCCTGGAGAATCGCCAGGACATTACGTTGACGCCGGTGGCGGTAGATGCGCTGTTTGCCCAGCTTAAAGAGGCCCGGAGCGTGCAACTGGCGGCAAAAAACATCACGCTGTCCATTATGCCTTCATCGCTTAGCATTGATGCCGATCCCGCGCTGCTGGAGCAGGCATTGGGGAATTTGCTCGACAACGCCATCGACTTTACGCCACAGGACGGGACGATTGTGCTCAGTGCGCATCAGCACGAGGATCAGGTCACGTTGCAGGTTACCGACAGCGGTAGCGGGATCCCTGACTTTGCGTTGCCGCGTATTTTTGAACGCTTCTACTCGCTGCCCCGTGAAAATGGGCTTAAGAGCAGCGGATTGGGACTGGCGTTTGTCAGTGAGGTTGCGCGACTGCATGCAGGCTCGGTGACCTTATGCAATCGACCGGAAGGTGGGGCACAGGCTTCGTTTACGCTTCACCGTCACTTCACATAACTTCAAATTCCCCGCACATAGCTGTTCTACCTTGCTGGTATTGCAAAGGAGAACGCTATGTTGAAATCACCCCTGTTCTGGAAAATCGTCACCTTAGGCGGCGCTATGCTGCTGTTGTTAATTCCCCTGACAATGGTCAGGCAGATAATCGTTGAGCGATCGGATTATCGCCATGACGTTGAAGATGCAATCCGCCAGAGCACCAGCGGACCGCAAAAGATGGTTGGCCCGTTGATTGCCATTCCGGTGACGGAACTTTATACCGAGCTGGAGGAGGGGAAAGAGGTCCAGCGTAAGCGCAGCTATATCCATTTCTGGTTACCGGAATCGTTGGTCGTCGAGGGAAGCCAAAACGTTGAAGCGCGTAAAATTGGTATTTATGAAGGCCAGGTCTGGCATAACGATTTGGCGGTGAAAGCTGAGTTTAACGCTGAACGTTTGAGTGATTTAAACCATCCTAATGTCAGCATCGGCAAACCGTTCATAGTGGTGGGCGTGGGGGATGCGCGTGGGATCGGCGTGGTGAAATCCCCCATGGTTAACGGCACGTCGCTGGCCGTGGAGCCAGGAACAGGTCTGGCGGGTCGTGCTCAGGGGATCCATATTCCGCTACCCAACGCGAGCTGGGCAGCGCAAAATCTCAGCATGGCGCTGTCGCTTAATTTGAGCGGAACCGGCGACTTCTCCGTCGTTCCGGTTGGCCGTAACAGTGAAATGACCTTAACCAGCAATTGGCCGCATCCCAACTTTCTTGGAGATTTTCTTCCGGCTAAGCGCGAAATCAGTGACTCTGGATTCAATGCCCAGTGGCAAAGCAGTTGGTTTGCTAATAACCTCGGCGAACGCTTTGATGGTGAAAAGATTGGCTGGGAGGGAATGCCTGCATTTAGCGTTGCTGTCGCCACGCCTGCGGATCAATATCAATTGACGGACAGGGCGACAAAATATGCCATTTTGCTGATTGTGCTGACCTTTATGTCTTTCTTTGTGCTTGAAAGCATGACCAGCCTTCGACTGCACCCGATGCAGTACCTGCTGGTGGGGTTATCGCTGGTGATGTTTTATCTGTTGCTGCTGGCGTTGTCAGAACACATTGGTTTTACCGCCGCGTGGATTACGGCAAGCCTTGTGGGCGCATTGATGAACGGTGTATATCTGCAGGCGATATTACAGGGTTGGCGCAAGAGTATTTTGTTCACCGTAGCGCTGCTGGGGCTGGATGGCGTGATGTGGGTGTTGCTCCGTTCGCAGGACAGTTCTTTACTGCTTGGCACCAGCGTGCTGTTATTCGCGCTGTGTAGCGTGATGTTCCTGACGCGTCATCTTGACTGGCACTCGCTGGCGCAGCCAAGACCAACGTCGAAAGCGCTTCCTGAGCCGCAACCCGATGAGAGTGATGAATTACGTATATGGAAATAGCGGAGCGGTGAAATGAAAAACGGCGCATAAAGCGCCGTTTTTGTACGTGTGAGGATCGAATTAATCCTGCAGGTCGCCGCAGAAACGGTAGCCTTCACCGTGGATGGTAGCGATGATTTCTGGCGTATCCGGCGTTGATTCGAAATGTTTACGAATGCGGCGGATAGTCACGTCAACGGTACGGTCATGTGGCTTCAGTTCGCGACCGGTCATTTTTTTCAGCAGTTCTGCGCGAGACTGGATTTTGCCAGGATTCTCACAGAAGTGAAGCATGGCGCGGAATTCGCTGCGTGGCAGTTTATACTGCTCGCCATCAGGACCAATCAGAGAGCGGCTGTTGATGTCCAGCTCCCAGCCATTGAACTTGTAGCTCTCGACGCTACGGCGTTCTTCGCTGACGGTACCCAGATTCATGGTACGCGACAGCAGGTTACGAGCACGGATAGTCAGTTCGCGCGGGTTAAACGGTTTGGTGATGTAATCGTCGGCGCCGATTTCGAGGCCGAGAATTTTATCGACTTCGTTATCACGGCCCGTCAGGAACATCAGCGCAACGTTAGCTTGTTCGCGGAGTTCGCGCGCTAACAGAAGGCCATTTTTCCCAGGCAGATTGATATCCATAATCACAAGGTTGATGTCATATTCAGAGAGAATCTGATGCATTTCCGCGCCATCTGTCGCTTCGAATACATCATAGCCTTCTGCTTCGAAAATGCTTTTCAACGTGTTGCGTGTTACTAACTCGTCTTCAACGATAAGAATGTGCGGGGTCTGCATGTTTGCTACCTAAATTGCCAACTAAATCGAAACAGGAAGTACAAAAGTCCCTGACCTGCCTGATGCATGCCGTAAATTAACATGATCGGCGTAACATGACTAAAGTACGTAATTGCGTTCTTGATGCACTTTCCATCAACGTCAACAACATCATTAGCTTGGTCGTGGGTAGTTTCCCTCTGGACCCGACAGTGTCAAAAACGGCTGTCATCCTAACCATTTTAACAGCAACATAACAGGCTAAGACGTACCGGACACCCAATAAAACTACGCTTCGTTGACATATATCAAGTTCAATTGTAGCACGTTAACAGTTTGATGAAATCAACGCATCCAAATGTTTGCTTTCATCACAAAATTGCAATATTACAACTAGTTGCACGAGCTAATTAATAAATGTAATGAATCCAACCAATGCTATCCATTTTAAATTAAATTATCATGGATAAACAGCAGGATATGCAACTTCTGTTAACATAAAAAGCAATAGTACAGGTTGGAAATAGTTTAGCATTTTTTATTAGATGCGAAATCCTTTTTCAGTGATTTCTGTTAAAAATATGTAAATTCGCGCTGCGTAATATGTTGATGTGCGTCACATTATTACCTGCCGACTGGCCAAAAGAGTATCGAAATGCGTTTAACAATTATTCTGGTTGCCCCTGCCAGAGCGGAAAATATTGGCGCGGCTGCCCGCGCGATGAAGACCATGGGATTCACTCAATTGCGGATCGTGGACAGCGAGGCCCACCTGGAGCCTGCAACGCGATGGGTCGCACATGGATCGGGCGACATTATTGATAATATTAGCGTTTTTCCAACGCTAGCCGAAGCGTTGCACGACGTTGATTTTACCGTTGCGACCACGGCACGCAGTCGGGCGAAGTTTCATTATTACGCCACGCCGGTCGAACTCGTTCCTCTGTTGCAGGAAAAATCTGCGTGGATGGATCACGCCGCGCTGGTGTTTGGGCGCGAAGATTCCGGGCTGACCAACGAAGAATTAGCGCTGGCGGATATCCTTACCGGAGTACCAATGGTGGCTGACTACCCTTCACTCAATCTGGGGCAGGCGGTGATGGTGTATTGCTATCAATTAGCAGGTTTAATACAACAACCGGCCAAAAATAGTGAGGTGACGGATGAACTTCAGTTGCAGGCGTTGCGCGCGCGCGTTTTACGTTTATTAGCCACGCTGAACGTTTCTGACGACATCAAACTCACCGACTGGCTGCAACAGCGAATGGGCTTATTAGGGCAGCGAGACACGGCAATGCTGCATCGTTTTTTACATGATATAGAAAAAAACATAACAAAATAAAATGCTGGTTAATGTTTTATCATTGGCGTTTTGTTTTGGTTTCAAGTGGGTCAGACATACTGTATTGGTTGAAAGTAAAAGGGCAAGCAGTGGCTCATGAACAAGTTTCGGAATGTGATCAATTTAAAAATTTATTGACTTAGGTCAGCAGATACTTTAACCCTAAAAGAATACAAGACAGACAGATAATAATTACAGAGCACACAACATCATGAAACGCATCAGCATCACCATTACCACAACCATCACCATTACCACAGGTAACGGTGCGGGCTGACGCGTACAGGAAACACAAGAAAAAGCCCGCACCTAAACAGTGCGGGCTTTTTTTTCGACCAAAGGCAATGAGGTAAACCATGCGAGTGTTGAAGTTCGGCGGTACATCAGTGGCAAATGCAGAGCGATTTCTGCGGGTTGCCGACATTCTGGAAAGCAATGCCAGACAGGGGCAGGTCGCGACCGTTCTCTCTGCCCCCGCCAAAATTACCAACCATCTGGTGGCGATGATTGAAAAGACCATCGGTGGTCAGGATGCTTTAGCCAACATCAGCGATGCCGAACGCATTTTCTCAGAGCTTTTAGCTGGTCTTGCCGCCGCGCAGGCGGGTTTCCCGCTGGCTCCGCTCAAAGCCTTGGTTGAACAAGAATTTGCTCAGATTAAGCACGTCCTGCACGGTATCAGCCTGTTGGGGCAGTGCCCGGACAGCATCAATGCCGCGCTTATCTGCCGTGGCGAAAAAATGTCGATCGCCATCATGGCTGGCCTGCTGGAAGCGCGCGGGCACAACGTGACGGTCATCGACCCGGTTGAGAAACTGCTGGCGGTTGGCCATTACCTCGAATCTACTGTTGATATCGCCGAGTCTACGCGACGCATTGCCGCCAGCCGTATTCCAGCGGACCATATGATTCTGATGGCCGGATTTACCGCCGGGAATGAAAAAGGTGAGTTAGTGGTGCTGGGGCGTAATGGCTCTGACTACTCCGCCGCCGTACTGGCCGCCTGTTTGCGTGCGGACTGTTGCGAGATCTGGACCGATGTCGACGGCGTATATACCTGCGATCCGCGTCAGGTACCCGATGCCCGACTGCTGAAGTCGATGTCTTATCAGGAAGCGATGGAGCTTTCTTACTTCGGCGCTAAAGTACTACATCCGCGCACCATTACCCCTATTGCCCAGTTCCAGATCCCGTGCCTGATTAAAAATACCGGCAATCCGCAAGCGCCCGGTACGCTGATCGGTGCCAGCAGTGATGACGACGACTTGCCGGTAAAAGGCATTTCTAACCTCAATAACATGGCGATGTTTAGCGTCTCCGGCCCTGGAATGAAAGGTATGGTGGGCATGGCGGCGCGCGTTTTCGCCGCGATGTCGCGTGCAGGCATCTCGGTGGTGCTGATCACGCAATCCTCTTCTGAATACAGCATCAGCTTCTGTGTCCCACAGGGCGACTGCGCGCGTGCGCAGCGCGCGATGCAGGATGAATTCTATCTCGAGCTGAAAGAAGGTCTGCTGGAGCCGCTGGCGGTGACTGAGCGTCTGGCTATCATCTCGGTGGTTGGCGATGGTATGCGCACGTTGCGCGGCATCTCGGCGAAATTCTTTGCCGCGCTGGCTCGCGCGAACATCAACATCGTGGCGATCGCCCAGGGGTCTTCTGAGCGTTCTATTTCGGTGGTGGTGAACAACGACGACGCCACCACCGGCGTACGCGTGACTCATCAGATGCTGTTCAACACCGACCAGGTGATTGAAGTGTTTGTGATTGGTGTCGGTGGGGTGGGCGGTGCGCTGCTGGAGCAGCTTAAACGTCAGCAAACCTGGCTGAAAAACAAGCATATCGATTTGCGCGTGTGCGGCGTGGCGAACTCGAAGGCCCTGCTGACCAACGTCCACGGTC
This sequence comes from Citrobacter sp. wls717, assembly GCF_005280955.1. Taxonomy (NCBI): domain Bacteria; kingdom Pseudomonadati; phylum Pseudomonadota; class Gammaproteobacteria; order Enterobacterales; family Enterobacteriaceae; genus Citrobacter; species Citrobacter sp. wls717. Next base: position 278,887 of record NZ_SZWW01000006.1, read on the forward strand.
TGAATCTGGAAAACTGGCAGTCTGAGCTGGAGTGTGCGAAAGAGCCTTTCAACCTTGGGCGTTTAATTCGTCTGGTGAAAGAATATCATCTGCTCAATCCGGTGATTGTCGACTGTACCTCAAGCCAGGCGGTGGCGGATCAGTATGCCGACTTCCTGCGCGAAGGCTTCCATGTGGTCACCCCGAACAAAAAGGCCAATACGTCGTCGATGGATTACTACCATCAACTGCGTTTTGCTGCGGCGAAGTCGCGACGTAAATTCCTGTACGACACCAACGTGGGCGCGGGCTTGCCGGTTATTGAAAACCTGCAAAACCTGCTCAGCGCAGGCGATGAACTGCAACGATTCTCCGGCATCCTTTCCGGTTCGCTGTCGTTTATTTTTGGCAAGCTGGATGAAGGCATGAGCTTCTCGCAGGCGACCACCATGGCGCGTGAGCTGGGCTATACCGAGCCCGATCCGCGTGATGATCTTTCCGGTACAGATGTGGCGCGTAAGCTGCTGATCCTGGCCCGTGAAACCGGCCGTGAGCTGGAGCTGTCTGACATTGTCATTGAACCGGTCCTGCCAACAGAATTTGATGATTCCGGTGATGTTCCCGCGTTTATGGCGAAGTTGTCACAACTGGATGACGCCTTTGCCGCGCGCGTGGCGAAAGCTCGTGATGAGGGGAAAGTATTGCGCTATGTTGGCAATATTGAAGAGGACGGCGTCTGTCGCGTGAAAATTGATGCAGTAGACGGCAACGATCCGCTGTTCAAAGTGAAAAACGGTGAAAACGCGCTGGCGTTCTATAGCCATTACTATCAGCCGTTACCGTTGGTGCTGCGCGGATACGGCGCAGGTAATGACGTAACGGCGGCGGGCGTATTTGCCGACCTGCTACGTACCCTTTCATGGAAGTTAGGAGTCTGACATGGTAAGAGTTTATGCCCCGGCTTCCAGCGCCAATATGAGCGTCGGATTTGATGTGCTCGGGGCGGCGGTAACCCCCGTAGACGGTTCGCTATTGGGTGATGTGGTCTCTGTTGAGCCAGCCGACCAGTTCAGTCTGAATAATCTTGGGCGCTTTGCTGACAAACTGCCTTCTGAGCCGCGAGAAAATATCGTCTATCAGTGCTGGGAGCGATTCTGTCAGGAGCTGGGTAAAACCGTTCCGGTGGCAATGACGCTGGAAAAAAATATGCCGATTGGCTCCGGGTTAGGTTCCAGCGCCTGTTCCGTTGTGGCGGCGTTAGTCGCCATGAACGAGCACTGTGGGAAACCGCTCAACGACACGCGCCTGTTGGCGATCATGGGAGAGCTGGAAGGACGTATCTCCGGCAGTATTCATTACGATAATGTTGCCCCGTGCTTTTTGGGCGGTATGCAGTTAATGATCGAAGAAAACGGCATTATCAGCCAGCAGGTGCCAGGCTTTGATGAGTGGCTGTGGGTACTGGCGTATCCGGGGATTAAAGTGTCGACGGCGGAAGCGCGGGCCATTTTACCTGCGCAGTATCGCCGTCAGGACTGCATCGCCCACGGGCGGCATCTGGCAGGGTTTATCCATGCCTGCTATTCCCGTCAGCCTCTTCTGGCCGCGAAGCTGATGAAAGATGTCATCGCTGAGCCGTATCGTACCCGCTTGCTGCCAGGCTTCAGCCAGGCGCGTCAGGCGGTAGCGGAAATCGGCGCGTTGGCCAGCGGGATCTCCGGGTCAGGGCCGACGCTGTTCGCCTTGTGCGATAAGCCGGATACGGCGCAGCGTGTCGCAGACTGGCTGGCTAAACATTATCTGCAAAATCAGGAAGGCTTTGTTCATATTTGCCGGTTGGACACGGCAGGCGCACGGGTACTGGGATAATCAATGAAACTCTATAATCTGAAAGATCATAACGAACAGGTCAGCTTTGCGCAGGCCGTCACGCAAGGGCTTGGCAAGAATCAGGGGTTGTTTTTTCCGCACGATCTGCCGGAATTCAATCTGACAGAAGTGGATGAGATGCTGAACCAGGACTTCGTTAGCCGCAGCGCTAAGATCCTTTCCGCATTTATTGGCGACGAGATCTCGCAGGAGATCCTGGAAGAGCGCGTACGCGCGGCGTTTGCGTTCCCGGCGCCGGTTGCTCAGGTTGCAGCGGACATTGGCTGTCTGGAGCTGTTCCACGGTCCTACACTGGCATTTAAAGATTTTGGCGGGCGCTTTATGGCGCAGATGCTGACGCACATCAGCGGCGACAAACCGGTAACGATTCTGACGGCGACCTCCGGCGATACCGGTGCTGCCGTGGCGCATGCGTTTTATGGTCTGCCGAACGTTCGCGTGGTGATCCTCTACCCGAGCGGCAAGATCAGCCCATTACAGGAAAAACTGTTCTGTACGCTGGGCGGTAACATTGAAACCGTCGCTATTGATGGTGATTTTGATGCTTGCCAGGCGTTGGTGAAACAGGCGTTTGATGACGAAGAACTGAAGGTGGCGCTGGGGCTGAACTCGGCTAACTCAATCAATATCAGCCGTCTGCTGGCGCAAATCTGTTACTACTTTGAAGCTGTGGCTCAACTGCCGCAAGAAGCGCGCAACCAGCTGGTTATTTCCGTTCCCAGCGGCAACTTTGGCGATCTGACCGCCGGACTGCTGGCGAAATCGCTGGGCTTGCCGGTGAAGCGCTTTATTGCGGCGACCAACGTCAACGATACGGTTCCACGCTTCCTTGCAGAAGGCGAGTGGGCGCCGAAGGCGACGCAGGCGACGTTATCCAACGCGATGGATGTCAGCCAGCCGAACAACTGGCCGCGTGTGGAAGAACTGTTCCGCCGTAAAATCTGGCGTCTGAATGAGCTGGGGTATGCCGCCGTTGACGATGCTACCACTCAGGATACGATGCGCGAGCTGCATGAAATGGGGTACACCTCAGAACCGCATGCGGCGGTGGCTTACCGTGCGCTGCGTGACCAGTTGAATCCTGGCGAGTATGGCTTGTTCCTCGGCACCGCGCATCCGGCGAAGTTTAAGGAAAGCGTTGAAGAGATTCTTGAGCTTACGCTGGCTCTGCCAAAAGAGCTGGCGGAGCGCGCTGATTTGCCGCTGCTCTCTCATCACCTGCCTGCTGATTTTGCTGCGCTGCGTAAGCTGATGATGACCCGCGGTTAAAGGTGGTGCCCGCTGGCGCTGTGCTTAGCGGGCCTACAAAACCTGTAGGCCGGATAAGGCGTTAGCCGCCATCCGGCATGTACACTACTGCTCGTGGCGTTTAAACACCAGTTCGCCATTCCCTGACGCTTCTTCATCAAAGAAATAGCCTTCACTGTTAAATGCCGTCAGTTGCTCTGGCTGAGTTAAGCGATTTTCAATGATGTAGCGGCTCATCAGGCCACGCGCTTTTTTGGCATAAAAGCTGATGACTTTGAACTTACCGTTCTTCTCATCGAGGAAGACCGGTTTGATAAGTTCGGCGTTCAGCTTTTTCGGCTTCACAGATTTAAAATATTCATCTGATGCGAGGTTAATCACCACGCTGTCGCCTTGCGCTTCCAGCGCTTCGTTAAGTTTGTCGGTGATGGTATCGCCCCAGAACTGGTAAAGATCTTTCCCCTTTGGATTGGCCAGACGAATGCCCATCTCCAGACGGTAAGGCTGCATCAAATCCAACGGACGCAACACGCCGTACAGCCCGGACAACATGCGTAAATGCTGCTGAGCGAAGTCAAAATCCGCTTCGCTGAAGGTTTCAGCCTGCAGCCCGGTATAAACGTCGCCTTTAAACGCCAGAATAGCCTGACGCGCATTCTCCGGTGTGAAATCGGGCTGCCAGTCATGGAAACGGGTGGCGTTCAGATCCGCCAGCTTGTCGCTAATTCCCATCAGCTTGCCAATCTGCGGCGCGGAGAGTTGTCGCGCCACGTGAATAAGCTGCTGCGAGTGATCCAGCAGTTCGGGCAGCGTGTGGCGTGTGGTTGCCAGCGGACTTTGGTAGTCGAGCGTTTTTGCAGGTGAAATCAGAATCAGCATATCCAGTCCTTGCAGGAAATTTACTGCGACTTTAGCAAAAAAATGGACAGAATTGATCGATGGTTGCGATTGCCGCGTTAATCACGCGGCGTTTCATCCCAGCTTTCGGGCGCAAGCTGCTGCCTGATATCAGGATAACGGCGCGGATCAAATTCCGGGCGCACCCCGAGTTTACGCTGGCGCAGATAGTCGCTGGCGAGGGTATGGACAACCGGTGAGAGCAGTAAAATCGCCGTCAGGTTAGTGATGGCCATACAGGCCATGATGATGTCGGCAAGTTGCCAGAGCAGCGGGAAGCTGAGTAATGTGCCGCCGACAACGGTGCTCACGGTCGCGATACGTAATAGCCAAATTACCCGGATATTGTCCAGCTTCAGGAAAATAAGGTTGTTTTCCGCGTAGATGTAGTTGGCGACGATAGAGCTAAAGGCAAACAGGATCACAATAAAGGCGACGAATCCGGCGCCCCATTCCCCCGTCAGCGAGACCATCGCTCTCTGCAGCAACTGGATGCCTTCAATGGGGATAGAACTGGTGCCATTACCCGCCAGCAGAACGATCATCGCACTGGCCGTACAAAGAATCAGCGTATCGCCTAAAACACCGATCATTTGCACAATGCCTTGTGCCGCAGGATGCGGAGGCCATGACGCAGCCGAGGCGGCGGCGTTCGGGGTTGAGCCCATTCCGGCCTCATTCGAGAACATACCGCGTTGAAAGCCGCTGGCAATGGCCTGGCTTAGCGTATACCCGGCGGCGCCGGCGGCGGCTTCCTGCCAGCCAAAGGCACTTTTAACGATGGTTATGATAATGTCGGGAAGCTGAGCGAAATGCCAAAGGCAGATGACGAGGCTACAACCGACCCACAACAGAGCCATCACCGGAACAAACCATTGCATCAGACGGGCAACGCCTTTAATACCGCCGACGATGACCAGTAATGATGTGATAGCCAGGGCGATACCGGAGAAGAGAGGAGGGATATCGAAAGCAAAAGCAAGTGCGCGCGAGACCGAGTTTGCCTGCACGCTGTTAAAAATCAGTCCATATGCGATGAGTAAAAAGATGGCAAAAAGCACGCCCATCCAGCGCATACCCAGTCCACGCGCCATATACCACGCAGGACCGCCGCGAAACTGTCCCTTGCTGTCGCGTTCTTTATACAGTTGCGCAAGTGAGCATTCGGCAAACGAGGTTGCCATCCCAATGACTGCCGAGACCCACATCCAGAAAACGGCTCCCGCGCCGCCTGCGGCGATTGCCAACGCCACGCCCGCCAGATTTCCGCTGCCGATCCGCGCGGCAAGACTGGTGCATAAAGCCTGAAAGGAAGTTAAACCGCCCGGTTGCGGGCTGATGCTGTTTTTAAGACTTCTGCCAAACTGGCGAATGTAGCGAAACTGGATGAACCCCGTACGCCAGGTGAACCAACATCCTGCGCCAAGCAGGAGGTAGATCATTACCGAGCCCCAGAGTATTTCATTAATAAATGCGAAAAAATCAGGCATTAACATCCCTCTTGTTGATGCCGGTAAGCGCGAATAATCCCATGTAAGCGCTACCAATTATCGACCAGTATATACCTTCTAAGTAGATTGATTACGGGAGTTTATCATAACAACAGGTATATCCCTTAATTGCGCATCTCAGGCTTTGAGCTGCGTAATCAGGGCTGAGCGGCAGGTCGGACAATACAGGCGGTTGCGCTGAGAGTGCGTCGTGCTATCATCAGGGAAGATCGGTTACATCCCCCTAACAAGCTGTTTAAAGAGAATCACTATCATGACGGACAAATTGACCTCCCTTCGTCAGTTCACCACAGTAGTGGCCGACACCGGAGACATCGCGGCAATGAAGCTGTATCAGCCTCAGGATGCCACAACTAACCCTTCTCTCATTCTTAACGCAGCGCAGATCCCGGAATATCGCAAGCTGATTGATGACGCTGTAGCCTGGGCTAAGCAGCAGAGCAACGACCGCGCGCAGCAGGTCGTCGACGCGACCGACAAACTGGCGGTAAACATTGGTCTGGAGATCCTGAAACTGGTCCCGGGTCGCATTTCCACAGAAGTTGACGCTCGCCTGTCCTACGACACCGACGCATCCATCGCGAAAGCAAAACGTCTGATTAAACTGTACAACGATGCTGGCATCAGCAACGATCGCATTCTGATCAAACTGGCTTCAACCTGGCAGGGCATTCGTGCCGCTGAGCAGCTGGAAAAAGAAGGCATCAACTGTAACCTGACTCTGCTGTTCTCTTTCGCGCAGGCGCGCGCTTGTGCAGAAGCTGGCGTATACCTGATTTCTCCGTTCGTTGGTCGTATTCTTGACTGGTACAAAGCCAACACCGACAAGAAAGAGTATGCACCGGCAGAAGATCCGGGCGTGGTTTCCGTAACGGAAATCTACGAGTACTACAAACAGCACGGTTACGAAACCGTAGTTATGGGCGCGAGCTTCCGTAACATCGGTGAAATCATCGAGCTGGCGGGCTGCGATCGTCTGACGATTGCACCGGCGCTGCTGAAAGAGCTGGCGGAAAGCGAAGGCGCTATCGAACGTAAACTGTCCTTCTCTGGCGAAGTGAAAGCGCGTCCTGCACGTATCACTGAAGCTGAGTTCCTGTGGCAGCACAACCAGGATCCAATGGCTGTAGACAAACTGGCGGACGGTATCCGTAAGTTTGCTGTAGACCAGGGCAAACTGGAAAAAATGATCGGCGATCTGCTGTAATCATTTCGGCGTGGCCCTGACAGGGGTCACGCTACCTCTTCTGAAACCTGTCTGTCCTTCCTTTCGCAGTGTATCATTCTGTTTAACGAGACTGTTTAAACGGAATAATCATGAATACTTTACGCATTGGCCTGGTGTCCATTTCTGATCGTGCTTCCAGCGGCGTTTACCAGGATAAAGGTATCCCGGCCCTTGAAGAGTGGCTGGCATCAGCCCTAACAACCCCTTTTGAGCTGCAAACACGGCTGATCCCGGATGAACAGGCGATCATCGAACAAACCTTATGCGAGCTGGTTGATGAAATGAGCTGTCATCTGGTACTGACGACCGGCGGAACGGGGCCGGCACGTCGCGACGTAACGCCAGACGCTACGCTGGCCGTAGCCGACCGCCAGATGCCTGGTTTTGGTGAGCAAATGCGCCAGATAAGTCTGCACTTTGTGCCAACCGCAATCCTTTCCCGTCAGGTTGGCGTGATTCGCAAACAGGCGCTGATCCTGAATCTGCCTGGGCAGCCGAAATCGATCAAAGAAACGCTGGAAGGCGTGAAAGATGCCGATGGTAAGGTCATCGTGCCAGGCATTTTTGCAAGTGTACCGTATTGTATACAGCTGTTGGATGGACCTTATGTTGAGACTGCACCGTCAGTAGTAGCATCTTTTCGCCCTAAAAGCGCGATCCGCGATACAAACGCCTGAAAGTAGCCTGGTTGTGATATAAGTAACAATGAAGGTGGAGTATTGAATTGTTTACGATATAGTAATTTTTGATTTACATATATCGACAGACATATTCAATTACTCCACTGACTCATGGCTTGCTATGTCACAACACACTCGACCTCTGAATCGACAGGATTATAAAACCCTTACGCTTGCTGCCCTCGGCGGGGCGCTTGAGTTTTATGATTTCATTATCTTCGTCTTCTTTGCCGCGGTTGTTGGCGAACTTTTCTTCCCGGCCGATATCCCTGAATGGCTACGTCAGGTTCAAACCTTCGGCATTTTTGCCGCCGGATACCTGGCGCGTCCATTGGGCGGCATCATTATGGCGCATTTTGGCGACCTGGTCGGACGCAAGAAAATGTTTACCCTGAGCATTTTGCTGATGGCGATACCGACGCTGGCGATTGGCTTGTTGCCTACCTATGCCTCAATGGGGATCCTTGCGCCGTTACTGTTATTACTGATGCGCATTTTGCAGGGCGCAGCCATTGGGGGCGAAGTGCCGGGGGCGTGGGTGTTCGTGGCGGAACACGTACCGGAGCGTCGCATCGGTATCGCCTGCGGCACGCTGACTGCCGGACTTACTGTGGGGATTCTGTTGGGGTCGGTTGTTGCAACGCTGGTGAACACCAGCCTGACGCAGCAAGCGGTGCATGACTACGGCTGGCGTATTCCTTTCCTGCTGGGCGGCGTGTTTGGGCTGGTGGCGATGTATCTGCGCCGCTGGCTGCAGGAAACGCCCATCTTCCTCGAAATGCAGCAGCGTAAGGCGTTGGCGCAAGAGCTACCGGTAAAGTCGGTGGTGAGCAAACATAAAAAAGCGGTGGTCATTTCCATGCTGCTGACCTGGCTGTTATCGGCTGGGATCGTGGTGGTGATCCTGATGTCGCCAGTCTGGCTGCAGAAACAGTATGGCTTTGCGCCAGCATTGACATTACAAGCCAACAGTGTCGCGACCATTATGCTGTGCGTCGGTTGTCTGCTGGCCGGGTTTATTGTCGACCGGGTTGGCGCCAGCAAAACCTTTATTGTCGGTAGCCTGCTGCTGGCCTGTTCGAGCTGGTTTTTCTATCATCTGACCGGTAGCCATCCTCAGCATTTGTTCTTGTTGTATGGGCTGGTGGGCTTGTGCGTTGGCGTGGTGGGGGCTGTGCCTTATGTCATGGTACGAGCGTTTCCAGCGGAAGTCCGCTTTACCGGCATCTCGTTTTCTTACAACGTTTCGTACGCCATTTTTGGTGGTCTGACGCCAATCGCTGTGACGATGTTAATGAGCGTGTCGCCAATGGCTCCAGCCTGGTATGTACTGGCGTTATCGCTGGTGGGGTTAGGGCTGGGGATTTGGCTGCGACAGGATATTTATCATCGCGATACCAGCGTGCAGGGAGAGTTACAGCGCTTGTAAGGAATATCCCCCCGTCCGGGGGGATAGCGTCAGATTAGTGCGCTTCACCAATCGGCAGGATGGTACGGCCAAACTGTTCGTTCAGCACTTCGCCCATCGCCAGGTAAATGGCGCTTGCACCACACACTAAGCCAACCCAGCCGGCAACATGGATGATCGCTTCGTTACCTGCAATGTTGCCCACGGCCAGTAGCGCGAACAGCACCGTCAGGCTCAGGAAGACAAACTGCAGCGCACGCGCAGCTTTCAGCGTGCCGAAGAACATGAACAGTGTGAACACGCCCCACAGACCCAGGTATACGCCCAGGAACTGACCGTTGGTTGCATCCGCCAGGCCCATTTTCGGCATGATCAGGATCGCAACCAGCGTCAGCCAGAACGAGCCGTAGGAGGTAAAGGCGGTTAAACCGAAGGTGTTGCCTTTTTTATATTCCAGCAGCCCGGCAAAAATTTGCGCGATACCGCCGTAGAAAATGCCCATCGCCAGAATAATAACGTCAAAGGCGAAGAAACCCGCGTTATGCAGGTTAAGCAGAATGGTGGTCATGCCAAAGCCCATCAGGCCCAGCGGTGCCGGATTAGCCAACTTAGTGTTGCCCATAATTCCTCAAAATCATCATTGATTGAATGGTGAAATAGTTTCCCCGAATAACGATCACTGTCTTCGGGGCGCGGCATGATAATCAGGGGAGAGCGGACTGTCTATGATCTAACAAAGGGAAAATGAGTTATTTTCCCTGTGATGGACATCACGCTTGTGTGTTGTTGATCATTCTGCGCAGACAGGCGATTTGTAGCACCGCCGGAATCGTCACGCGATAGGCGCTGCCGCTCACCGCTTTAACCCCGTTTAAAGCCGCGCCGACCGGGCCGCCAAGCCCAGCGCCGCGTAGCAATCCATGCCCGATGACGCTAACTGCGGCATGGGTACGCAGGATCTGCGTAAGCTGACCGGAGAGCAAATGAGCAACGCCAGTCGCCAGATGGCGATCCTTCATTAATAGCGGCAGTAACTCTTCCAGTTCAGAGACTTTTGCCTCAACGGCCTGCAAAAATTCCTGCTTATGGTCCGCATCCATTTTTTGCCAGGCATTCCGTAGAAAGTGTTCCAGCAAATACTGTTCAATTTCATACGTGGGCATCGCTTTGTCGGCTTTAAGCTTCAGGCGCTTCGAAACATCCAGCAAAATCGCCCGATACAGCTTTCCATGGCCACGAAGTTTATTGGCAATGCTGTCGCCACCATAATGCTGAAGTTCGCCGGCGATCAGTTGCCAGTTGCGGCGGTGCTGTTCCGGGTGTCCTTCCATCGATTTAAATAATTCGTTGTGGCTCAGAACGCTCGACAGACGGGCTTTCCCTTTTTCATTATGCGTTAACAGGCGAGTAATCGTGGCGAGTTGTTCCTCACTGCAATGCTGCAGAAAGTCGAGGTCGTCGTCATGCAAATACGTGACATTCATGTTTTCTATGGCTTCTGAATAAAAGGGCGGAATTAGTCGTCGCCGATGACTTTAAGCGTCGCCATGTCAGAGGAGTTTACCGACTGGCCTGAAAAAGTGATTTTGGATACGCAGCGTTTATTGTCGTTGTCGCTATTAATATTGATCCAATTAGTGGTTTGTCCCTCTTTAATGGATGACGGGACGTTCAGGCTTTGGCTGGAGGTGCGCGCAGCTTTGAAGTAAACGGATGCGCCGTTAAGGTTAATATCGCCTCGATCGGCGGTGAGTTGAATACGCTTCACCACCCGACAAACGGGAATTTTGAGCGTGAGATCGTTAGTTGCGTTGCGGGGCATAGCAATCATCCCCAGAACTTTATGATCGTTAGCGTGAGCGGCGCTGCTCAACACCAGGCCCATAAGCAGGGTGGCGGAAAGGGTTAAAACGGATTTCATGAAATTTCTCTTTGACGGCTGCAAAAGTGCGTGGCTTCGCGCTAGTTTACCGCCGACAGAAAAACGATTCATTCACGTAATCTTTTCTTTTTATTACAATTTTTATGTGAATAACAGCGCTTTATTAATTGGCTTTATGAATTAATTTTGATTGGCGATTATTCATTTTTTGTAGTTTTGTGCCTTTTTTCGGCAAATTTATTGCTTCTGCGCTAAAAAAATTTTTCATGCCCCCCTTGATGAAGTGGGTTACGACCCCACTTAGTAGTCAACCGCAGTGGTGAGTCTGAAAAAAAACGATTCAGGGTAGTTGAAACCGCACGTTTCGCCCTTATTACAGATTCACAACCACATGATGACCGAATTTTTAGTGGAGACGTTTAGATGGGTAAAATTATTGGTATCGACCTGGGTACTACCAACTCTTGTGTAGCGATTATGGATGGCACTACTGCACGTGTGCTGGAGAACGCCGAGGGCGATCGCACCACGCCTTCTATCATTGCTTATACCCAGGATGGTGAAACTCTGGTTGGTCAGCCGGCTAAACGTCAGGCAGTGACAAACCCGCAAAACACCCTGTTTGCGATTAAACGCCTGATTGGCCGCCGCTTCCAGGACGAAGAAGTACAGCGTGATGAAGCCATCATGCCGTACAAAATCATCGGTGCTGACAACGGTGATGCATGGATTGACGTAAAAGGTCAGAAAATGGCACCGCCGCAGATCTCTGCAGAAGTGCTGAAGAAAATGAAGAAAACGGCTGAAGATTACCTGGGTGAACCGGTAACTGAAGCGGTTATCACCGTACCTGCATACTTTAACGATGCTCAGCGTCAGGCAACCAAAGACGCCGGCCGTATCGCAGGTCTGGAAGTAAAACGTATCATCAACGAACCAACCGCAGCTGCACTGGCTTACGGTCTGGATAAAGAAGTTGGCAACCGTACTATCGCGGTTTATGACCTCGGCGGTGGTACTTTCGATATCTCTATTATCGAAATCGACGAAGTTGACGGCGAAAAAACCTTCGAAGTTCTGGCAACCAACGGTGATACCCACTTGGGTGGTGAAGACTTCGACAGCCGCATGATCAACTACCTGGTTGACGAGTTTAAGAAAGATCAGGGTATCGACCTGCGTAATGACCCGTTGGCGATGCAGCGTCTGAAAGAAGCCGCTGAGAAAGCGAAGATCGAGCTGTCTTCCGCTCAGCAGACCGACGTGAACCTGCCGTACATCACTGCAGACGCGACTGGTCCGAAACACATGAACATCAAAGTGACCCGTGCGAAACTGGAAAGCCTGGTTGAAGACCTGGTTAACCGTTCTATCGAGCCGCTGAAAGTTGCTCTGCAGGACGCTGGCCTGTCTGTTTCTGATATCAACGACGTTATTCTCGTTGGTGGTCAGACGCGTATGCCGATGGTGCAGAAGAAAGTTGCTGAATTCTTCGGTAAAGAGCCGCGTAAAGACGTTAACCCGGACGAAGCCGTGGCAATCGGTGCTGCCGTTCAGGGTGGTGTATTGACGGGTGATGTGAAAGACGTACTGCTGCTGGACGTTACCCCGCTGTCTCTGGGTATCGAAACCATGGGCGGCGTGATGACGCCACTGATCGCGAAAAACACCACCATCCCGACCAAGCACAGCCAGGTGTTCTCTACCGCTGAAGACAACCAGTCTGCGGTAACCATCCATGTGCTGCAGGGTGAACGTAAACGTGCAGCCGATAACAAAGATCTGGGTCAGTTTAACCTGGATGGTATCAGCCCGGCTCCGCGCGGTATGCCGCAGATCGAAGTTACCTTCGATATCGATGCCGACGGTATCCTGCACGTTTCCGCGAAAGACAAAAACAGCGGTAAAGAGCAGAAGATCACCATCAAGGCTTCTTCTGGTCTGAACGAAGAAGAAATTCAGAAAATGGTTCGCGAAGCAGAAGCGAACGCAGAATCTGACCGTAAGTTCGAAGAGCTGGTTCAGACTCGTAACCAAGGCGACCATCTGCTGCACAGCACTCGTAAGCAGGTTGAAGAAGCAGGCGACAAGCTGCCGGCTGACGACAAAACTGCCATTGAGTCTGCACTGACCGCGCTGGAAACGTCTCTGAAAGGCGAAGACAAAGCGGATATCGAAGCGAAAATGCAGGCGCTGGCTCAGGTTTCCCAGAAACTGATGGAAATCGCTCAGCAGCAGCACGCACAGCAGCAGGCTGGTGCAGCAGGCGCTGATGCTTCTGCAAACAATGCGAAAGATGACGACGTTGTCGACGCTGAGTTTGAAGAAGTGAAAGACAAAAAATAATCGCCCTGATGCAGGGTAGTTAATCGGCACGGGCGTAGAGGTTTCCTCTTCGCCCGTGCTTGTATGTTAAGGGGCTTAAAAAAACCAATGGCAAAGCAAGACTATTACGAGATTTTAGGCGTTTCCAAATCAGCGGAAGAGCGTGAAATCAAAAAGGCCTACAAGCGCCTGGCCATGAAATATCACCCGGATCGCAACCAGGGTGATAAAGAGGCTGAAGCCAAGTTTAAAGAGATCAAAGAAGCGTACGAGATCCTGACCGATGCGCAAAAACGCGCGGCTTACGATCAGTACGGTCATGCCGCGTTTGAGCAAGGCGGCATGGGCGGCGGCGGTTTTGGCGGCGGGGCTGACTTCAGCGATATCTTTGGTGACGTGTTTGGCGATATCTTTGGCGGCGGTCGTGGTCGTCAGCGCGCCTCACGTGGTGCTGATTTACGTTACAACATGGATCTCACTCTGGAAGAAGCCGTGCGTGGCGTCACCAAAGAGATCCGTATTCCGACGCTGGAAGAGTGTGACGTCTGCCATGGCAGCGGCGCGAAGTCAGGTACTCAGCCGCAAACCTGTCCAACCTGTCACGGTTCCGGCCAGGTGCAGATGCGCCAGGGCTTTTTTGCCGTACAGCAGACCTGTCCACATTGTCAGGGTCGCGGTACGCTGATCAAAGATCCGTGCAACAAATGTCACGGTCATGGTCGCGTTGAGAAAAGCAAAACGCTGTCCGTTAAAATCCCGGCAGGCGTTGATACCGGCGACCGTATTCGTTTAGCGGGTGAAGGTGAAGCCGGTGAGCATGGCGCGCCAGCAGGCGATTTATACGTTCAGGTGCAGGTAAAACAGCACCCAATTTTTGAGCGTGAAGGTAATAACCTGTACTGCGAAGTACCGATTAACTTTGCGATGGCAGCGCTGGGCGGCGAGATTGAAGTCCCGACGCTGGACGGTCGCGTGAAGTTGAAGATTCCGGGCGAGACGCAGACCGGCAAACTGTTCCGCATGCGTGGAAAGGGCGTCAAGTCTGTACGCGGTGGCGCTCAGGGCGATCTGCTGTGTCGTGTCGTTGTTGAAACCCCTGTGGGTCTGAACGACAAGCAGAAGCAGTTGCTGAAAGACCTGCAGGACAGTTTTGGCGGCCCGACCGGTGAGCAAAACAGCCCGCGCTCCAAAAGCTTCTTCGACGGCGTGAAGAAGTTCTTTGACGATTTGACGCGCTGATTCTTTCGACTCAATATTTGATAAAAAGCCTGGGACTGAAAAGTTTCAGGCTTTTTTATTTCTGTTTTCCGTTCGGAAAATCTTTTTTAATTTCAGTCTATTTGTTCGTAAAAACCGATCTATCTATCATGAATAATCTAATTTTAACGAGCTTTTTGAGGGTGTAAGATAGTATTTACGAAGTATTCACCCAATAGAGAGAATAAAAGTGAAACATCTGCATCGTTTTTTTAGTAGTGACGCCTCGGGGGGCATCATCCTGATCATCGCAGCCGTCATCGCTATGTTGATGGCAAATATCGGGGTCACCAGTGGATGGTACCATGCCTTTCTGGAAACGCCCGTTCAACTGCGGGTTGGCGCGCTTGAGATCAACAAAAATATGCTGCTGTGGATCAACGACGCGTTGATGGCGGTATTCTTCTTGTTGATTGGTCTGGAGGTAAAACGCGAGTTAATGCAAGGCTCGCTGGCCAGTCTGCGTCAGGCGGCATTTCCGATCATTGCCGCTATCGGGGGGATGATTGTCCCGGCGCTGCTGTATCTGGCATTCAACTATGCTGACCCTATTACCCGTGAAGGGTGGGCGATCCCGGCTGCAACGGATATCGCTTTTGCATTAGGCGTGCTGGCACTGTTGGGCAGTCGTGTTCCATTGGCGCTGAAAATCTTCCTCATGGCGTTGGCGATTATCGATGATCTTGGCGCTATCGTGATCATCGCGCTGTTCTACACCAGCGATCTCTCGCTGCTGTCGCTGGGCGTTGCCGCGTGTGCCATTCTCGTCCTGGCGGCCTTGAATCTGTGTGGCGTGAGACGTACCGGGATTTATATTCTGGTGGGTGTGGTGCTGTGGACGGCAGTCCTGAAGTCCGGCGTGCATGCGACGCTGGCGGGCGTGATCGTCGGTTTCTTCATTCCGTTAAAGGAAAAACACGGACGTTCACCGGCAAAGCGTCTGGAGCATGTTTTGCATCCGTGGGTGGCATACCTGATCCTGCCGCTGTTTGCCTTCGCTAACGCGGGTGTTTCACTGCAGGGTGTCACCATTGATGGGCTGACCTCCGTATTACCGCTGGGGATTATTGCAGGTCTGTTGATCGGTAAACCGCTGGGTATCAGCCTGTTTTGCTGGCTGGCGTTACGCTTAAAGCTGGCGCAATTACCTGAAGGAACGAATTTCCAGCAGATCATGGCGGTCGGGATTCTGTGCGGTATTGGCTTTACGATGTCGATTTTCATCGCCAGCCTGGCGTTTGGTAATGTCGATCCTGAGCTGATTAACTGGGCGAAACTGGGGATCCTGATTGGCTCCTTGCTGTCGGCGGTAATTGGTTATTGCTGGTTACGCACCCGGTTAAACGCATCCGCCTGACAGGATAACCCTTTCGTGACAATTTTCAGGGAGAGAGTATGTCTCATATAAATTACAACCACCTGTATTACTTTTGGCATGTCTATAAAGAAGGTTCGGTGGTTGGTGCAGCAGAAGCGCTTTATCTGACACCGCAGACCATTACCGGGCAGATCAAAGCGCTTGAAGAACGTTTACAAGGAAAGTTGTTCAAGCGGAAGGGGCGTGGGCTGGAGCCAAGCGAGTTAGGCGAGTTAGTCTTTCGTTATGCGGATAAAATGTTCACGTTAAGCCAGGAAATGCTGGATATCGTGAACTACCGCAAAGAGTCTAACTTGCTGTTTGATGTCGGCGTGGCGGATGCGCTATCCAAACAGTTGGTCAGCCGTGTGTTGAATGCCGCGGTGGTGGAAGATGAACAAATCCATCTGCGCTGTTTTGAATCAACGCACGAGATGCTGCTGGATCAACTCAGTCAGCATAAGCTGGATATGATTATCTCTGACTGTCCGATTGATTCTACGCAACAGGAAGGGTTGTTCTCGGTGCGCATAGGCGAATGCGGCGTAAGTTTTTGGTGCACCCAGCCTTTGCCTGAGAAGCCGTTTCCGGCCTGTCTGGAAGAGCGCAGATTGCTGATCCCTGGACGTCGTTCGATGCTCGGTCGTAAGCTGTTGAACTGGATTAACTCACAAGGCTTGAATGTTGAAATCCTCGGCGAATTTGATGACGCAGCACTGATGAAAGCTTTTGGTGCAACGCATAACGCTATTTTCGTTGCTCCGACGCTCTATTCGAACAATTTCTATGCCGACGATTCAATTGTGGAGATTGGGCGCGTGGAGAATGTGATGGAGGAATATCACGCTATATTTGCGGAAAGAATGATCCAGCATCCGGCGGTGCAGCGTATTTGTAATGCGGACTACTCGGCGCTCTTTACGCCAATGAACAAATGACAGCCATAAAAAAACCCGCTTGCGCGGGTTTTTTCACAAAGCGACAACAAGCAGGCGATTAAGCCAGTTTGTTGATCTGTGCAGTCAGGTTTGCTTTATGACGTGCAGCTTTGTTTTTGTGGATCAGACCTTTAGCAGCCTGACGGTCCACGAGTGGTTGCATTTCGTTAAATGCTTTCAGTGCAGTAGCTTTGTCGCCAGCTTCGATAGCTGCGTATACTTTCTTGATGAAAGTACGCATCATAGAGCGACGGCTAGCGTTGTGCTTGCGGGCCTTTTCAGACTGAACGGCGCGCTTCTTAGCTGATTTGATATTAGCCAAGGTCCAACTCCCAAATGTGTTCTATATGGACAATTCAAAGGCCGAGGAATATGCCCTTTTAGCCTTCTTTTGTCAATGGATTTGTGCAAATAAGCGCCGTTTAAATTGCAGCACTCGTTGCGTAGTGATGGCGCAGGATTCTACCAGCTTGCGTGGCGTGAATACAGCTTTTCCACGAGAAAAATTGCATTGGATTGCCCGTTAAGGTCTGCAATTTGTTTCATAACAATGAAAACCATCCTCTTTCTGTTTCGGAGAAACAATCGCCGGTTAACCTTGACCGCGGTACAGGGTATACTTTCACGATTTTCACTGTTTTGAGCCAGACATGAAGCTGATACGAGGCATACATAATCTCAGTCAGGCCCCGCATGGGTGTGTGCTGACTATTGGTAATTTCGACGGCGTGCACCGTGGCCACCGTGCGTTGCTGCAGGGCTTACGGGAAGAAGGGCGCAAACGCAATTTGCCGGTGATGGTGATGATTTTCGAGCCACAGCCATTAGAGCTGTTTGCAACGGACAAGTCACCTGCGCGCCTTACTCGCCTGCGAGAAAAACTGCGTTATCTGGCGGAGTGTGGCGTAGATTACGTATTGTGCGTGCGTTTTGACAGGCGCTTCGCGGCATTAACGGCGCAGACTTTTATCAGCGATCTGCTGGTTAAGCGCCTTGGTGTACAATTTCTTGCCGTGGGCGATGATTTCCGCTTTGGCGCTAGCCGTGCGGGCGATTTCTTGTTATTACAGGAAGCGGGCGCTGAGTATGGTTTTGATATCACCAGTACCCAAACCTTCTGTGAAGGCGGTGTTCGTATCAGCAGCACCGCGGTACGTCAGGCGCTGGCTGAAGATAACCTGCAGTTGGCCGAAAGCCTGCTTGGGCACCCTTTTACCATCTCAGGACGGGTGGTGCATGGTGACGAGTTAGGACGCACCATTGGCTTTCCGACGGCAAACTTACCGCTTCGTCGCCAGGTTTCTCCGGTGAAAGGGGTTTATGCGGTTGAAGTTATGGGGCTGGGTGACAAACCTTTTCCCGGTGTTGCCAACATCGGCACCCGCCCGACGGTAGCCGGCGTACGTCAGCAGTTGGAAGTGCATCTACTGGACGTTGTAATGGACCTCTATGGTCGCCATATAGATGTAGTGCTGCGTAAAAAAATTCGCAGCGAGCAGCGATTTGCTTCGCTGGATGAACTAAAAGCGCAGATTGCGCGTGATGAGTTGACTGCCCGCGATTTTTTTGGGCTAACAAAACCGGCTTAATGCCTATACGAGTTTTAAATACGGAACCGAGAATCTGATGAGTGACTATAAATCAACCCTGAATTTGCCGGAAACAGGGTTCCCGATGCGCGGCGATCTCGCCAAGCGTGAACCGGGAATGCTGGCGCGTTGGACTGATGATGACCTGTACGGCATCATTCGTGCGGCCAAAAAAGGCAAAAAAACCTTCATTCTGCATGATGGCCCTCCTTATGCGAATGGCAGCATTCATATTGGTCACTCGGTTAACAAGATTCTGAAAGACATTATCGTGAAGTCCAAAGGACTCACGGGCTATGACTCGCCTTACGTTCCGGGCTGGGACTGCCACGGTCTGCCGATCGAGTTGAAAGTAGAGCAGGAATATGGCAAACCGGGCGAGAAGTTCACCGCCGCTGAGTTCCGCGCTAAATGCCGTGAATACGCTGCTACACAGGTTGACGGTCAGCGTAAAGACTTTATCCGTCTTGGCGTGCTGGGCGACTGGTCGCATCCGTACCTGACCATGGACTTCAAAACCGAAGCCAACATCATTCGCGCGCTGGGTAAAATCATCGGCAACGGTCACCTGCATAAGGGTGCGAAGCCGGTGCACTGGTGCGTTGACTGCCGTTCCGCGCTGGCGGAAGCGGAAGTTGAGTATTATGACAAAACCTCCCCGTCCATCGACGTGGCGTTCCACGCCGCCGATCAGGACGCGGTGAAAGCGAAATTTGCCGTTTCTGACGTTAACGGCCCGATCTCGCTGGTTATCTGGACCACCACCCCGTGGACGTTGCCGGCGAACCGCGCGATCTCCCTGGCGCCTGATTTTGACTATGCGCTGGTGCAGATCGACGGCCAGGCCGTGATTCTGGCGAAAGATCTGGTTGAAAGCGTCATGCAGCGCATTGGCGCGGCTGACTACACCATTCTGGGCACCGTTAAAGGCGCAGAGCTGGAACTGTTGCGCTTTACCCACCCGTTTATGGGTTTTGACGTACCGGCGATTCTGGGCGATCACGTCACGCTGGATGCGGGTACCGGGGCGGTACATACCGCGCCTGGCCACGGCCCGGACGACTATGTCATCGGTCAAAAATACGGTCTGGAAGTGGCGAACCCGGTGGGTCCGGACGGCGCTTATCTGGCGGGCACCTACCCGACCCTGGACGGTGTGAACGTCTTTAAAGCCAACGATATTGTTGTCGCTCTGCTGAGCGAAAAAGGCGCGTTGCTGCACGTCGAGAAGATGCAGCATAGCTATCCGTGCTGCTGGCGCCACAAAACGCCGATCATCTTCCGGGCGACCCCGCAGTGGTTCGTGAGCATGGATCAGAAAGGCCTGCGCGCGCAGTCCCTGAAAGAGATCAAAGGCGTGCAGTGGATCCCTGACTGGGGCCAGGCGCGTATCGAATCCATGGTTGCCAACCGTCCTGACTGGTGTATCTCCCGTCAGCGTACGTGGGGTGTGCCGATGTCTCTGTTCGTTCACAAAGACACCGAAGAGTTGCATCCGCGCGCTATCGAACTGATGGAAGAAGTGGCTAAACGCGTTGAAATTGATGGCATCCAGGCGTGGTGGGATCTCGATCCGAAAGATATCCTCGGCGACGAAGCTGACCAATATGTCAAAGTCCCGGATACGCTGGACGTTTGGTTTGACTCTGGTTCCACCCACTCATCTGTCGTAGACGTGCGTCCTGAATTTGCCGGTCACGCAGCGGATATGTATCTGGAAGGCTCTGACCAGCACCGTGGCTGGTTCATGTCATCTCTGATGATCTCCACCGCGATGAAAGGCAAAGCGCCGTATCGCCAGGTACTGACTCACGGTTTCACCGTGGATGGTCAGGGCCGTAAGATGTCCAAGTCTATCGGTAACACCGTTTCTCCGCAGGACGTGATGAACAAACTCGGCGCGGATATTTTGCGTCTGTGGGTGGCGTCTACCGACTACACCGGTGAAATGGCGGTTTCTGACGAAATTCTGAAACGTGCTGCCGACAGCTATCGTCGTATCCGTAACACCGCACGCTTCCTGCTGGCGAACCTGAACGGGTTCGATCCGGTAAAAGACATGGTGAAACCGGAAGAGATGGTGGTGCTGGACAGGTGGGCGGTTGGCTGTGCGCAAGCGGCACAGGAAGAGATCCTGAAAGCTTACGAAGCCTATGACTTCCACGAAGTAGTGCAGCGCCTGATGCGTTTCTGCTCCGTCGAAATGGGTTCGTTCTACCTCGACATCATCAAAGACCGCCAGTACACCGCAAAAGCGGAAAGCCGGGCGCGTCGTAGCTGCCAGACTGCGCTGTTCCATATCGCAGAAGCGTTGGTTCGCTGGATGGCGCCGATCATGTCCTTCACCGCGGATGAAATCTGGGGTTACCTGCCGGGCGAACGTGAAAAATACGTCTTTACCGGTGAATGGTACGAAGGCCTGTTTGGCTTAGGTGAAACCGAAGCGATGAACGATACCTTCTGGGACGAGCTGCTGAAAGTACGCGGCGAAGTGAACAAGGTCATCGAGCAGGCGCGTGCGGATAAGAAAGTCGGTGGTTCTCTGGAAGCGGCAGTCACCCTGTACGCTGAACCCGAACTGGCGGCGAAATTGACCGCGCTCGGCGAAGAGTTGCGCTTTGTGCTGCTGACCTCTGGTGCGAGCGTTGCGGAGTTTGCCGAGGCGCCAGCTGATGCTCAGCAGAGCGAATTGCTTAAAGGTCTGAAAATCGTACTGAGCAAAGCCGAAGGTGAGAAGTGCCCGCGCTGCTGGCATTACACTACCGACGTCGGCCAGGTGGCGGAACATGCAGATATCTGCGGACGCTGTGTCAGCAACATCGCCGGTGATGGCGAACAACGTAAGTTTGCCTGATGAGTAAGCCTCTTTGTTCAACAGGGCTACGCTGGCTGTGGCTGGTGGTAGTCGTGCTGATTATCGATTTAGGCAGCAAGTACCTGATCCTCCAGAATTTTGCTCTGGGGGATACGGTATCGCTGTTCCCGTCGCTTAATCTGCACTACGCGCGAAACTATGGCGCGGCGTTTAGCTTCTTAGCCGACAGCGGCGGCTGGCAACGTTGGTTTTTTGCCGGTATCGCTATTGGTATCTGCGTCATCCTGATGGTGATGATGTATCGCTCGAAGGCGACGCAGAAGCTGAACAACATCGCGTATGCGTTAATCATTGGCGGTGCGCTGGGCAATCTGTTCGATCGCCTGTGGCACGGCTTCGTGGTTGATATGATTGACTTTTACGTTGGCGACTGGCATTTCGCGACATTCAATCTGGCTGATACGGCAATCTGTATCGGCGCGGCATTGATTGTTCTCGAAGGCTTCTTACCGTCGAAAGAGAAAAAAGCCGCATAAAAAAATGCCGGATGGCGCTATGCTAATCCGGCTTACAATCTATCGCGAACCTTGTAGGCCCGGTAAGCGTAGCGCCACCGGGCAAACAGGCGGCAGCAATTTTAAAGAGCAACCTGCATGTCTAAATCAGTACAGAGTAACAGTGCGGTGCTGGTGCACTTCACCCTTAAGCTCGACGATGGCTCCACCGCAGAGTCAACCCGCAATAACGGCAAGCCTGCGCTGTTTCGCCTGGGCGATGGTTCTCTGTCTGAAGGACTGGAACAACACCTGCTGGGGCTAAAAGAGGGTGATAAAACCACTTTTTCCCTGGAGCCGGATGCCGCCTTTGGCGTGCCAAGCCCGGACTTGATTCAGTATTTCTCGCGTCGGGAATTTATGGACGCGGGCGAGCCAGAAATTGGCGCTATCATGCTCTTTACCACAATGGACGGCAGTGAGATGCCTGGCGTGATTCGTGAAATCAACGGTGACTCGATCACGGTTGATTTCAACCATCCGCTGGCCGGGCATACCGTTCATTTTGATATTGAAGTGCTGGAAGTCGAACCAGTACTGGAGGCGTAAAATGCAGATCCTGTTGGCTAACCCGCGCGGTTTTTGCGCTGGCGTAGACCGCGCTATCAGCATTGTAGAAAACGCGCTGGCTATTTATGGCGCGCCGATTTATGTCCGTCATGAGGTGGTGCATAACCGCTATGTGGTGGATAGCCTGCGCGAGCGCGGCGCTATTTTTATTGAGCAAATCAGTGAAGTGCCTGACGGCGCGATCCTGATCTTCTCCGCCCACGGTGTCTCTCAGGCGGTACGTAACGAAGCCAAAGGTCGTGATCTCACGGTTTTCGACGCCACCTGTCCGTTAGTCACCAAAGTGCATATGGAAGTGGCGCGCGCCAGCCGTCGTGGTGAAGAGTCAATTCTGATTGGTCACGCCGGACACCCGGAAGTCGAAGGCACGATGGGCCAGTACAGTAACCCACAGGGGGGGATGTATCTGGTTGAATCACCGGAAGATGTACTGAAACTGACCGTGAAGAATGAAGGTAAATTGTCCTTCATGACACAGACCACGCTTTCCGTTGACGACACTTCTGACGTCATTGACGCGCTGCGCCAACGCTTCCCGAAAATTGTCGGGCCGCGCAAAGACGATATCTGTTATGCCACCACCAACCGTCAGGAAGCGGTTCGCGCGCTGGCGGAACAGGCTGATGTGGTGCTGGTGGTCGGCTCGAAAAACTCCTCTAACTCTAACCGTCTGGCTGAACTGGCCCAGAGAATGGGGAAAGCGGCGTATTTGATTGACGATGCGACCGACATCCAGGAAGCGTGGGTAAAAGACGCTAAGTGCGTAGGCGTGACGGCCGGAGCCTCGGCGCCGGATATCCTGGTGCAAAACGTGATCGCTCGCCTGCAGGAACTTGGCGGTGGAGAGGCTATCCCACTGGAAGGCCGTGAAGAAAATATTGTTTTCGAAGTGCCCAAAGAGCTGCGTGTGGATGTTCGTGAAGTAGAGTAAGTCTTTCACGATACGATTATGAGAAGATGCCAGACTTAACGTCTGGCATTTTTTATGGAGAAACCATGCGCTTACCGATCATTCTTGATACCGATCCCGGCATTGATGATGCCGCCGCTATTGCCGCCGCGCTGTTTGCCCCTGAGCTGGATCTGCAACTCATGACCACGGTAGCAGGCAATGTTTCGGTGGAAAAAACCACCCGCAATGCGTTGCAACTGCTGCACTTCTGGAGCGCGGATATTCCGCTGGCGCAGGGGGCATCCATGCCGCTGGTGCGACCGCTGCGTGACGCCGCTTCCGTCCACGGTGAGTCCGGTATGGAGGGGTATGAATTTGTCGAACATGACCGTCAGGTAATGGCAAAACCTGCCTTCCAGGCGATTCGCGATGCGCTGATGCATGCCCCACAGCCCGTGACGCTGGTGGCGATTGGTCCGCTGACCAACATTGCGCTGCTGCTGACCCATTATCCTGAATGCATATTCAATATTCACCGTCTGGTGATTATGGGCGGCTCAGCCGGGCGCGGGAACTTTACGCCAAATGCCGAATTTAATATTGCTATCGATCCCGAGGCCGCCGCGAAAGTTTTCCAGAGCGGGCTGGAGATCGTGATGTGTGGGCTGGATGTCACTAATCAGGCCATGCTGACGCCGGAGTATCTGGCGACGCTTCCCGCGCTCAATAAGACCGGCAGTATGCTGCACGCACTATTTAGCCATTACCGCAGCGGCAGTATGAATACAGGACTGCGGATGCATGATCTGTGCGCGATTGCCTGGCTGGTGCGCCCGGAACTCTTTACCCTGCAGCCGTGCTTCGTGGCGGTGGAAACTCAGGGGGAATATACCTCGGGTACCACGGTGGTGGATATTGAAGGGCGTTTGGGGCATCCGGCAAATGCCCAGGTTGCACTGGATCTTGACGTTGAGGGGTTCCAGCAGTGGGTGGCAGAGGTGCTGGCGCTGGCGCCTTGAGGCTGTGATCCGGCCCGCAATATGCAGACAGAATTAGCAGGTTAATCGATTAATCTGCTAATCTTATTCTGTTGTTCTCCTCGGGCCGGAGACACATATGAACCTTTCTTTTATCCAGCCACCGCAGGTGGCGTGGGCAAGCGGCGCATTAGCCGATGGCCCATTATTGCGTAAATCCACCCGCATTCAGGATCTTACTGACGTTTTTGCCGATGAAAAGGCCCGCCAGCAACTGTCAGGCGAGCAGGTCGTATATGACGTTGAGATGCTGGATTCGTCCCCCGCAGAAGGCGAACTCTACACCGGCGTTACCCATCTTTATCCTGGCCGGATCGGCTGCGAGTATTTTATGACCCGTGGGCATTTCCATGCGCGTCGCGAACAGGGTGAGGTTTATTTTGGTCTGCGCGGCACGGGTTTACTGCTGTTGCAACCTGAGCAGGGCGAGGCGCGACTGGAAAAGGTATTTGCCGGATCCGTCCACATTATCCCCGGCTTTACCGCACACCGGTTAATTAATACTGGGGAAGAAATTCTGTCGGCGCTCGCCGTATGGCCTGGGATTGCAGGCCATGATTATGCGGCGCTGTCCAGGGGGTTCAGAATAAGAGTCTTTGAGGAAAATAAGACGATTCAGGCGAAGGAGGTACAGAATGGCTGATTTAGCACATTCTTACGGCCTGGATATGAGGGTTCATCACCATCCGCTTGGCTTTAGCTATGGGGATGAGGTCACAGGGCCGATGCCGGAGATTCGCCGACTCGATCACATTCGCCCCTCACTGCGCGATCCGCATTGTGACGGGCCGGAAGAAGTGTATGCCATTGCAATGGATGTGGCACGAATGCAGGATCGCGAAGAGCTGAAAAAGCGGATGTTGTTGTTTGGCGTGGTGACTTATGCGGCGGGGCAGTTGGGGGAAGAGCCGGTGCGTAGCCAGGGGCATATTCATCGTATCAGCCAGCACAGCGGCTGGTCCCCGCCGGAGCTTTACGAAATCTGGCAGGGAAAAGCGATAATCTATATGCAGGAGTATGTCGAGGACGATCCCGGGCGTTGTTTTGCTGTGATTGCCGGCCCCGGTGAAAAAGTGCTGGTTCCGCCCGGTTGGGGGCATGCGACTATATCCGCAGACCCGAATGTACCGTTAACTTTTGGCGCGTGGTGCGATCGTGAATATGGTTTTGAGTACGAGGCCGTTCGTGCGCATAAAGGGTTGGCGTGGTACCCGTTATTACAGGGCAACCATGTTATCTGGCAGCATAATTCGCGGTACATTCCCGGAAGATTACACGCCGTTACGCCCCGACAATATACGGAATTCTCGATTACTTCCGCCCCTGTTTACCAGCAATTTATCGAGGACCCGGCGCGTTTTCAATTTATCTCACGCCCGGATAAATGTGCTGAGTTGTGGCAAAACTTCCATCCATAAAGAGCCGGGGCCATAGCCCCGGTACTGGTTTTGCCTGGCCTACAAACTGAAAAACTCGGTACAGTACAGTAGGCCGGATAAGCGTATGCGCCATCCGGCAAATGACAGGCACTACCCTGCAAACAGGCCTGTCGCAACGCCGAGCGCCGCCAGTATCAACAGTAAAATCATCGCTTTTACTGGCGACACACCACGCTTGGCCATCAGATACCAGGTGCCCAATACAACAATCAGCGGCAATAGCTGCGGGAAGATTCCGTCCAGCATCTGTTGCACATGAATATTTACCCCATCCTTGGTGATAAATTCCAGCCCGGTGCCAAGTTTAACGTAGCTCGCCGCTACGCCACCCATAACAAACACACCCAACAATGATAACGCTTCACGCAGGCGGGCAGATTTACTGCTCACCAGCATTTCCACCGAACCGGACCCCATTTTGTAGCCTTTGAGGAACAAAAACCATGAGCCAGGAATAATGATTGCCAGCCAGGCGACGGTATAAAACAGCGGTCCCAGAATGTTACCGCCAGCCGCCAGGGCCATACCGATACTGAGCAGGATTGGGATCAGCATGCCCGGGATCATCGAATCGCCGATCCCGGCTATAGGGCCCATCAGTCCAACCTTCAGGGTATTGATCGTTTCCCCATCGATCGGCTCACCGTTCGCTTTTTTCTCTTCCAGCCCCAGCACCATGCCATTTACGATCGCGCCTATCTGCGGCTCCGTATTATAAAACGAGGCGTGACGGCGCAGCATTTCAGTACGTTGGGCGGCGTCGGGATAGAGCTTTTTCGCCACCGGGAGCATACTCAGGCAAAAGCCAAAAGATTCCAGACGTTCAAAGCTCATGGATGACAAGTTGTGCATCATCCATGCACGCCAGCAGCGGCGAAGATCTTTACGCGTAAGTGTACGTTCTTCCATCAGAATTCATCCTCATCATCAACGACCGACTGTGCATGCGTAGTCTGTGGCGGTTCTGGTTTGTAGTTGTAATGGATCAACGCCAACAGCGAACCGACGATCACCAGCGCGACCATGTTGAGTTTTAAAAAGACGATGCAGACAAAACCGACGAGAAAGTAGATCAGCATGGTGTAGTTTTTGATGATCTGCTTAAGCAAAATCGCGATCCCGACGGCGGGTAAAATGCCGCCCAGTACGTTCATCGTCGACAGGACAATTTTCGGTAAACTGTCCATGAAACCGCTGATGTACTGCGCTCCAAAGTAGACCGCAATGAAGGTTGGTACAAAACGCAGGACAAAGTTTGTCACCTGCGGCCAGATAGCGCTGTTCAGGTAAATGCCGCGTTCATCGCCCCGTTCCAGCGCCACGTCGGCCCGGTGATTCCAGAAGGAGTTCAGTACCATCATCGCGTTAAATAAAATGGTCCCGGCAATACCGATGGTTGCCGCCAGCGCGACCGCCACCTCTGGGCCTTTTCCCGAAAGGATCCCTAAAGCAATTGCCGGGTAAGCAACAAAGTTGAGGTCAGCCGGCATGGAGCCGCCGGGCGTTACCATCGCGATATAGACCGCCTGAACCGCGACGCCAATCATGATCCCGGTTTTAATGTCGCCAAGGATAATCCCGACCAACATTCCGGAAATCAGCGGACGGGTGATCAGATACCAGCCGCCAGTGAGTCCCAGCATCCAGGGGCTGCTGAGGGCGCCGAGATAGCAAAGTATGCCAATCAACGTAGCTTCGATAATCATCGTGCGCTCCTTATTTCAGCTTCTGACGTGCGTCCTGCCAGCTGTAGCAACTGGCGTCAGGGACCAGGCGAAACTCTACCAGGTGCCCATGTTGCGTCAACCAGTCAAAGGCGGCTATTTCCTCGCCATTCACCGACTGATTTGGGCCGATGGTAGTGGTATCGGCACGGGCGCTCATCGGACCTACATTAATCTTGCCGTTGGCATTTTTCAGGCTGATGCCAGCTTCTTCAATGCGTTTTAGCGTGACGGGCGATTTACCAATGACGAAATAACGCTTCTCGCTGGCAATGACTTTCGGCAGTTTTTCAATCGCGGTGGCGGTATCAAACAACCAGACTTTGGTGTCCTGCACGGCGCCTTTCATCACCGAAGAGAGCAGAGGGTCGGCCGCGACGGCGTCGTCTATCGCGACAATCCCGTCACAGGGCAGCTCTTTGGCCCAACGTGTCACGAGCTGCCCATGGATTACGCGGTCATCGATACGTACAAAAGAAATACTCATAGTGGTTTCCTTTAAAAATCGTCGGACTGAACGGATAAAACCGGGGCGGCTTTAATCAGCGTAGGTACCGTCAGCGCCAACAGCTCGACGGCTGCGGCGTGAACATCCGTTAAATGGCAGATCTCCTCGCTTTGTAACAGCATCGGGAAGTTGACACCCGCGACAACGGCAACGGGAGGAACCGTTTGTGCAGAAAACGCATGGTGGCAGGCGACATTCCACGGCGTACCGCTTTGCATGTCACATAGCACCAGAACGCCGTCAGCGTCTTTCCCGGCACTTGCGAGAACATGAGAGAACGTCTGTTTAAACCCTTCGATACCCGCCTGTTCACTCAGCGTGACGGGGTAAACATGCGGTAATTCTCCGTAAACCATACGACCGCTGGCGAGAAGCGCTTCTGCCAGGGGACCATGGGTGGCAACAATAACGTTAATCATGCGCTTATCCTCTAACCCAGGCTTTAATCGTGGCAAGCTGTTGGCCGATACCCTTGCCAAACGGCGAAATGCGGTACTCTCCAACGGCGGCCGGGATAATAAAGGTTTCTGCATAGTTGACGACAAACGGGGCAAATGCGCCGCTCGGGCTTTCAATAACGGCCTGCGCACCTTCGACCAGGTTCAGGACGTTTACGCCGCCATGGGTATGGTGTGTGACCGGTGCCGTAAACCAATGGCGGCGCGTTTCAATAAACTCGCGCTCGTGCATTCCGGTTCTTTCTTCCCGCCAACCTTCCCCTTCGGCGATAGGTTCAATACGGTTGACCAGGTTGTCATGTACCCATTGCGTGTCGCGCTGCCAGTCAATCACCTGCTGACCGTGATCCAGATGGACCGGGCGCGGTAAGCCGTCTAGCCCTAAACGTCCCCAATCCCACAATTTAAAGGTGAAGATATAGGGCGTTGCGCTGATCTCCAGCACCATAGTTCCTGCACCCGAGCAGTGGACGGTTCCTGCGGGGATCAGAAAGTGATCGTGTTTATGCGCAGGGATCTGATTAACGAACCGTGTATCATCAAAGGTTTTTTCACCACGGCCCGCGGCTCGGAGCTCGTCGAGCATGTCCTGTGGCGCGATCCCGGTTTTAGTGCCGAGATACACCACGGCGTCCGGCTCGGCTTCGAGAATGTAATAGCTCTCGTCCTGGGTATAGTGCATACCAAACTGTTGCTGAATATATTCAGTGAGCGGATGAACCTGAAAGCTCAAATTCTGGCCGCCAATGGTATCGAGGAAGTCAAAACGAATCGGGAATTCCGCACCAAAACGTGCGTGAACTTTCTCGCCCAGCAGGGGGCGGGGATAGGTTAGCACCAGATCCTGAGAGGGGATCTCGATCCGCACGTTGCCAAAACGCAGTAACAGGCTGTTTTCCTCGGGCACGCAATCAAAACACCACGCGTAATTGGGGGCTGAGGGATCGAGATCGAAGTGTTGTTTCATCCATTGCCCACCCCAAACGCCTGGGTCGAAGAAAGGGGCAACGCGAAACGGTTGTTTAGTCGTTTGTTGCAAACCGGCGCGCAACGCGTCGCCGCTGACCATTGCGGGATGATTTTCTACAGTGGTATCAAGCAAATAATCGGTGCGTTTGAGTAACGGCGTTTTGTGCCGGTCGAAGACTCGCCATTCAATGAAGAAAGCGCGTTTGTACCGACGAAGAATATCTTCATCCTGGTTTTTCGCCCCCCAGTTCCCCAACCCGTCATGGCGCATACGCTGTTGAATTTCCCAACGCGGAAGATCGGCATAAACCAGTACGTCACCCGGGTGTGCCAGCGTCGCGCCGGGTCCGTACACCACGACCAGACCTTCGGCAACGGCATCAATCTGTTGGCGGAGCTGACTGAGCTTGTCACTATCAAAAAACTCATTCAGGTGATGGCAGGAAAGGACGCCGAATACGCGATCGTCGGTAAGGTTTCGCGCTAGTAACTCATGCAGAGCCTGCTCATCTCTGCGGGCGGATTCAATATTCAGCACCAGCGCGGTATCTAACGTCGTGACAAGCTGTTGTTCCAGTTCTTCAAGCCGCACGCCCGGATAGCAATCCACGATCAATACGGTTTTGGCTGCTGCAGAAACCCTGGTGTTAAGCACAGAATGGATCGCCGCCCAACCCTGCCAGGCGTGCTCGTCGTAGCCCTGAACGTTAACCTCAGGGAATTTATTATAGGTTGTCGTCATTTTCTTTCTCCGTGTTGGCTAATTTAAGATTAATCGATTAACCTTATTTTCATAGTGTGGTTAACGCGATTAACCCGGCATATTCAGAATCAAAAGCGGTGAAAAGCGCGTTAGCGTGATGTGAATCACACGTATAAAAGCAATATTTCGGTTATTCGATTAACCTTCGATAAAAATCAGGAGCAGGTATGACCACAGTCACGTTGGCGCAGGTAGCTGAGCGCGCGGGAGTCTCCACGGCGACCGTGTCGATGGTATTGCGTAACCGGGGGCGAATTTCTCAGGCTACACGCGAACGGGTGCTTAAAGCGCTGGATGATGCTGGCTATGTATATAATCAAACCGCCGCTAATCTGCGTAACCGGAGCAGTAATCAGGTTGGATTGTTGCTCCACGATATCACCAACCCTTTTTACGGCGAGATGACTGCAGGGCTAAGCCATGAGATGGAACGACATGACCTGTTGTTGTTTCTGGCAAATAGCGAAGAGTCAGGAGAACGGCAGCAAAAATTTGTCGACTCGTTGATGCGCAATAATGCTTGCGGCATGGTGCTCTGCGCGGCGCGCGAGACGCCGTCATCCTTTTTTGAAGCGCTGAAAAGGCGCAATATTCCCGCCATTATGGTCGTCCGTCCCCTAAGCGATCCTGATTTTGATTTTGTCGGAACCGATAACTTTCTCGGTACGCAAATGGCCACCACCCATTTAGTCAAAATGGGGCACAACAATATTGCGTTTATTGGGGGGACGCCTGGTTCCGGCAGTCGGACACAGCGCATTGGTGGTTTCACCAGCACATTGCTGGAGCACGGAATATCGCCGAATCCTGAATGGATCGTGGCTACGCAGGCCAGCCAAATTGATGGCGCAAAAGTAGCGGAGTCTCTTCTTCTGCGTTACCCGCAAATTACCGCCGCCGTATGTTATCAGGATATTGTTGCGCTTGGGGTCATGCAGGCGCTACGTAAAATGGGGCGGGAACCTGGGCGGGATTTTGCGCTGGTGGGGTTTGATGACATCACCGAAGCGGCGCTGGTACAACCTGCGCTTACCACCGTGTCGGTGGCGGCAAAAGAGATCGGTCGTAAGGCCGGAGAGCTGCTCTATAGCCGTATTCAGGGAAATGACGAACCGCCGAAACGTATTATCCTGCCGCCAGCGCTGGTAGTCAGAGAATCATGTGGTTTTTGCTGATCGTCATGCCTTTTACTGATATCTCTGCCTGTTTATCATTAAATTCTAATTATCGACGTTTTCGGCTGGCGGCGCAGCGATGCGCTGGTTACTCTGAAAACGATTTACGCAAAATTAACAAAAGAGAATAGCTATGCATGATGCACAAATCCGCGTTGCCATCGCGGGAGCCGGAGGACGCATGGGGCGTCAGTTGATTCAGGCCACACTTGGCATGGATGGCGTACAGCTTGGCGCGGCGCTGGAGCGCGAAGGCTCTTCCTTACTTGGAAGCGATGCCGGAGAGTTGGCGGGAGCCGGGAAAACGGGCGTTACCGTACAAAGCAGCCTTGAGGCGGTGAAAGATGATTTCGATGTTTTCATCGATTTCACGCGACCGGAAGGTACGCTGACGCATCTGGCGTTTTGCCGCCAGCACGGTAAGGGAATGGTGATTGGTACCACCGGGTTCGATGATGCCGGTAAACAGGCTATTCGCGATGCCGCGCAGGAGATTGCTATCGTCTTTGCTGCGAATTTTAGCGTCGGCGTTAACGTCATGCTGAAACTGCTTGAGAAAGCAGCAAAAGTGATGGGGGACTATACCGATATTGAGATTATCGAAGCGCATCACCGCCACAAAGTGGACGCCCCATCGGGGACCGCGCTGGCGATGGGTGAGGCGATCGCCGGGGCGTTGGATAAAGATCTGAAAGACTGCGCTGTCTACTCGCGCGAAGGTTATACCGGCGAGCGTGTGCCGGGCACTATTGGTTTTGCGACCGTACGCGCCGGTGACATTGTCGGCGAACATACCGCCATGTTTGCCGATATTGGCGAGCGTATTGAAATCACCCATAAAGCGTCCAGCCGCATGACTTTTGCCAATGGCGCAGTGCGATCGGCGGTTTGGCTGAAATCTAAGTCAAATGGTCTTTTTGATATGAAAGATGTACTTGATTTACGCAGTTTATAGATTTTATTACCCTTCGTGATGTGGTTATAGTAATCATAATTATTTGATTACATGGGGCAATATTTTATTGCCCTTTAATTTTTTGGCTTTTGGTTTTATTTTTTATCTAAGCTGGTTTTTATATATGTTTTTATGCTTCATTCTGTTATCTGAATGTAAATTTTGACCAAGTGGTCCACTTTTTTCTCTCGCTGCTCCACTTTTTACACTCTTTATCTACCGCAAGCGTTTTCCACCCTGAGTTAGCTGATCTTTTTGCCTGTTAAATCGAGTGATTTATCCCAGTGGCGTAAAATAATAATAAAAATTGCCCTTTTGGGTAGACTTTTACGTGGGCTATCTCTAGAATGCCGCCGTTTGCCAGAAATCCATAGGTAAGCAAATTTGCATTGATTCATGAGGTGCTAATGAATTAATATGCAAATAAAGTGAGTGAATATTCTCTGGAGGGTGTTTTGATTAAGTCAGCGCTATTGGTTCTGGAAGACGGAACCCAGTTTCACGGTCGGGCCATAGGGGCAACAGGTTCGGCGGTTGGGGAAGTCGTTTTCAATACTTCAATGACCGGTTATCAAGAAATCCTCACTGATCCTTCCTATTCCCGCCAAATCGTCACTCTTACTTATCCTCATATCGGTAATGTCGGCACCAATGAAGCCGATGCAGAATCTTCTCAGGTACATGCGCAAGGCCTGGTCATCCGCGACCTGCCGCTGATTGCCAGCAACTACCGCAACACCGAAGACCTCTCTTCTTACCTCAAGCGCCATAATATTGTGGCGATTGCCGATATCGATACCCGTAAGCTGACGCGACTGCTGCGCGAGAAGGGCGCTCAGAACGGCTGCATCATTGCAGGTGATAATCTGGATGCTGCGCTGGCCTTAGAAAAAGCCAAAGCGTTCCCGGGCTTAAATGGGATGGACCTGGCAAAAGAAGTGACCACCGCTGAATCCTACAGCTGGACTCAGGGTAGCTGGACGCTGGCGGGTGACCTGCCGGAAGCGAAGTCTGCAGAAGAGCTGCCGTTCCACGTGGTGGCCTACGATTTTGGCGCCAAGCGCAACATTCTGCGCATGCTGGTGGACCGCGGCTGCCGCCTGACGGTGGTACCGGCGAAAACCTCTGCGGAAGACGTTCTGAAGATGAATCCGGACGGTATCTTCCTGTCTAACGGCCCAGGTGACCCGGCCCCATGCGACTACGCCATCGAAGCCATTGAGAAATTCCTCCAGACCGATATTCCGGTATTTGGCATCTGCCTCGGCCATCAACTGTTGGCGCTGGCGAGCGGTGCGAAGACCATCAAGATGAAATTTGGTCACCACGGTGGTAACCACCCGGTGAAAGACATGGATAAGAATGTGGTGATGATTACCGCGCAGAACCACGGCTTTGCGGTGGATGAAGACTCGCTGCCAGCCAACCTGCGCGTGACCCACAAATCCCTGTTCGACGGTACCCTGCAAGGGATTCACCGTACCGATAAACCGGCGTTCAGCTTCCAGGGCCACCCGGAGGCGAGCCCAGGCCCGCATGATGCGGCGCCGCTGTTCGACCATTTTATCGAGCTTATTGAGCAATACCGTCAGTCCGCGAAATAATCAGGAGTAATAAGAGCCATGCCAAAACGTACAGACATAAAAAGTATCCTGATTCTGGGCGCGGGCCCGATTGTTATCGGTCAGGCGTGTGAGTTTGACTACTCCGGCGCCCAGGCGTGTAAAGCGCTGCGCGAAGAGGGTTACCGCGTTATTCTGGTGAACTCTAACCCGGCAACCATTATGACCGACCCGGAAATGGCCGATGCGACCTACATCGAGCCGATCAACTGGGAAGTGGTACGCAAAATCATCGAAAAAGAGCGTCCGGATGCGGTTCTGCCAACCATGGGCGGCCAGACCGCGCTGAACTGCGCGCTGGAGCTGGAGCGTCAGGGCGTGCTGGAAGAGTTCGGTGTGACCATGATTGGTGCGACCGCTGATGCGATTGATAAAGCAGAAGACCGCCGTCGTTTCGACGTGGCGATGAAGAAAATCGGCCTCGACACCGCGCGTTCCGGTATCGCGCACACCATGGAAGAAGCGCTGGCGGTTGCCGCTGACGTGGGCTTCCCGTGCATCATCCGTCCATCTTTCACCATGGGCGGCACCGGCGGCGGTATCGCCTACAACCGTGAAGAGTTCGAAGAAATCTGCGAACGCGGCCTGGACCTCTCGCCAACCAACGAGCTGCTGATTGATGAATCGCTGATCGGCTGGAAAGAGTACGAGATGGAAGTGGTGCGTGATAAGAACGACAACTGCATCATCGTCTGCTCTATCGAAAACTTCGATGCGATGGGCATTCACACCGGTGACTCGATCACTGTTGCTCCGGCGCAGACCCTGACCGACAAAGAATACCAAATCATGCGGAACGCCTCGATGGCGGTACTGCGTGAAATCGGCGTAGAAACCGGCGGTTCCAACGTTCAGTTCTCGGTGAACCCGAAAGATGGTCGTCTGATCGTTATCGAAATGAACCCGCGCGTCTCCCGCTCTTCGGCGCTGGCGTCCAAAGCCACCGGCTTCCCGATTGCCAAAGTGGCGGCCAAACTGGCGGTGGGTTACACCCTCGACGAACTGATGAACGACATCACCGGTGGCCGTACTCCGGCCTCCTTCGAGCCGTCTATCGACTACGTTGTCACCAAGATTCCTCGCTTCAACTTCGAGAAATTCGCCGGTGCGAACGACCGTCTGACCACCCAGATGAAATCCGTCGGCGAAGTGATGGCGATTGGCCGTACGCAGCAGGAATCCCTGCAGAAAGCGCTGCGCGGCCTGGAAGTAGGCGCCACCGGTTTCGACCCGAAAGTGAGCCTCGACGACCCGGAAGCGCTGACCAAAATCCGCCGCGAGCTGAAAGACGCGGGCGCCGAGCGCATCTGGTATATCGCCGATGCCTTCCGCGCGGGCCTCTCCGTCGACGGCGTGTTCAACCTGACCAATATCGACCGCTGGTTCCTGGTACAGATTGAAGAGCTGGTACGTCTGGAAGAAAAAGTGGCGGAAGTGGGCATCAACGGCCTCGACGCTGACTTCCTGCGTCACCTGAAGCGCAAAGGCTTCGCCGATGCGCGTCTGGCAAAACTGGCGGGTGTGCGCGAAGCGGAAATCCGCAAGCTGCGCGACCAATACAACCTGCACCCGGTTTACAAGCGCGTGGATACCTGCGCGGCGGAATTCGCCACCGATACCGCTTACATGTACTCCACCTATGAAGAAGAGTGCGAATCTAACCCGTCCGTTGACCGCGACAAAATCATGGTCCTCGGCGGCGGCCCGAACCGTATCGGCCAGGGTATCGAATTTGACTACTGCTGCGTCCATGCCTCGCTGGCGCTGCGCGAAGACGGTTACGAGACCATCATGGTCAACTGTAACCCGGAAACTGTCTCTACCGACTACGACACCTCCGACCGTCTGTACTTCGAGCCGGTAACGCTGGAGGACGTACTGGAAATCGTGCGCATCGAGAAGCCGAAAGGCGTCATCGTGCAGTACGGCGGCCAGACCCCGCTGAAACTGGCGCGTGAACTGGAAGCCGCAGGCGTACCGGTTATCGGTACCAGCCCGGACGCGATTGACCGCGCGGAAGACCGTGAACGCTTCCAGCACGCGGTTGACCGTCTGAAGCTGAAACAGCCAGCCAACGCCACCGTGACCGCCATTGAACAAGCGGTTGAGAAGGCGAAAGAAATTGGCTACCCGCTGGTGGTGCGCCCGTCCTACGTACTGGGCGGCCGCGCGATGGAAATCGTCTACGACGAAGCCGACCTGCGTCGCTACTTCCAGACCGCGGTTAGCGTCTCCAACGACGCGCCGGTGCTGCTGGACCGCTTCCTCGACGATGCCATCGAAGTGGACGTTGACGCCATCTGCGACGGCGAAATGGTGCTGATTGGCGGCATCATGGAGCACATCGAGCAGGCGGGCGTACACTCCGGCGACTCCGCCTGTTCTCTGCCAGCCTACACGCTGAGCAAGGAAATTCAGGATGTGATGCGCCAGCAGGTGCAGAAGCTGGCCTTCGAACTGCAGGTGCGCGGCCTGATGAACGTGCAGTTTGCGGTGAAAGACAACGAAGTCTACCTGATTGAAGTCAACCCGCGTGCGGCGCGTACCGTACCGTTCGTCTCCAAAGCCACCGGCGTACCGCTGGCGAAAGTGGCGGCGCGCGTGATGGCTGGCAAATCGCTGACCGAGCAGGGCGTGACCAAAGAAATTATCCCGCCGTACTACTCGGTGAAAGAAGTGGTGCTGCCGTTCAACAAATTCCCGGGCGTTGACCCGCTGTTAGGGCCAGAAATGCGCTCTACCGGGGAAGTGATGGGCGTGGGCCGTACCTTCGCGGAAGCGTTCGCCAAGGCACAGCTGGGCAGTAACTCCACGATGAAGAAACAGGGCCGTGCGCTGCTCTCGGTTCGCGAAGGCGACAAAGAGCGCGTCGTGGACCTGGCCGCTAAGCTGCTAAAACAGGGCTTCGAGCTGGATGCGACTCACGGTACCGCGATTGTGCTGGGTGAAGCCGGTATCAACCCGCGTCTGGTGAACAAGGTGCATGAAGGTCGTCCGCACATTCAGGACCGTATCAAGAATGGCGAATACACCTACATTATCAACACCACCGCAGGTCGTCAGGCGATTGAAGACTCCAAGCTGATTCGCCGCAGCGCCTTGCAGTACAAAGTGCATTACGACACCACCCTGAATGGCGGTTTCGCAACGGCCATGGCGCTGAATGCGGATGCCACCGAGAAGGTGACCTCGGTGCAGGAAATGCACGCGCAGATCAATAAATAATAAACAGAAGGTCCGGTGATATTTGCGTTAATCGGATCTGCAATATAAATTTGAAACGGTTCCTGAGAAGGAGCCGTTTTTTTTACCCTATCAGGTCATCCCTGGAGATGTCCGTTTCCTTAACCACATTTTCAATGTAATAAGCACGATATTGCTCACACTAATCAACATTCAAGTCGCATACTATCTTTATATCCACAATTTTAATATGGCTTAGTTTTTATTAATTTGGACAGGCCGTAGCCAGATTTTTAATTTGTGAAATGGTGTGCTTATGTGTGAAAAATATGTTGAAAGACCGCTTTATTTGTTAATTGCTGACTGGATGATGGCAGAGGACCGATGGATCACTGCCAAGGAGATTTCCCGTCAATTTGATATTGAACACTGCAAAGCAATTAATACGCTCTCCTATATTCTGTCAGAAGTTGGGGAAATTGTTTGTGAAGTGAAGATGATCCCTAACCAGATTGCAGGACGAGGCTGTCAGTGCCAGCGTCTGGTGAAAGTCGTGAGTATTGATTCTCATCTCTATCGCCGATTGAATCATAATTTGCAGGAAAGAAAAGTGAGTGTGGCGAAAGCGCCACGACTGTCTGCCGTTCCCCCAACAGAGCTCAACCGTGAGCAGAAATGGCAGATGATGCTGTCAAAAAGTATGCGTCGCTAATGGTTAGTTTGCCTGATGGCAGCGTTAACGGGGATTGACGCGTAGGCCGGATAAGCGTCAGCGCATCCGGCATCAATTATTGGGCTGATTTTGGCTTCACGTCCGTCGTGCCTTTCAGGCGCGGCCGGTTTTTTTCGACCTGGGTTAACGGCTTCGTTTCAGATAGCCCCGTTCGGCAGCGGACCGCAAGATCCTGATATTCTTTGGTGTTGAGGCGTTTCCAGTGCAGCTCCTGGTCTGTGACCTGGCGTAGTACTCGCGCAGGTGAACCCACCAGCAGTTGCCTTGCCTCACCCTGAAATCCGGCTTTGACGAAACTCATGGCGGCGACAATGCTCTCTTCGCCAATCACTGCGCCGTCCATAATCACGCTGTTCATGCCGACCAATGCGTCCCGGCCCACCACGCAGCCATGCAAAATAGCGCCGTGGCCGATATGGCCGTTCTCATGCACGATGGTATCGGTATCGCAGTAGCCATGCATAATGCAGCCATCCTGCAGATTAGATCCTGCCTTAAGGATCAGGCGCCCATAATCCCCACGCAATGACGCGAGTGGGCCAATATAAACACCAGCACCCACGATGACATCGCCAATCAGCACGGCGCTGGGATGGACAAACGCGTCCGGGTGTACCACCGGGATCAGTCCTTCAAGGGCGTAATAGCTCATGGTTGTACCTCGGTTTTTTTGCCGGACGACGGCGTAAACACCTTATCCGGCATAGTCACATTAACGACCTTTCCACACCGGATCGCGTTTTTCGGCAAATGCCTGCGGTCCTTCGAGCGCATCTTCCGAATGCAGTACCGACGGATAATGCTTCAGTACGCCGCTGCGGATGTAGCGGTAGCCTTCTTCTACCGGCATTTCGCTGGTCGCACGATAAATCTCTTTCAGCGCCGCGATCGCCAGCGGGGCGCTATTAACCAGTTGTTGCGCCAGTTCGCGCGCGCTATCCATCAGTTCGCTCTGGCTGACAACGCGGTTCACGATCCCCCAACGCAGCGCTTCTTCGGCGCTCATTCGTCTACCTGTCATCACCATTTCGTTGACGATAGCCGGTGGCAATAGCTTAGGCAGGCGCAAAACGCCGCCGCTGTCAGGCACGATGCCGAGCTTGGCTTCCGGTAGCGCGAAGCTGGCGTTTTCCGCGCAGACAATAAAGTCCGCCGCCAGCGCCAGCTCAAAACCGCCGCCAAACGCATAGCCGTTTACCGCGGCGATGACCGGTTTATCCAGATCAAATATTTCAGTTAAACCGGCAAAGCCGCCGGGACCAAAATCGGCATCCGGCGCTTCACCTTCCGCTGCCGCTTTTAAGTCCCAGCCAGCAGAAAAGAATTTCTCCCCGCCGCCAGTAATGATTGCTACGCGTAATTCCGGATCGTCACGGAAATTAAGAAAAGCCTGGCCCATTGCAAAGCTGGTTTTTGCGTCAATGGCATTGGCTTTAGGTCGGTCGAGGGTAATTTCCAGGATCGGGCCATTACGGGTCAGATGTAATGATTCACTCATGGTTCATCTCCAGATAAATAGTTTCCCGGCGGGAGGGATTCCTGCCGGAAGGTTTATTTCAGATTTTTTTTGATTATTTTTCCTGAACAGTTGCGCGGCAGGTCGGTTCTGATCTCCATAAAAGAGGGAACCTTGAATTTCGCCATATTGTTTTCGCAGAAGCTGAAAAACTCGGCTTCGCTTAATGTTTCACCTTCATTAAGGACAATAAACGCTTTAATGGCTTCATCACGGATCGCGTCTTTAATACCAACAACCACAATGTCCTGAATTTTCGGATGCGCAGAAATAATATTTTCCAGCTCGACGCAGGAGACATTTTCCCCGCCGCGTTTAATCATGTTGCAGCGTCTGTCGACAAAATAGAAATACCCATCCTCATCCTGGTAACCCGAATCACCGGTATGTAACCAGCCCTCTGGTTCCAGCGCCCTGGCAGTTGCTTCCGGCTGCATGTAATACTCTTTGAAGATGGTCTTGCCGGGGACGCCTTTAATACAGATTTCGCCAATTTCTCCGGCGGGGAGCGGGCGATTTTGATCGTCGCGAATTTCAGCTTCATAGCTAAATCCCACGCGACCAATGGAAGGCCAGCGTCGTTTGTCTCCGGGACGGTCGCCAATTATTCCGACAATGGTTTCAGTCATACCATAAGAGGTCAGCAGCCTGACGCCAAAGCGTTCGATAAAGGCGTCTTTTTCCTGCGCGGATAGATTGAGATAGAACATCACTTCGCGCAGATGATGCTGCCTGTCCGTTGGCGCGGCGGGCTGGACCATCAGCGTGCGGATC
Source organism: Citrobacter sp. wls717 (assembly GCF_005280955.1). Classification (NCBI taxonomy): domain Bacteria; kingdom Pseudomonadati; phylum Pseudomonadota; class Gammaproteobacteria; order Enterobacterales; family Enterobacteriaceae; genus Citrobacter; species Citrobacter sp. wls717. The sequence goes on from NZ_SZWW01000006.1 coordinate 318,763, forward strand.
ATCATCGGGATGCACTCGGTCACCGTCGCCTGATATTTACGTACCTGATCCCAGAATGCCCGGGCGCTGTACTTCTCCAGGAGCACAAAGGTGCTGCCGGCGGAAAAGGCCGGCATTGCGGCGGTACACTGACAGTCGATATGAAAAGCGGGCATCACCGTCATGTATACGTCATCATCGCGCAGGGCGATTTGCCAGGCAGAGTAATAGCCCGCAAAGCGCAGGTTATAATGGGTAATCACCACCCCTTTTGGACGCGAGGTGGTACCGGAGGTAAACAGAATTTCCGCCGTATCGTCAGTGGATAACGCAGGCGTATAGCACAGGGTGGTCGACTGACGAGCCTGCAGTTGGGTAAAGTGGCTCACGCCATCGTCAGCCGGAAGCTGCTCGCCAATCAGACAGATATGATTAAGCGGAGTGCTATTTTCCTGGCGTATTTCACGGTACATAGGATAAAACTGGGCGCTGGTAACCAGCAGGCTCACCTGGCTGTTTTGCAGGATCCAGGCACTTTCTTCGCCCAGTAAGCGAGCATTGATCGGCACCATAATGGCGCCGATTTTTGCCAGTCCAAACCAGCAAAAGATGAATTCCGGACAGTTATCCAGATGCAGTGCGACCCTATCGCCCTTGCGGATCCCTAAGGAATGAAAAAGGTTCGCCGTGCGGTTAATCTCTTCATTGAGCGAGGCATAGCTAAATTGCCGAACGATTCCTTCACAGGATTCGAAAATTAACGCCGTTTTATTTCCGTACACCCCGGCCAGGTCGTCCCACATCTGACGTAAGTTTTGTCCGCCAACGATATCCATATTGCTTTATCCACTGAAATCAGGCGTGAGCGCTAACCCACGAGCGGGTTAGCGCGTCGCGTTTATTCCTCAACCCTGGCCAGGCCTTTGCCGACCAGCTCATTTATGTCTGCTTCGCTATAACCAATGTTTTTCAGAATGGCGGCGGTATCCATGCCGTGTGATGGCATGCCACGCCAGATTTTCCCCGGGTTGTTTTTAAATTTCGGCATGATGTTCGGTCCTTTGCAGGTGCGGCCGTCCATTGTTTGCCACTGAGTAATGGATTCGCGGGCAACGTACTGCGGATTGCCTTCCAGTTCCGGAATGGTTAGCACCTTCGCACAGGCGATGTTCAGCTCAGCAAAGCGCGCCTGGACTTCGGCGATGGTATGTGCTGCCAGCCAGGCGTCCAGTTTCTCTTCGACGAGCGGGCCGTAAGGGCATTCCACGCGATGGATTAGCTGCGTGCCTTCCGGAACTTCCGGCGTACCGAGAATGTGGGCCAGGCCTATATCTTTAAAACACTCGTTGATTTGCGTGATGCCGACCAACTCCATGACGATGTAACCATCGGCGCATTTATACAGGCCGCAACCGGCGTAGTAGGGATCTTTCCCTTTCGTCATACGTGGGCAAATTTCGCCGCCGTTGAAGTAGTCCATCATGAAGTACTGACCCATGCGCAGCATCACTTCGTACATGGCGATATCGATGCTTTCACCTTTACCCGTTTCGCGCACTTTGTGCAGGGCCGCCAGCGCCGCTGTCGTTGCGGTCATCCCGGAGAAGTAATCCGCGGTATACGGGAAGGCTGGCATCGGTTGGTCAACGTCGCCGTTTTGGATCAGATAACCACTGAACGCCTGCGCGATGGTGTTATACGCCGGAAGATTGGTGTACTCCTCCGTACCAAACTGGCCAAAACCGGAAAGGTGGGCAATGACCAGTTTCGGGTTATGTTCCCACAGCACTTCATCAGTAATACCGCGGCGTGCAAAGGCCGGGCCTTTACTGGCTTCAATGAAAATATCGGTGGTTTCCATCAGTTTCAGAAACGCTTCCCGACCTTCATCTTTGAAAATATTGAGCGACAGGGCGTGCAGGTTGCGGCGTGAGAGCTGCGGGTAGTTAGGCTGTACGCGGATGGTATCGGCCCATGCGACGTTTTCAATCCAGATAACCTCGGCGCCCCATTCGGCGAACATCTGTCCGGCGAACGGACCGGCGATTTCGATCCCTGAAAAAACAACGCGTACTCCAGCAAGAGGGCCAAAGGTTGGCATTGGTAAATGATTCATAATTTTTCTCCTGGCATTTATGGGGGCCATGTAGGCCGGATGGCAACGCGAGCGTCTCATCAGGCCTACAGGTTGCGCCGTTCTATCGGTATTGCTTGAGTACCGCACGGCCTAACGTCAGGATCTGCATTTCATCAGAACCACCAGAAACGCGGTCAACACGCAGGTCACGCCAGAAACGCGTGATGCGGTGGTTGCCCGCGATACCAACACCTCCCAGTACCTGCATGGCGGTGTCTACCACTTCAAACGCGGCGTTGGCGCAGAAGTATTTGCACATTGCCGCGTCGCCGGAGGTAATAGTGCCGTTATCTGCTTTCCACGCGGCTTCCAGCAGCATGTTTTTCATGGAGTTCAGTTTGATCGCCATATGCGCAAACTTCTCCTGAATCAGCTGGAAACGGCCAATAGTTTCACCAAACTGCACGCGCTGATTAGCGTAACGCGCGGCATCTTCAAAAGCGCACATTGCGGTGCCGTAGTTGGTCAGCGCGACGAGGAAGCGCTCATGGTCAAACTCTTCTTTCACGCGGTTGAAGCCGTTACCTTCCCGACCGAACATGTCTTTTTCGTCCAGTTCAACGTCGTCAAAGGTGATTTCACAGCAGCTATCCATGCGCAGACCGAGTTTCTCCAGTTTGTTGACCTTGATACCCGCTTTGCTCATGTCGACAAACCATTCGGTGTAAACAGGCTTATCCGGCGATGCACCGTCTCTCGCCATGACCACGATGTACGGGGTATAGGCGCTACTGGTGATAAAGCACTTACTGCCATTAAGATAAACCTTACCATTTTTGCGTGTATAAGTGGTTTTCAGACTGCCGACATCCGATCCCGCTCCCGGTTCGGTGATAGCAGAGTTCCACATCTGCTTACCGGTACCCTGGAACGCCATGATTTTATCAATTTGCTCCTGAGTCCCTTCACGCAGGAAAGTGTTAAAACCTCCCGGCAATTGGTACAACACGTAAGTTGGTGCGCCAAGACGTCCCAGCTCCATCCAGACGGCGGCGACGGTAACAAAACCCGCTTCCAGACCGCCATGTTCTTCCGGGATCAGCAGGCTATCAATGCCCATATCCGCCAGCGCTTTTACAAAACGCTCAGGGTAGACGCTGTCACGATCGCACTCGGCAAAATAAGCTTCCCAGTTCTCACTGGCCATCAGTTCACGAATACCGGCGACAAACAGTTCCTGCTCGTCATTTAAGTTGAAATCCATCTTTCAGCCTCTTGATCAATTGGGTTAATAAGAATTACTTGTCTTTCCAGTGCACTTTGGCGTCTTTAATAAAGGACAGCGTCACCATAATGTTGACGAAGAACAGCGGGCATCCTCCGGCGATAATTGCGGTCTGAATCGGCTTCAACCCACCCAGCGCCAGCAGAACGATACCGATGATGCCGACCAGCACCGACCAGCCGATACGCACTAACAGAGGCGGTTCTTCACCATCGCGAACTTCGCGACAGGTGGACATCGCCAGGGTGTAAGAGCAGGCGTTAATCAGCGTTACGGTGGCGATAAAGCAGAGGATAAAGAAACCCCACATGGTGGCGGTGCTGAGCGGTAAGGCGGCCCAGGTTTCGATAATGGCGCGCGCCACGCCGTGTTGTTCAATCAACTGCGGAATGTTGAGGATGTTTTTATCCATCAGCAGCAGCGTGTTGCTGCCAAGGACAGTCCACAGGATCCAGGTAGACGCGGTCAGACCCAGTACCATCCCGAAGCACAGTTCGCGTACGGTGCGACCACGAGAAATACGGGCCAGGAAGATACTCATCTGGATGGCGTAAATTACCCACCACGCCCAGTAGAAAACGGTCCAGCCCTGCGGGAAGCCGCCTTTACCAATGGCATCGGTATAGAACAGCATCCGTGGCAGATGCATCAGCAACATCCCGACGGAGTCGGTGAAGTAGTTCATGATGAAGCTGGCACCGCTGACGATAAACACCCAGCCGAGCATCAGGAAGCTCAGATAACTACGTACGTCACTGGCGATCTTGACCCCTTTTTGCAGGCCACAGGCCACGCAAATGGCGTTCAGAATGATCCAGCAGGTAATGATGATGGCGTCGAGTTGCAGCGTATGTGGAATACCGAACAGGTACTGCATACACTCGGTGACCAGCGGGGTAGCCAGACCGAGGCTGGTGCCCATTGCGAAGATCAGCGCCACCAGGTAGAAGTTATCAACGATGGTACCGAACAACCCTTTCGCATGTTTCTCACCGACGAGCGGTACCAGCGTGGAGCTGGGACGGATGACATCCATCTTACGTACAAAGAAGAAGTAGGCGAAGGCTACAGAAAGGAAGCTATAGGTTGCCCACGGCAGCGGCCCCCAGTGGAACAGGCTGTACGCCAGACCTATCTCTTTCGCGCCCGTGGAATTTGGTTCCAGGCCGAACGGCGGGGTGGAGATATAGTAGTAGATCTCAATAGAGCCCCAGAACAGCACCGCAGCGGATGTACAGGACGCGAACATCATAAAAATCCAGCTGGCGGTGCTAAACTCCGGTTTTTCGTCACCTAATCTCTTTTTAGCATAGGGGCCAAAAACCAGCCAGAACCAGCCGAATAACATGATGACCATATACCATTCAAATGCCCATCCCCAGACGTTGGTGACATAACTGAATACCGCATTAATAACGACGTTAGCGGCATCAAGATCTCTTACTGTTAGCCAGCAAAGTATTCCGACAATTATTAATGGCGGAAAAAAAACCTTCGGTTCAATTCCCGATTTTCTCTTTTCATTTTTCATAATTGAATTCCAGTGTGAAAACGAAATTTATTTAGCGTGCCCGTTTTTGAACGTTTGTTTATTTATTATTAATGGTTTGTTGATAACTTATTAACCTCTGGGACACCTCAACGAGTAACTCATAATGGGTATTCATTTCGCGTGATTCTGTTACTTGTGTCACACTTTTTTGTGCTGGTTATTTTGTCTTGAAATGTCTGTTTTTTATTTATAAATCATATAGTTGGTATTGGTTTTTTAACTTTTTTAAGTGTCTGGCGTTCAATATTGTTGAACCAGCAAGCAATATTGAAAATTTTCATATTTGACGTGTTTCTTTCAATATTGGTGAGGCATGTAACACTATTGAAAGTTACGAATTTCAATGTGTGACATTTTCAATATTGGTGATTAAGGTTTTATTTCCGAATTAAAGAGCGTGATATCTGTATTTAACACCGCCGATATAAATACGTTTCCTTCATGATTTCTGGAGATGCAATGAAGATAATTACTTGCTACAAATGCGTACCTGATGAACAGGATATTGCGATTAATAATGCTGATGGTTCACTCGATTTCAGCAAAGCGGATGGCAAAATCAGCCAATATGATCTGAATGCAATTGAAGCTGCTTGCCAGTTAAAACAGCAGGTGGGAGACGCTCAGGTTGTCGCCATGAGCGTTGGCGGCAAAGCGCTGACTAATGCAAAAGGGCGCAAAGATGTTCTTTCTCGTGGCCCTGATGAACTGATTGTGGTGATTGACGATCAATTTGAGCAGGCGCTGCCGCAACACACCGCTACCGCGCTGGCCGCCGCGGCGCAAAAATCAGGTTTCGATCTGCTTATTTGCGGCGACGGTTCTTCCGATCTTTATGCTCAGCAGGTTGGTTTGCTGGTAGGCGAAGCGCTGAACGTTCCGGCGATTAACGGCGTGAGTAAGATCCTCTCTCTTACTGACAGTACGCTGACGGTAGAACGCGAACTGGAAGATGAAGTTGAAACGCTGAGCATCCCGCTCCCGGCGGTGATCGCGGTTTCCACCGACATCAACACTCCACAAATCCCTTCGATGAAAGCCATTCTTGGCGCGGCGAAAAAACCGGTTCAGGTCTGGTCGCCTGCGGATATCGGGCTGAACAGCGTACCCGCGTATTCCGTACAACAGGTTGCCGCACCGAAGCAGCGCGAGCGTCAGCGTGTGGTGATTGAAGGTGACGGTGAAGAACAAATCGCCGCGTTTGTCGAGAATCTGCGCAAAATCATTTAATTATCAGGGGATGTTATGAACAAATTTTCCAGTGTCTGGGTATTCAGCGATACCCCTTCTCGTCTGCCCGAACTGATGAGTGGCGCGCAGGCTGTAGGTGAAAAAGTTAACGCGTTCGTACTGAACGAAGCGGATAGCGCGACAGCATGTCATTTGGGCGCGGATCATGTCTGGCTGCTCAGCGGCAAACCAGAAGACCGCATGATCGAAGACTACGCTGATGTGATGGCTGAGACTGTTCGTCAGCATAGCGAGGGCGGCGCGGTACTGCTGCCGAATACGCGCCGGGGCAAACTGTTGGCGGCAAAGCTGGGCTTTCGCTTGTCGGCTGCGGTTTCCAACGACGCCAGCGAAGTCGCCCTGCAGGATGGAAAAGCGGCGGTTAAGCATATGGTCTACGGCGGTCTGGCGATAGGGGCAGAAACCATTGCTTCGCCGTTTGCCGTGATCACGCTCAGCAGCGGAACGTTTGACGCACAAGACCCGGACACTTCTCGCAGCGGTGAGATGCACACCGTGCAGTGGCAGGCTCCGGCCAATGCTGTGACCCGCACCGCAACCCAGGCACGTCAGAGCAACAGCGTCGATCTCGATAAAGCGCGTCTGGTGGTCAGTGTGGGACGCGGTATAGGCAGCAAAGAGAATATCTCGCTGGCCGAAGCGCTGTGCCAGACGATTGGCGCTGAGCTGGCCTGTTCTCGCCCGGTAGCGGAAAACGAGAAGTGGATGGAGCACGAGCGCTACGTCGGTATCTCCAACCTGATGCTCAAGCCTGAACTGTATCTGGCGGTGGGGATCTCCGGGCAGATCCAACACATGGTCGGCGCCAACGGCGCGCAGACGATTTTCGCCATCAATAAAGATAAAAATGCGCCGATCTTCCAGTATGCGGATTTTGGCATCGTTGGCGATGCGCTGAAGATCCTGCCTGCGCTGACGGCTGCCTTAGCGCGATAAATCATTTCGGGCAGGATGCGAAGGTATCCTGCCGCTGACAGGAGTACGTATGTCCGAAGATATCTTTGATGCCATCATCGTGGGTGCAGGTCTGGCCGGTTCGGTTGCGGCGCTGGTGCTTGCTCGCGAAGGTGCACAGGTGCTGGTTATCGAGCGCGGCAATTCTGCTGGCGCGAAGAATGTCACCGGTGGGCGTCTGTATGCGCATAGCCTGGAACGCATCATTCCCGGCTTTGCGGATCTGGCCCCCATTGAACGCATGATTACCCACGAAAAACTCGCCTTTATGACCGACAACGGGGCGATGACTATCGACTACTGCAATGGTGAGGAGGCCGCCGCGTCGCAGGTTTCTTATTCCGTCTTGCGCAGTAAATTTGACGCCTGGCTGATGGAGCAGGCCGAAGAGGCGGGGGCGCAACTGATCACCGGTATTCGCGTCGATAACGTCGTTCAGCGCGAGGGTAAAGTCGTGGGCGTGGAAGCCGATGGCGATATTCTGGAAGCCAAAGTCGTGATCCTCGCCGACGGGGTGAATTCTCTGCTGGCTGAAAAGCTGGGGATGGCCAAGCGTGTTGAGGCATCGCATGTTGCCGTCGGCGTGAAGGAACTGATCGAATTGCCGAAGTCGGTGATTGAAGATCGTTTCCAGCTACAGGGCAACGAAGGCGCCGCCTGTCTGTTTGCCGGGGCGCCAACCGATGGTCTGATGGGCGGTGGCTTTCTGTATACGAATGAAACAACCCTTTCTTTGGGGCTGGTCTGCGGTCTTCATCATCTGAAAGACGCGAAAAAATCGGTCCCGCAAATGCTGGAAGATTTCAAACAGCATCCGGCAGTCGCTCCGCTGATCGCTGGTGGCAAGCTGGTGGAATATGCCGCGCACGTTGTACCCGAGGCGGGAATGAATATGCAGCCTGAACTGGTGGGCGATGGCGTACTGATTGCCGGAGACGCTGCCGGCATGTGTATGAACCTCGGTTTTACCATCCGTGGTATGGATCTCGCCATATCCGCAGGCGAAGCGGCGGCGAAGACGGTGCTTTCGGCGATGAAGCGCGACGATTTTAGCAAGCAGTCGCTGGGTGAATACCGTCAGCATCTGGACGAAGGTCCGATGCGCGATATGCGCATGTATCAGAAACTGCCGGCTTTTCTTGATAATCCCCGCATGTTTACCGCTTATCCCGAAATGGCGGTCAGTATCGCGCGCGACCTGTTCACCGTGGATGGCTCCGCTCCGGTGCCAATGCGTAAAAAAATCCTGCGCCATGCGAAGAAAGTGGGCTTCATCAACCTGATGAAAGATGGCCTGAAAGGAGTGACCGTATTATGACATCTCCCGTCAATGTGGACGTCAAACTGGGCGTCAATAAGTTCAATGTGGATGAAGATAGCCCACACATCATTCTCAAAGCCGATCCTGATAAACAGGCGCTGGAGGTGCTGATTAAGGCCTGTCCGGCGGGACTGTATAAAAAGCAGGACGACGGTAGCGTTCGTTTTGATTACGCCGGGTGCCTGGAGTGTGGAACGTGCCGGATCCTCGGCCTTGATACGGCGCTGGAAAAATGGGAATACCCACGCGGGACGTTTGGCGTGGAGTTCCGCTACGGCTAATAAGTACGAGGTTGTGCACCCGTAGGCCGGATAAGATGCGGTAGCATCGCCATCCGGCAATCATGTGGTGCCAATGCCGGATGGCGGCGTAAACGCCTTATCCGGCCTACAGATGACGCTTTGCCCGTGTTGAAACAGGACATCACCATGCAGCAGCCCAGGAACTTTGATGACATCAAATTTACCTCTATTCACCGCAGGATAATGCTATGGGGAAGCGGTGGGCCGTTTCTGGATGGTTATGTGCTGGTAATGATTGGCGTGGCGCTGGAACAACTCACGCCAGCATTGAAACTGGATGCTCAGTGGATTGGCTTGCTGGGTGCGGGCACGCTGGCCGGACTGTTTGTTGGTACGTCGTTGTTTGGCTACATTTCCGATAAGGTCGGGCGGCGAAAAATGTTTATTATCGATATCATCGCCATTGGCGTGATATCGGCAGCGACCATGTTTGTTACCTCGCCCGTTGAACTCCTGGTGATGCGTGTGTTGATCGGCATTGTGATTGGCGCCGATTACCCGATCGCCACCTCGATGATTACCGAATTTTCCAATACCCGCCAGCGTGCCTTCTCTATCGGTTTTATCGCGGCTATGTGGTATGTCGGCGCAACCTGTGCCGATCTGGTCGGTTACTGTTTGTATGATGTTGAGGGTGGATGGCGCTGGATGCTAGGTAGCGCGGTGATCCCCTGTATTTTGATCCTGATTGGACGCTTCGACCTGCCTGAATCGCCACGCTGGCTGCTGCGTAAGGGGCGGGTGAAAGAGTGCGAGGCGATGATGATCAAGCTGTTCGGCGAACCGGTGGTGTTCGACGAAGAAGCGCCGCAGGAGACGCGTTTTCTCCAGCTGTTTAATCGTCGTCATTTCCCGTTTGTGCTGTTTGTTGCCGCCATCTGGACCTGTCAGGTGATCCCGATGTTCGCCATCTATACCTTTGGCCCGCAGATTGTTGGGCTACTGGGACTGGGTGCCGGGAAAAGCGCCGCGTTGGGCAACGTGGTGATTAGCTTGTGCTTTATGCTGGGGTGTATTCCGCCGATGTTTTGGCTCAATAGCGCGGGGCGGCGACCGCTGTTGATTGGCAGCTTTATTATGATGACGCTGGCGCTGGCCGTACTGGGGTTAATTCCTGATATGGGGGCGTGGCTGGTGGTGCTGGCCTTTGCCGTATACGCATTTTTCTCTGGTGGTCCGGGGAATCTGCAGTGGCTATATCCCAACGAACTGTTTCCTACCGATATTCGCGCGTCTGCCGTCGGGGTGATTATGTCGTTAAGCCGCATCGGGACCATTGTTTCCACCTGGGCGCTACCGGTGTTCATTAACAAATACGGCATCAGTAATGTCATGCTGATGGGGGCAGGAATTTCGCTGATTGGCCTGCTCGTGTCCATTGCTTTTGCACCAGAAACACGCGGTCTGACGTTGTCTCAAACCAGTCAGATGACGATTCGCAGTAAGCCCGTGACCAGGGCAGGCTATTAGGAGTGTTCTGTATTTTCCCTGTAACTCAGTCAGTTAGCCTACAGTTAATCTATATTTCACTGAAAACGACTGAAAAGCAGGGAGAACACCATGCAAAAACATATCCTGATCACCTCTATTTTTACCGCAGCAGCACTGTTTACCGTCGCTGGTTGTTCCTCAAACCAGGCGGTGAAAACCACCGACGGCAAAACCATCGTTACCGACGGCAAACCGCAAGTGGATGATGATACTGGCCTGGTGTCATATAAAAATGCGCAAACAGGTAAGACGGAGCAGATTAACCGCGACCAGGTTAAAGATATGAGTGAGCTGGACAACTAACTCAGATTTTTCCATTTATCTACTCAATAATATTGACTGTTAGCCTGTGGATTAACTGACTAAACTCACTGTTATTACAATAATGCAGTGACACAGGCTAATCATGATTCTCATCATTTATGCGCATCCCTATCCGCAGCATTCGCATGCGAATAAGCGGATGCTTGATCAGGCAAGGACGCTGGAGGGCGTGGAGATCCGCTCGCTCTACCAGCTCTACCCCGATTTCAATATCGATATTGCCGCTGAACAGGATGCGTTGGCACGCGCTGATTTAATTATCTGGCAGCATCCTATGCAGTGGTATAGCACGCCTCCGTTACTCAAATTGTGGATGGATAAAGTCCTCTCTCACGGCTGGGCCTATGGCCATGGCGGAACAGCGCTGCACGGTAAACATCTGCTGTGGGCTGTGACGACCGGCGGCGGTGAAAACCACTTTGATATCGGCTCCCATCCTGGCTTTGATGTACTTTCTCAGCCCCTACAGGCAACGGCTTTATATTGCGGCCTCAAATGGCTGCCGCCGTTTGCGATGCACTGTACGTTTATTTGTGATGATGAAACGCTGCAGGCGCAGGCGCGCCACTATAAGCAGCGTCTGCTGGAGTGGCAGGAGGTGCATCATGGATAGTCATACGCTAATACAGGCGCTGATTTACCTCGGTTCGGCGGCGCTGATTGTCCCCATCGCCGTACGGCTGGGCTTAGGGTCAGTGCTGGGCTATCTCATCGCCGGGTGCATCATCGGTCCTTGGGGCTTGAGGCTGGTGACAGATGCCGAATCAATCCTCCATTTTGCCGAGATCGGCGTGGTATTGATGCTGTTTGTCATCGGCCTGGAACTGGATCCGCAACGTTTGTGGAAGCTGCGAGCCTCGGTGTTTGGCGGTGGTGCATTACAAATGGTGGTTTGCGGGGGGCTGATCGGTCTGTTCTGTATGTTCCTCGGCCTGCGCTGGCAGGTAGCGGAACTGATCGGCATGACGCTGGCGCTTTCCTCAACGGCCATCGCTATGCAGGCGATGAATGAACGTAACCTGATGGTGTCGCAACTCGGACGCAGCACATTTGCCGTGCTGCTGTTCCAGGATATCGCCGCTATTCCACTGGTCGCGATGATCCCATTACTCGCGGCGAGCGGCGCATCGACAACGCTTGGGGCATTTGCGCTCTCTGCGCTTAAGGTGGCGGGGGCACTGGTGCTGGTGGTGCTGTTAGGTCGCTATGTGACGCGTCCCGCCTTACGTTTTGTTGCCCGTTCAGACCTGCGGGAAGTGTTTAGCGCCGTCGCGCTATTCCTCGTTTTTGGCTTCGGTCTGCTGTTGGAAGAGGTCGGACTGTCGATGGCGATGGGGGCGTTCCTGGCCGGTGTGCTGCTGGCCAGTTCTGAGTATCGCCACGCGCTGGAAAGCGATATTGAACCGTTCAAAGGACTGTTGCTGGGACTGTTCTTCATCGGCGTGGGGATGTCTATCGATTTTGGCACGCTGGTAGATAACCCATTACGCATCGTTATTCTGCTGGTCGGTTTCCTGGTTATCAAAACCGTCATGCTGTGGCTGATAGCGAAACCGTTGCAGGTGCCGAATAAGCAACGTCGCTGGTTTGCCGTATTATTAGGGCAGGGCAGTGAATTTGCCTTCGTGGTGTTTGGCGCGGCGCAAATGGCAGACGTGCTTGATCCTGATTGGGCGAAATCGCTGACCCTGGCTGTCGCGTTGTCGATGGCGGCGACGCCGATTTTACTGGTGATTTTGACACGACTGGAAAAATCAGCGACCGGTGAAGAGCGGGAAGCGGATGAAATCGACGAAGAACAACCGCGAGTGATCATCGCCGGGTTTGGGCGATTTGGTCAGATTACCGGGCGTTTGCTGTTGTCGAGCGGCGTCAAAATGGTGGTTCTTGATCATGACCCGGACCATATCGAAACGCTACGTAAATTCGGCATGAAGGTTTTCTATGGCGATGCGACCCGGATGGATCTGCTGGAGTCTGCAGGGGCGGCTAAAGCTGAAGTCATTATTAACGCCATTGACGATCCGCAAACCAGCCTGCAATTAACCGAAATGGTGAAGGAGCATTTCCCTCATCTGCAAATTATTGCCCGCGCGCGCGATGTGGATCATTACATTCGCCTGCGCCAGGCAGGGGTGGAAATGCCGGAACGTGAAACCTTTGAAGGCGCGCTGAAGACCGGGCGTCTGGCGCTGGAAGGTCTTGGGCTTGGTCGCTATGAAGCGCGTGAGCGGGCCGACGTATTCCGCCGCTTCAATATGCTCATGGTTGAGGAGATGGTGAAAGGGGAAAATGACGCGATTTCCCGCGCAGCGGTTTATAAACGCACCAGCGCAATGCTGAGTGAAATTATTGCGGAAGATCGCCAACACTTATCGTTAATTCAACGCCATGGTTGGCAAGGCACGGATGAAGGTAAACATACGGGCGACGTCGCCGATGAGCCGGAAGTGAAACCGTCAGCATAGAGTAAAAAATGTGATGTTCTGCAAACTTTACTGCTAATTGGCTGTTTTTGAACTACTGTAATGCTGGCGTACCACCTTAAATAGGTCGGTTCGCCAGCAGAACGGAAAATTTTCATGCTCATCCTCTTTCCGCCAGTCGACGAAAGATTGCGCTTTCCGTATAGTGGCGACAATTTTTTTGTATCCGGGAAACATTCAATGATCAGTCTGATTGCGGCGTTAGCGGTAGATCGCGTCATCGGTATGGAAAACGCCATGCCATGGAACCTACCTGCCGATCTCGCCTGGTTTAAACGTAATACCTTAAACAAGCCGGTTGTCATGGGACGCCATACCTGGGAATCCATCGGGCGACCGTTGCCAGGGCGTAAAAATATTGTCATCAGCAGCAAGCCAGGCACCGACGATCGCGTGCAGTGGGTGAAGTCTGTTGATGAAGCAATAGCGGCCTGCGGCGATGAACCTGAAATTATGGTGATTGGCGGTGGACGCGTGTATGAGCAGTTCCTGCCGAAAGCGCAAAAACTGTATCTGACACACATTGATGCGGAAGTTGAAGGGGATACGCATTTCCCGGACTACGAACCGGACGACTGGGAATCGGTGTTTAGCGAATTTCACGATGCCGACGCACAAAACTCCCACAGCTACTGCTTCGAGATTCTGGAACGTCGTTAATACCGTAAGCGCCGGATGGCGGCGAAACGCCTTATCATCCAGCTAATGTAGGCCGGATAAGGTGCGAGCACCGCATCCGGCAAACGACTATCAGGCGTTGACCGCCTCGCCGGGATCCAGATTCAGATGGCGATTTGATGGCTGTACAAAGTACCGTTTGTCTTCCCAGCGCAGACAGGTGAGGTCTCCCCCCCAGCAACATCCCGTATCCAGCGCGTAGATACCTTCAGGCGTGCCTTTCCCCTCCAGCGATGCCCAGTGCCCGAAAGCAATGCTATAGGCTTCACTGACCGGTCCAGGAATGGCAAACCAGGGCTTCAGTGGGGCTGGCGCATCTTCTGGCGACTCTTTGCTGTACATATCCAACTGACCGTTGGGGAAGCAGTAGCGCATGCGGGTAAATGCGTTGGTAATAAAACGCAGGCGCGCCAGTCCCGTGAGTTCCGGTGTCCAGTTGTTTGGCATGTCGCCATACATGGCGTCGAGGAAGAAGGGATAAGAGTCGCTCGACAATACGGCTTCAACATCGCGGGCGCAATTCCTCGCTGTCTGCAGATCCCATTGTGGGGTAATGCCGGCATGCGCCATCACCAGCTTCTTCTCTTCATCAATCTGCAAGAGCGGCTGGCGGCGTAACCAATTAAGTAACTCATCCGCGTCCGGTGCTTCGAGCAGCGGTGTGAGCCGGTCTTTCGGTTTGTTACGACTGATACCGGCAAATACGGCCAGCAGGTGCAAATCGTGATTGCCAAGGACTAACCGCACGCTATCGCCCAGCGATTTCACGTAGCGTAAAACGTCCAGAGAGCCCGGCCCACGCGCGACCAGATCGCCAGTGAGCCATAGGGTGTCTTGTTCGGGGTTGAAGTCTACCTGGTGCAGCAAGGCGATCAGTTCATCGTAACAACCGTGAACGTCGCCAATAAGGTATGTCGCCATAGTTATTGTTTTAGTGAATGAGTGTTGGAACGGCGAGCCGAAACACGGGAATGTCGATGGTAAAGGCGATGCCTTGTTCATCGATCATTTCGTAATGACCCTGCATGGTGCCCAGCGGAGTTTCAATTACCGCTCCGCTGGTGTACTGATACTCTTCGCCAGGTGCGATGTGGGGCTGAACGCCAACCACACCTTCGCCCTGAACTTCGGTTTCGCGGCCATGACCATTAGTGATCAACCAATAACGCCCCAACAGCTGCACAGGCGCTCGCCCCAAATTGCGGATAGTCACGGTATAAGCAAAAACGTAACGTTCATCATCAGGTGAGGATTGCGCCTCAATGTAGACGCTTTGTACCTGAATGCACACTCGGGGCGAATTGATCATCTTTAACTCTCCTTCGATGGCGCGTTTTCTGACAGATAGTTAGCCATCCGGCAGTATTGCGCGACAGAGATATTTTCCGCTCGCATCGCCGGATCAATACCCAGCTCGGTCAGGACCTCAACGCTAAACAGGTTGCCGAGGCTGTTACGTACCGTTTTACGGCGCTGATTAAACGCTTCGGTGGTAATACGGCTCAGCACGCGGACATCTTTAACCGGATACGGCATCGTCGCATGAGGAACCAGACGCACAACGGCGGAATCGACTTTAGGCGCAGGCGTGAATGCGGATGGCGGTACTTCGAGTACCGGGATCACATTGCAATAATATTGCGCCATGACGCTTAATCGACCATACGCTTTACTGTTTGGCCCTGCAACCAGACGATTGACCACCTCTTTTTGCAACATGAAATGCATGTCGGCAATGGCATCAGTATAGGTAAAAAGATGGAACATCAGCGGCGTGGAGATATTGTACGGCAGGTTGCCGAAAACGCGCAGCGGCTGGCCCATCGTTTGTGCGAGTTCGCCGAAGTTCATCGTCATGGCATCTTGCTGATAAATCGTCAGCTTTGGCCCTAAAAACGGGTGAGTTTGCAGGCGCGCGGCAAGGTCCCGGTCCAGTTCAATGACCGTGAGCTTGTCCAGACGTTCGCCTACTGGCTCGGTCAATGCTGCCAGGCCCGGGCCGATTTCGACCATTGCCTGACCCTTCTGCGGATTGATAGCAGAGACAATACTTTCGATCACAAACTGATCGTTAAGGAAGTTTTGCCCGAAACGTTTACGGGCTAAGTGGCCCTGATGGACTCGATTATTCATTAGTATTAACAATCATTTTGATGGCGAGATTAAGCGCCGTAATAAAACTGCCGACATCTGCTTGCCCACGACCCGCAAGTTCAAGCGCGGTGCCGTGATCGACAGATGTGCGAATAAAGGGCAGGCCCAGCGTGATATTCACCCCGCGACCAAATCCCTGGTATTTTAGCACGGGGAGGCCCTGATCGTGGTACATTGCCAATACGGCATCCGCGTGGTCGAGATATTTGGGCTGAAACAGCGTATCTGCAGGCAGTGGGCCGATTAGTTTCATCCCCTGCGTACGCAGTGCATCGAGGACCGGAATGATGGTGTCTATCTCTTCCGTCCCCATATGTCCGCCTTCACCAGCATGCGGGTTAAGACCACACACCAGAATATGCGGATCGGCAATGCCGAACCTGGTGCGTAAATCATGATGCAGAATGCCGATCACTTCCTGCAACAGGGCGGGCGTAATGGCGTCGGCAACGGCTCTGAGCGGCAAATGCGTGGTGGCCAGCGCCACGCGCAGCTCCTCCGTCGCCAGCATCATCACCACTTTCTTCGCCTGTGAGCGCTCTTCAAAAAACTCGGTATGCCCGGTAAACGGCACGCCAGCGTCATTGATTACGCCCTTGTGGACCGGACCGGTAATCAGCGCCGCGAATTCACCTTGCAGACAACCATCACAGGCGCGAGCCAGCGTATCCACGACATATTGCCCATTTTCTACCGCCAACTGACCTGCGACTACAGGTGCTCGTAGCGCAATCGGTAACAGCGTCAACGTACCTGCTGATTGCGGTCTGGCTGGAGTATCTGAAGAGTAGGGGAGGAGTGAAAGCGGTAAACCGAGCATCGCTGCCCGGTCACTGAGAAGAGCGGCATCCGCACAGACGACGAGTTCTACGGGCCACTCACGCTGTGCGAGCTGAACCACGAGGTCTGGGCCAATCCCGGCGGGTTCGCCGGGAGTGATGACAACGCGTTGAATACGAGTCATTAGTTGCTCAGAATTTTAACGTATGCGCTGGCGCGCTGTTCCTGCATCCAGGTCGCTGCTTCTTCCGAGAATTTACGGTTCATCAGCATACGGTAGGCACGGTCTTTCTGCGCTGCGTCAGTTTTATCGACATTACGCGTGTCCAGCAGTTCGATCAGATGCCAACCGAAAGAGGAATGCACCGGGGCGCTCATCTGGCCTTTGTTAAGTTTGGTCAGCGCATCGCGGAAAGCAGGATCGAAAATATCCGCTGCAGCCCAGCCCAGATCGCCGCCCTGGTTGGCAGAACCGGGATCCTGAGAAAACTCTTTTGCTGCTGCCGCGAAGGTGGTTTTACCACTCTTAATATCTGCCGCGATTTGTTCCAGCTTCAGACGCGCCTGTTGATCGGTCATGATCGGCGATGGCTTCAGCAGAATATGGCGGGCGTGCACTTCAGTCACGGAGATGCTCTGGCTTTGACCACGCATGTCGTTGACTTTCAGGATGTGGAAACCCACGCCTGAACGAATAGGGCCGATGATATCGCCTTTCTTCGCGGTGCTTAACGCCTGAGCAAAGATGCCCGGCAGTTCCTGAATACGTCCCCAACCCATCTGGCCACCTTTCAGCGCCTGCTGATCTGCGGAGTAAGTGATGGCCAGTTTGCCGAAATCGCTACCGTTACGCGCTTCATCAACAACAGAGCGTGCCTGGCTTTCAGCCGCGTTTACCTGCTCTGACGTTGGGTTTTCCGGTAATGGGATCAGAATGTGGCTCAGGTTCAGCTCGGTGCTGGCATCGTTTTGGTTGCCAACCTGCTGCGCCAGGGCATCCACTTCCTGCGGCAGAATGGTGACGCGACGGCGAACTTCGTTGTTACGCACTTCGGAGATGGTCATCTCTTTGCGGATCTGGCTACGATAGGTCGAATAGCTCAAGCCATCCTGTGCCAGACGGCTGCGCATCTGATCCAGCGTCATGTTGTTCTGCTTGGCGATGTTGGCGATAGCCTGATCCAACTGCTCGTCAGAAATTTTCACCCCCATCTTCTGACCCATCTGCAGGATGATTTGATCCATGATCAAACGTTCCAGGATCTGATGACGCAGCGTGGCGTCGTCTGGTAACTGCTGACCAGCCTGACCCGCATTAAGTTTTACTGACTGCATTAAGCCATCGACGTCGCTTTCCAGAACGACGCCGTTATTGACGACGGCTGCGACTTTATCGACTACCTGTGGGGCAGCGAAACTGGTATTCGCGATCATGGCGATACCGAGAAGCAGCGTTTTCCAGTTCTTCATACTTTTTCCATTTCAATTAACCGCAATGCGGATTACGTGTAAATTAATCAGATCATAAAGAGCTTTGATACGGCAAAATGTTCGAACGCAACATTTGGTTGGTGCCGAGACCGTAGTTGGAGCTCAGGCCGCGGAGTTCGATATTAAAGCCGATCGTGTTGTCATAAATTGCATGTTGCTGGGTGTTATCCCAACCGTTCAGCTTACGTTCGTAGCCGAAGCGAATGGCGTAACAGCAGGAGTTGTACTGTAAGCCCAGCATGGAGTCTGCTTCTTTGTTCACGTTGGTATCGAAGTAGTAAGCACCGACAATCGACCAGCGATCGGCGATCGGGAAGCTTGCCACTGCGCCCACCTGCGAAATCCCGTTCTTATACTGATCGGCCGTCGAGTAGTAAGAAGGCAGGGTTGCCTGGATATACTCTGAACTGGCATAACGGTAGTTCAACTGCAGCATACGGTTTTCGTCGCGGCGGTATTCGATACTGCTGCTGCTGGTGGCGATGCTATCCAGACGCGTGTCGTACTGAATCCCACTACGCAGACCCCAGCGGTCGGAGATGCGCCAGTAGGTGTCTCCCGCCCAGACCAGCGAACCCGTTTTGTCGTCATTCTCCCATTTAATGTTGTCATCGCCAGTGCGAGACTCAGTGAAATAGTAGATTTGACCCACAGAAATATTAAAACGTTCAACGGCCGCGTCATCATAAACGCGAGATGTGACCCCGGTCGTTACCTGGTTAGCGGAAGCAATACGGTCCAGACCGCCATAAGTACGGTCGCGGAACAGGCCGCTGTAGTCAGATTGCAGCAGGGACGAGTCATAGTTATAGATATGGCTTTGGTCGCGATACGGGACGTACAGGTACTGGGCGCGCGGCTCCAGCGTCTGGGTATATCCCGGCGCCAGCATTTGCATATCACGCTCGAATACCATCTTGCCGTCAACTTTAAACTGCGGCATGACGCGGTTGGCGGAATCATCCAGCTTGGTGTTTTGCGGGTTACTGTTGTACCAATCCAGATTGGTCTGCTGATAGTGCGTAGCCAGCAGTTTCGCTTCGGTATTGATACTGCCCCAGTTATTCGACAACGGCAGGTTGATGGTCGGTTCAAGGTGAACACGCGTTGCTTCTGGCATGTTGTCATTGGTGTTAACGAAATGGACCGCCTGGCCATAAATACGGGTATCAAACGGACCGACGTCATTCTGGTAATAGTTGACGTCTAACTGCGGCTGCGCAGAGTAACTGTTACTGTTTGCGGAATCGAAGACCTGGAACTGCTTGGTCGAAACCGTGGCGTCAAAGTTCTGTACCGCATAGCCGACGCTGAATTTCTGCGTGGCGTAGCCGTCGGTACTGGAGCCGTATTTGTTATCAAAATCATTAAAGTAACTGGTGTCGCTGACCTTGGTGTAGTCGACGTTGAAACGCCACACCTGGTCCATGACGCCAGAGTGCTGCCAGTAGAACAGCCAGCGGCGTGAGTTGCTGTCCTTCGGATTATCATCTTCGTACACTTTATCGGAGTTCAGATAGTCGAACTCCATCAGGCCAGCGCCCGCCTGGGTGAGGTAGCGGAATTCGTTCTCCCACATGATGCCGCCACGACGGTGCATATAATGCGGCGTGATGGTGGCGTCCATATTGGGCGCAATGTTCCAGTAGTACGGGAGGTAGAACTCAAAATAGTTATTAGTAGAGTATTTTGCGTTCGGGATCAGGAAACCGGAACGGCGCTTATCGCCGACGGGCAACTGTAAATAGGGGCTGTAAAAGACCGGAACCGGACCCAGTTTAAACCGGGCGTTCCAGATTTCCGCGACCTGTTCTTCACGATCGTGGATGACTTCGCTACCGACGACGCTCCAGGTATCCGAACCGGGCAGACAGGAGGTAAAACTACCGTTTTCCAGAATGGTATAACGGTTTTCCCCACGCTGTTTCATCAGATCGGCTTTCCCGCGTCCCTGACGACCTACCATCTGGTAATCCCCCTCCCAGATGTTGGTATCTTTGGTATTCAGATTAGACCAGCCCTTCGGTCCCTTCAGAATCACCTGATTGTCATCGTAATGAACATTACCCAACGCATCGACGGTTCGTACTGGCTCCGGCTGGCCTTCTGCCTGCTTCTGGTGAAGCTGAACTTCGTCGGCCTGCAGGCGGCTATTACCCTGCGCAATATCCACGTTGCCGGTAAACACCGCGTCATCCGGGTAATTCCCTTTCGCGTTGTCGGCATTAATGGTGACGGGTAATTCATTGGTTTCGCCCTTCACCAGAGGACGGTTATAGCTCGGCACGCCCAGCATACACTGTGAGGCGAGATCGGCTGCCAGACCCTGTTGGCTATAAAGGGCGCTGGCAATCATGGTGGCCAGAAGAGTGGGAATACGTTTTTTCATACGTTGTATTTATTGTTCCATCATCGGTAGCGTCGCGCGTGACAAACGGTCACAGCCTAACTTATCTCATCTTCACTGCGCTAGTGTTAATCCTGCCCATTTAGGCATCCGTGGTGTTAGGCACGGCATTGAATGACAGGTATGATAATGCAAATTATAGGCGATGTCCCACAATTGACCGCAGCCGTAAAACGGTAAAAGCAGCTTATATTGTGGGACATAGCCTGGCTGAGAGCACAAAGATTTGGGGAGTCTATGCAGTATTGGGGAAAGATAATTGGTGTAGCCGTGGCTTTAATGATGGGCGGCGGCTTCTGGGGTGTGGTTCTGGGCCTGTTAGTCGGCCACATGTTCGACAAAGCCCGCATGCGCAAAATGGCGTGGTTTGCCAACCAACGTGAACGCCAGGCGCTTTTTTTTGCCACCACTTTTGAGGTGATGGGACATCTGACCAAATCCAAAGGTCGCGTCACGGAAGCCGATATTCATATCGCCAGCCAGTTGATGGATCGGATGAATTTGCACGGTGATTCCCGTACTGCCGCGCAACACGCCTTCCGGGTGGGAAAATCAGACAATTACCCGTTACGTGAAAAGATGCGTCAGTTTCGCAGCGTCTGTTTTGGTCGATTCGATCTGATCCGCATGTTTCTGGAGATTCAGATCCAGGCGGCATTTGCCGACGGGTCATTGCACCCTAACGAGCGTGAAGTGCTGTATGTGATTGCTGAAGAGTTGGGGATTTCGCGCACCCAGTTTGATCAGTTTCTGCGCATGATGCAGGGCGGGGCACAGTTCGGCGGCGGATATCAGCAGCAGTCCGGCGGTGGCGGCTGGCAGCAGGCGCAACGAGGCCCGACGCTGGAAGACGCCTGCAATGTTCTCGGTGTAAAAACAACCGACGATGCGACCACCATTAAGCGCGCTTATCGTAAACTAATGAGCGAACACCATCCGGACAAACTGGTGGCGAAAGGGCTGCCGCCAGAAATGATGGAGATGGCTAAGCAGAAGGCGCAGGAAATTCAGAAGGCGTACGAGCTGATTAAAGAGCAGAAAGGATTTAAGTAAATATACACGGCATCCTTCAAGTTGCCTCTTTGTTGGCTGCACTGTGAAACCCCAGTCACATAGTTATCTATGCTCCTGGGGATTTCTTCGTTTGCCGCCTCGATGCATCTCGAATGATTTGTGTCTATAAATAGAGAAACAAAGCAAAAACGAAATGCGTCCCCAGCAACGTTTTAAAAATCCGCCGGGACTTTAAACGTCATGCTGTTGCCGTATGCGGGATGGGTGATGGTTAACATCTCTGCGTGCAGCAGCAGGCGTGGCGCTAACGCCAGAGCTTCTGGCGGAGCGTAGAAGCGGTCGCCGAGGATCGGATGCCCTAATGCCAGCATATGCACACGCAACTGGTGGGAGCGTCCGGTTATGGGTTTGAGCACCACCCGGGCGGTGTTATCCGCCGCGAACTCGACCACTTCATACTCGGTCTGCGCGGATTTCCCGGTCTCATAACACACTTTCTGCTTTGGTCGGTTCGGCCAGTCGCAAATCAGCGGTAAATCAACCAGTCCCTCGGCAGGCGCCGGATGTCCCCATACGCGTGCGACATACTGCTTTTTCGGTTCGCGCTCGCGAAACTGGCGTTTGAGTTCACGCTCTGCCGCTTTAGTTAGCGCGACTACAATCACGCCGCTGGTTGCCATATCCAGACGATGTACGGATTCAGCCTGTGGGTAGTCGCGTTGAATACGCGTCATCACGCTGTCTTTGTGCTCATCCAGACGACCCGGCACGGACAACAAGCCGCTCGGCTTGTTGACCACCATAATGTGCTCATCCTGATACAGGATAACCAGCCAGGGTTCCTGCGGCGGATTGTAGTTTTCCATCCCCATGTATGGCTCCGTTACTGGTGCGTCACGACGATCAAACGCAGGGCATCCAGACGCCAGCCCGCCTGCTCCAGGCTTTCCAACACCTGCTGGCGGTTGCTTTCAATGGCGCTCAGTTCGTCATCACGGATGTTCGGGTTAACGGCACGTAGGGCTTCCAGACGCGACAGTTCTGCTGTCAGCTTCTCATCCGCTTCTTTGCGCGCCGCGTCGATCAGCGCACGGGCGGATTTTTCCACCTGCGCCTCACCCAACTGCAGGATGGCATGAACATCCTGCTGCACGGCGTTGACCAGTTTGCTGCCGGTGTGGCGGTTAACGGCGCTGAGCTGACGGTTAAAGGTTTCGAATTCAACCTGCGCGGCAAGGTTATTGCCGTTTTTATCCAGCAGCATGCGTACCGGTGTTGGCGGCAGGAAGCGGTTCAACTGCAGCTGTTTCGGCGCTTGCGCCTCTACAACGTAAACCAGTTCAACCAGCAGAGTGCCGACCGGTAACGCTTTGTTTTTCAATAAAGAAATAGTGCTGCTTCCGGTGTCGCCGGACAGGATCAGATCCAGACCATTGCGGATCAACGGATGCTCCCAGGTAATAAACTGCGCGTCTTCACGCGACAGGGCGACATCACGTTCAAACGTAATGGTGCAGCCATCTTCCGGCAGGCCAGGGAAATCCGGTACCAGCATATGATCGGACGGCGTCAGTACGATTAAATTGTCGCCACGGTCATCCTGATTAATACCGACGATATCAAACAGGTTCATGGCAAAGGCGATCAGGCTGGTGTCGTCATCCTGCTCTTCAATACTTTCGGTAAGTTGCTGAGCTTTTTCACCGCCATTGGAGTGAATTTCCAGCAGGCGATCGCGGCCTTGCTCCAGTTGGGCTTTCAGCGCCTCGTGCTGCTCACGGCAGGTTTTGATCAGGTCATCAAAGCCATCGGTATTTTCCGGCTCAG
The DNA here is from genome assembly GCF_005280955.1 of Citrobacter sp. wls717. Classification (NCBI taxonomy): domain Bacteria; kingdom Pseudomonadati; phylum Pseudomonadota; class Gammaproteobacteria; order Enterobacterales; family Enterobacteriaceae; genus Citrobacter; species Citrobacter sp. wls717. The sequence goes on from NZ_SZWW01000006.1 coordinate 342,136, forward strand.
CCAGGAAGCCGATCAGATTGTTGTATACCGTGTCATAGATAGTACGTCCGGTTGGGCAAGTGTGTTCGAACGCATCCAGACCTTCGTGGTACCAGCGCACCAGCACGGATTGCGCGGTTTTTTCCAGGAACGGTACGTGGATCTGAATATCATGTGCCTGGCCGATACGGTCCAGACGACCAATACGCTGTTCCAGCAGGTCCGGGTTGAACGGTAGGTCGAACATCACCAGGTTGCTGGCGAACTGGAAGTTACGTCCTTCTGAGCCGATTTCAGAACACAGCATCACCTGGGCGCCGCTATCTTCTTCGCTAAACCAGGCCGCCGCGCGGTCACGTTCAATAATCGACATTCCTTCATGGAACACGGCGGCGCGGATCCCTTCGCGTTCGCGCAGAACCTGCTCCAGTTGCAGCGCGGTGGTCGCTTTCGCGCAGATAACCAGCACTTTTTGCGAACGGTGGCTGGTCAGGTAGCCCATCAGCCATTCCACGCGCGGATCGAAGTTCCACCAGGTGCCGGTGTCGCCTTCGAATTCCTGATAAATCTGTTCCGGGTAGAGCATGTCGCGAGCCCGGTCTTCCGCACTCTTACGCGCGCCCATAATGCCGGAGACTTTTATCGCGGTCTGGTATTGGGTCGGCAACGGTAATTTGATGGTATGCAGTTCGCGTTTCGGGAAGCCTTTCACACCGTTACGGGTGTTACGGAACAGCACACGGCTGGTGCCATGGCGGTCCATCAGCATCGAAACCAGTTCCTGACGCGCGCTCTGGGCGTCTTCGCTGTCGCTGTTTGCTGCCTGCAATAATGGCTCAATATCCTGCTCGCCAATCATGTCGCCTAACATGTTCAGCTCATCGTTACTCAGCTTATTGCCAGCCAGTAGCATGGCGACGGCATCAGCGACCGGACGGTAATTTTTTTGCTCTTCAACAAACTGGGCGAAATCGTGGAAACGGCTTGGATCCAGCAGGCGCAGACGTGCAAAGTGGCTTTCCATACCCAGTTGTTCTGGCGTAGCGGTCAGCAGCAGGATACCCGGTACGCGCTCAGCCAGCTGTTCAATGGCCATATATTCGCGGCTGGGCGCATCTTCGCTCCACACCAGGTGATGGGCTTCGTCGACAATCAGCAGATCCCATTCGGCGTCACACAGGTGCTCCAGACGCTGTTTACTGCGACGGGCAAAGTCCAGCGAACAGATAACTAACTGTTCGGTTTCAAATGGGTTGTAGGCGTCGTGTTGCGCTTCTGCATAACGCTCATCATCGAACAGCGCAAAACGCAGGTTGAAACGGCGCAGCATTTCGACCAGCCACTGGTGCTGTAGCGTCTCCGGGACGATGATCAGTACGCGTTCAGCGGCGCCAGAAAGCAGTTGCTGATGCAGGATCATCCCGGCCTCAATGGTTTTACCTAAACCCACTTCGTCAGCCAGCAAAACGCGCGGGGCGTGACGACGACCAACATCATGAGCAATGTTGAGCTGGTGGGGGATCAGGCTGGTACGTTGGCCGCGCAAACCACTCCATGGCATACGGTACTGTTCGCTCTGAAATTTACGCGCGCGATAGCGCAGCGCAAAGCGGTCCATACGGTCAATCTGACCGGCAAACAGGCGATCCTGTGGTTTGCTGAATACCAGTTTACTGTCGAGCAGCACTTCACGCAGCGTTACACCGGTTTCTTCGGTATCAAGGCGGGTTCCGATATAGGCAAGCAGGCCGTTTTCTTCTTTTACTTCATCGACATGCAGTTGCCAGCCTTCATGGCTCGTTATCGTATCGCCAGGATTGAACATCACGCGGGTCACGGGAGAATCACTGCGCGCATACAGACGGTTTTCGCCCGTCGATGAGAAAAGTAAAGTGACGGTTCGCGCATCCATGGCGACAACAGTACCAAGTCCCAGTTCGCTTTCTGTATCGCTGATCCAGCGTTGACCAAGTGTAAAAGGCATATATGTTCGGCTCTATATCTTTAATTGCAGGCAATACTCGTCATTTTCCGGGCTAACCCGGTTTTTGAGAGCATACGACCCCGCTACCAGGCTAATAAATCAGTGGTAGTGGTGTTAAATGGGTCCAGGAATGGAAAGGGCGCTATGGTACTGGATGGCGGCGGTTTCGTCACGCGTCAAAATAACCCCAGTTGCCCTGTGAGTAGTGTAGCAAAGTTATCATCGATAAAGGGAAGTATTCCCTCGGCAACCGGTTGTATCTGACGGGTCAGATAGTGCTCATAATCGAGAGCAGATTGCTGATAATCCACAGGTTCAGGGCCGTTTACTGTCCAGACATATTTAATGGTGCCACGGTTTTGGTACTGTGGCGCGCGACCTCGTTTTATATTCTGTTCATCAGCCAGTCGTGCCGCGCGGACGTGTGGCGGAACATTACGCTGGTATTCACTTAACGGGCGGCGCAGGCGTTTGCGGTACACCAGTTGTGCATCCAGTTCACCTGCCATCAGACGGTCGATGGTCTCGCGGACAAACTCCTGATACGGCTCGTTACGAAAAATTCGCAGGTACAGCGCCTGCTGGAATTGTTGCGCCAGCGGTGTCCAGTCGGTGCGAACCGTTTCCAGTCCCTTAAACACCATGCGTTGTTCAGCCCCTTCCTGAATCATCCCGGCGTAACGCTTTTTACTACCGGTATCCGCACCGCGAATAGTCGGCATCAGAAAGCGACAAAAGTGGGTTTCAAACTCCAGCTCCAGCGCGCTGGTCAGATTTTGTTGCTTTAGCGATTGCGCCCACCACGAGTTGACATGGCTTACCAGCTCCCGGCCAATCCGGGCGGCATCATCTTCTGAGTGCGCCTTTTTAAGCCAGACAAAGGTCGAGTCGGTATCACCATAGATGACGTCGTAACCCTGAGCCTCAATTAACGCTTTGGTCTGGCGCATGATCGCATGGCCGCGCATCGTGATTGATGAGGCCAGTCTCGGGTCGAAAAAGCGACAGGCGGTAGTACCCAGTACGCCGTAAAACGCATTCATGATAATTTTCAGCGCCTGCGAGAGCGGTTTATTCCCGTGGCGTTTTGCTTCTTCACGCCCGTGCCAGATCTGAGTAACGATCTCCGGCAGGCAGTGTTTTTCGCGTGAGAACCAGGCGTCAAGAAAACCTTCGGTGCTGTGCTCCCGATCCGGGTGCGCCATCCCTTCGATAAGCCCCACCGGATCGATCAAAAATGTACGAATAATTGAGGGGTACAGGCTTTTGTAATCCAGCACCAGAACGGAGTCGTACAATCCCGGGCGCGAGTCCATCACATAGCCGCCGGGGCTGGCGTGCGCGGGAACTTCCCCCAGATTTGGCGCCACGTAACCCGCCCGGTGCATGCGCGGAAGGTAGAGGTGGCCGAAGGCGGCAACCGAACCACCGTGACGGTCGACCGGCAGACCGTTGACCGTCGAGCGCTCCAGCAGAAAAGGCATGATCTCGGTTTTATGAAAAATGCGCGTGACCAGCTCACAGTCTTTGAGATTGTAGGTAGCGAGCGCGGGTTTATCCTGGGCAAACCGACGGTCAATTTCGTCCATTCGGTCCCACGGGTTATCAATCGATTTTCCTTCGCCCAGCAATTCTTGCGACACCGTTTCCAGCGAGAATGACGAGAAATTCCAGAATGCGGATTTGAGCGCTTCAATGCCGTCTATGATCAGTCGACCTTTGGCCTGCGCGAAGAACACGCCGTTTTTGAAGCCATGCTCTCGCCACTCCAGTTCGCTATTATCACGACCAAAACGCAGGGGGATGCGATAACGTTCGGCATGCTTTTGCAGGACGCGTAAATCGAATTGCACCACGTTCCAGCCAATGATGACATCGGGATCATGACGGGCAATCCAGTCGTTGAGCTTTTCCAGCAACTGCGGTCGGCTAGCCACGTACTCAAGTTCAAAATCCAGCGCCGAGGCATCGCCGTTTGCCGGGCCGAGCATGTAGACAATACGCTGCCCGCAGCCTTCAAGACCGATGCAGTAGAGTTCACCATGCCGCGTGGTTTCGATATCCAGCGATACCCATTTTAGCGGCGGTCGATAGTCCGGGTTTGGCTTAAGGCGGGCATTAATCAGCGTGCCGTTATGTTTGTCGCCTTCGACCCAGATCGGGGACGTGATAAAGCGCTCCATCAGATATCGCTCTGGCGGGCGTACGTCAGCCTCATAAACGGTGATGTCGTTTTCGCGCAGGAGTTTTTCCAGCCGCATAAGCTGGCGGTGGGAGCGGCAATACAGACCCGAAACGGGCTGGCGGTGGAAATCTTGTAGCTGAAGCGGCGTCAGGCGATAGCCGTTCTCTGTACGTAATAATGATGTAACGCGCGGAACCTGACTGCCAGGTATAAACGCGACGGATTCCTGAGGCGCGAGCGTGACCAGCAGCGGCCCGTCGTCTGTCGCCAGCCAGAATGAGACCTCAGTTCCCTGCGGGGTGTCCCGCCAGTGCCGGGTTAAAATAAAGCCTGCCTGCGCCACGCTGTGTATCCATTAAAAAACCAGGCATGATTATAGCCTGGATTGCACGATTGTACTGTTATTTTGTACAGTTGTAAGATAAAAGTCGCGGTAAGACGCAGTCGCAGTGACAGTAAAATTCTTTTCGGGTACAAAATTTCAGTGTCGAACTATTTAATTTATGAATACAGTTTCTGGTTATACTTCCGTAAATTATTTGATTAGTCTGTTTTGATTATTTATTTAAATTACTACTTTTTGATTATGTGTTTTCCATAAATTGATAGTCTGCTTCAGGAGTTTTTTCACATTTTCAGAATAGTGCTCAATCCATTCTGCTACTTACCCCTCGGTTCAGAAAAAATTACACTTTTTTTAATTTGTTTTTATTCATGGTTAGTGTAACTATTTTAATTGAAGCATTCGGGTTGTCAGGTTGAATATAATATATATTATTGGATTACTATTGTCTGGATAAAAACAGATTTTCGGTACGATTTCGTCGGGAATATCTCTCTGCATAATTTGATTTTTATCTCCTGATGTAATTTTTATTCATCTGGCGGCTCGGGTGTTTTATATCAATAGCTTGGGTGTGTTGTGAAATGGAGAGGTGTTATGAATGTTTATACTCAGGCGTTACAGGTAGGATATGACCACTATTTATTTGTTAATACTCAGCTATCTAACCCGACTATTAAGTCGGTAAGTCAATACATTGAGTATAGAACATGGTCAGGTCAAATCTGGCGCTCTGAGATTATTGATCGTGGGAATGCCTTCTTTCACTGGCAAGGACAGGACAGAATAAATGGGCATCGTGATACGGTTATTAATTATCTGTTGAACGGCCAACGCTGGCAGTCAACAATTGCAGATTATATTTTCTTTCATTCTCTGGATGGCGAAGAGGCGCTGGGACATTATGATAATGTGATTAAATACGTTTGTGCTAATAATTGTGTGTATCGAAGTACGTTTGCGGAATATATAACTCAATAATAAGAAGGCGCGTCATTGTTTCCGGACGCGCCTGGCGTCATTTCACTGACCGTAATAGGCTTTTGCGCCATGCTTACGCAGGTAGTGTTTATCCAGCAGGGTTTGTTGCATATCCGGCAACTGCGGCGCGAGTTGGCGGCAGAATATCCCCATATAGGCGACTTCTTCCAGCACGATGGCGTTATGCACCGCATCTTCGGCATTTTTTCCCCAGGCGAACGGACCGTGAGAGTGCACCAGTACGCCTGGCATCTGCGCTGCGTCAATCCCTTGTTTCTCAAAGGTTTCGACGATCACATTCCCGGTTTCCCACTCGTATTCCCCGTTAATCTCGCTGTCGGTCATTTTACGTGTGCAGGGAATGGCGCCGTAGAAATAGTCCGCATGGGTGGTACCCGTGGCCGGGATCGACTGACCCGCCTGCGCCCAGATTGTCGCGTGGCGCGAGTGGGTATGAACAATGCCGCCAATGGTCGGGAATGCCTGATATAACAAACGGTGCGTTGGGGTATCGGAGGAGGGCTTTTTCGTGCCTTCAACGACTTCCCCAGTGGCGATACTGACAACAACCATATCGTCTGCGGTCATGACGCTGTAATCGACACCGGAAGGTTTAATCACAAACACGCCGCGTTCGCGATCGACGGCGCTAACGTTTCCCCAGGTCAGCGTCACCAGGTTGTGCTTGGGCAGTGCCAGATTCGCTTCCAGTACCTGACGTTTAAGATCTTCTAGCATGTAAACTCCTGAATGCCGGATGGCGTTTCGCTTATCCGGCCTACGGTGATTTGTAGGCCCGGTAAATGAAATGCCACCGGGCAATCCGTTTCACCAATTAACGTTTGAACCCGTAATACACTTCGTTCCAGCGCAGCGCGTCCTTAAAGGCCGGCAGACGGGTCTCGTTATCGATTACTGCGATCTCGATATCGTGCATTTCAGCGAACTGGCGCATATCGTTCAGATCCAGCGCATGGCTGAAGACGGTGTGGTGCGCGCCACCGGCAAGGATCCAGGCCTCGGATGCGGTTGGTAGATCCGGCTGGGCCTTCCACAATGCGTTCGCCACCGGCAGTTTCGGCAGGTCGTGCGGCGTTTGCACCGTGTCGATGCAGTTAACCAGCAGGCGATAACGATCGCCGAGATCGATCAGGCTGGCGACCACTGCCGGGCCGGTTTTGGTGTTGAAGATCAGACGGGCAGGATCGTCTTTACCGCCAATACCGAGGTGCTGAACGTCGAGGATCGGTTTCTCTTCCACAGCGATTGACGGGCACACTTCCAGCATGTGTGAGCCGAGCACCAGATCGTTGCCTTTCTCGAAGTGGTAGGTGTAATCCTCCATAAATGAGGTGCCGCCCTGCAGACCGGTTGACATCACCTTCATGATGCGAAGCAGAGCGGCGGTTTTCCAGTCGCCTTCGCCCGCAAAGCCGTAGCCTTGCTGCATCAGACGCTGTACGGCCAGACCCGGAAGTTGTTTCAGGCCGTGCAAATCTTCAAATGTCGTCGTGAAGGCGTGGAATCCGCCCTGCTCAAGGAAGCGCTTCATTCCCAGTTCAATTCGGGCGGCTTCCAGTACGTTCTGACGTTTCTCACCATGGACTTGTGTGGCCGCCGTCATGGTGTAGGTGCTTTCATACTCGTCGATCAGCGCGTTGATTTCGCCGTCACTAATTGCGTTCACTACCTGCACCAGGTCGCCCACGGCCCAGGTATTTACCGAGAAGCCGAATTTGATCTGTGCGGCAACCTTATCGCCGTCAGTGACCGCTACTTCACGCATGTTGTCGCCAAAACGGCAGACTTTCAGATGGCGGGTATCCTGTTTGGACACCGCCTGGCGCATCCAGGAGCCAATACGCTCGTGCGCCTGCTTATCCTGCCAATGGCCGGTGACCACGGCGTGCTGCTGACGCATACGCGCACCGATGAAGCCGAATTCGCGACCGCCGTGTGCGGTCTGGTTCAGGTTCATAAAGTCCATATCAATGCTGTCCCACGGCAGGGCGGCGTTGAATTGGGTGTGGAACTGCATCAGCGGCTTATTGAGGATAGTCAGACCGTTAATCCACATTTTGGCTGGAGAGAAGGTGTGCAGCCAGACCACCAGACCTGCGCAGCGATCGTCATAGTTGGCATCACGACAGATAGCGGTAATTTCGTCAGGTGAAGTACCCAGCGGTTTTAACACCAGTTTGCAGGGCAGGTTAGCTTCCGTATTCAGTGCGTTAACAACGTGCTCGGCATGTTGGGTTACCTGACGCAGGGTTTCCGGGCCATACAAGTGCTGGCTACCAATCACAAACCACACTTCATAGTTATTAAAAATTGTCATTGTCGTGTCCTTAATGAGTCAGGGTTGCCAGGTCTACCGGGGCTTGTTGCGCCGGAGCGGCAGTCGGAAGGTATTGTTGTTCAGCGCTTACCGCCCACTGCTGGTAGCGGCGGTAAAGTTGTTCAAAACGTTGAGCCTGTTCTGGACGAGGTTGCATCGTCTTTTCTACTGCGCTCGCCATATGTTGCTGGGCGGCTGGAATGTCTGCATGGACCTGCGCGGCAACGGCGGCGAAGATAGCCGCACCGAGTGCGCAGCACTGGTCTGAAGCGACAATCTGTAGCGGACGGTTTAGCACGTCGCAGCAGGCCTGCATGATGACCGGGTTTTTACGCGCGATACCGCCGAGCGCCATGACGTTGTTAACCGCAATGCCTTGTTCGGTGAAGCATTCCATGATGGCGCGCGCGCCAAAGGCCGTGGCGGCAATCAGACCACCGAACAGCGCTGGCGCATCGGTTGCCAGATTCAGGTCGGTAATGACGCCTTTCAGACGCTGGTTGGCATTCGGCGTACGACGACCATTAAACCAGTCGAGCACCACCGGCAGGTGATCCAGCGACGGATTTTTCGCCCAGGCTTCGGTGAGCGCTGGCAGCAGCTGTTTTTGGCTGGCTTTAATCTGGGTTTTCAGTTCCGGGTGCTGCGCGGCAAGCTGTTCCAGCGGCCAGCTCAACACGCGGCTAAACCAGGCATAGATGTCGCCGAAAGCAGATTGCCCCGCTTCCAGACCGATAAAATGCGGCACCACGCTGCCATCAACCTGCCCGCAAATGCCTTTCACCGCGCGTTCGCCAACGCTGTGTTTATCGGCAATCAGAATGTCGCAGGTAGACGTGCCAATGACTTTCACCAGCGTATTGGGCTGTGCGCCTGCGCCGACCGCGCCCATATGGCAGTCAAAAGCGCCGCCTGAAATCACCACGCTTTCCGGTAGACCCAGGCGCTGCGCCCACTCGGCACACAGAGTGCCAACCGGCAGGTCCGCCGTGAAGGTGTCGCTAAACATTGGGTATTGCAGATGGCGGTTGAGGATGGGGTCGAGTTCGTCAAAGAAACTGGCTGGCGGCAGCCCCCCCCAGCTTTCATGCCACAGGGATTTATGCCCGGCGCTGCAGCGACCGCGACGAATATCCTGGGGGCGCACAGTATTGGAGAGCAGGGCCGGAACCCAGTCACACAGCTCAATCCATGAGACCGCCGCCTCGGCGACCGCGTGGTCCTGGCGAGTCACGTGCAGGATTTTTGCCCAGAACCATTCGCTGGAATAAATACCGCCAATATAGCGGGAGTAATCGATCTTGCCTGGCGTGTGGCACAGGCGAGTAATTTCTTCGGCTTCTTCTACCGCAGTGTGATCTTTCCACAGAACAAACATCGCATTCGGGTTTTCCGCGAACTCCGGGCGCAGCGCCAGTACGTTGCCGTCGGCATCGATAGGCGCCGGGGTTGAGCCGGTACTGTCAACGCCAATCCCGACCACTTCTGCGCGTTGTTCCGCGCTCAGTTCGGCGAGTACGGTTTTCAGCGCCGCTTCCATGGATTCAATGTAGTCGCGCGGATGATGGCGAAACTGGTTGTTTGGGCCGTCGCAAAACTGCCCTTCCTGCCAACGTGGGTACCACTCAACGCTGGTGGCGATTTCTTCACCAGTGGCACATTCCACCGCCAAAGCGCGTACCGAATCACTACCAAAATCGAGGCCAATTGCAATCGCCATCGTCTTACTCCATCCAAAAATACGGGTATGGATAAACAGTAGTGACCAGGGATAAAAACCGTCAGGCAGGATTCGCTAATCTTATGGACTAAAATGCTGTGGCATCACAAAGTGTGACGCCGTGCAAATAATCAATGTGGACATTTCTGCCGTAGTTATAGACACTTTTGTTAGCCGATTTTGACGTTGGCGTGGTACATGTTTTTTACAAATTGCTTTTCACAAGCGGGGTTGATGGTCCATTACCGCAAACAACTGTGGCCCGCCGGGACGACGGCGATGATGTCTGGCGTAATATGGACAAATTGTTTCTTAGCAGAACCCAGGGAGTATTGAAATTATGGCTGAAACGCAAAACGATCCCCTCCTGCCGGGCTATTCGTTTAACGCACATTTGGTGGCTGGATTGACCCCCATTGAGGCGAACGGATACCTGGATTTTTTTATCGACAGGCCGCTGGGGATGAAAGGCTATATCCTCAATCTCACTATTCGTGGGGAAGGGGTCATTAACAATCAGGGCAAGCAGTTTGTCTGTCGACCTGGCGATATTTTGCTTTTTCCGCCTGGCGAAATTCACCACTACGGACGCCATCCTGACGCCAGCGAGTGGTATCACCAGTGGGTCTACTTCCGGCCACGCGCTTACTGGCAGGAGTGGCTGGCCTGGCCGGCCATTTTTGCCCAGACCGGTTTCTTTCGCCCTGATGAAGCGCATCAACCGCATTTCAACGAACTGTTTGGGCAGATCATCAATGCCGGGCAGGGAGAGGGACGCTATTCCGAACTGCTGGCGATTAATTTGCTGGAGCAATTGTTACTCCGACGTATGGAAGCCATTAATGAGTCGCTGCACCCGCCAATGGACAACCGCGTTCGTGATGCCTGTCAGTACATTAGCGATCATCTGGCGGACAGCAATTTTGATATTGCCAGCGTCGCACAGCATGTCTGCCTGTCGCCTTCCCGTTTGTCACACCTGTTCCGCCAGCAATTGGGCATTAGCGTATTAAGCTGGCGTGAGGATCAGCGAATCAGTCAGGCGAAGCTACTGCTGAGTACCACGCGAATGCCTATCGCCACGGTGGGTCGCAACGTCGGCTTTGATGACCAGCTCTATTTCTCTCGCGTTTTCAAAAAATGTACCGGCGCCAGTCCGAGCGAGTTCCGTGCTGGATGTGAATAAAAAGTGAATGATGTGTCCTGAAAGTTGTCATAACTGGCAATCTATTCAGACAATTGATGGCTTGACGAAGTTGAGAAGGGTTATCAAAATCCCTGCTTCGTAAATCTGACGGACACATTATGCAAGCATTGCTGGAACACTTTATCCTCCAGTCCGCCCTGTACTCTCTGATCGCCGTACTTTTGGTGGCCTTTTTGGAGTCTCTGGCGCTGGTTGGTCTGATTCTGCCTGGCACCGTGATGATGGCGGGGCTGGGGGCGCTGATTGGCAGTGGCGAACTGAATTTCTGGCATGCCTGGCTTGCGGGCATCGTCGGTTGCCTGTTGGGGGATTGGATCTCCTTTTGGTTGGGCTGGCGCTTTAAAAAGCCGCTGCACCGTTGGTCGTTCATGAAAAAGAACAAGGCGCTGCTGGATAAAACCGAGCATGCGCTGCATCAGCACAGCATGTTTACCATTCTGGTGGGCCGTTTTGTCGGCCCAACGCGTCCGCTGGTGCCGATGGTGGCGGGTATGCTGGATCTGCCTGTCGCAAAATTTATAGTCCCGAATATTATTGGCTGCGTGCTGTGGCCGCCGTTCTATTTCCTGCCGGGTATTTTGGCGGGCGCGGCAATCGATATTCCTTCCGATATGCAGAGCGGAGATTTCAAATGGCTGCTGCTGGCGACGGCGTTGCTGCTGTGGGTTGGAGGCTGGTTATGCTGGCGGCTGTGGCGCAGCGGCAAAGCGGCAGTCGATCGTTTAACCGCGTATTTCCCCCGCAGCCGTTTACTGTATCTGGCGCCGTTGACGCTCGGGATCGGCGTGGTCGCGCTGGCGGCGCTGTTGCGTCACCCGCTGATGCCGGTGTATATCGATATTCTGCGCAAAGTTGTGGGTTACTAACGATTCCCTTGCCGGATGACGGCTTCGCCTTATCCGGCCTACGAAATATGAGGCTTGATGCCTAACAGCGCTGAGGCGCTGGCTTGACCGCTTAGTAGCTCGTCTGTTTTGCCTTGCCACGCAATGCGTCCGTCGGCGACCACGATTGACCGGGGCGCAATTCGCGCCGCATCTTCGACGCTGTGGGAAACCATCAGCAGCGTAAGCTGCTTATCACGGCAGACCTCGGCGACCAGGGTTAACATCTCCTGACGCAGCGCGGGATCGAGCGCAGAGAACGGTTCATCGAGCAGCAAAATGGGTTGCTCCCGCACCAGACAACGCGCCAGCGCCACACGTTGTCGCTGCCCGCCGGAAAGCTCACCGGGGAGTCGCTCCAGCAGTGAATCGAGCCCCATTTGCCGGGCGATGTGGCGCATTTTCTCCCGCTGCGATGCGTTCAGTTTTAATCCCGGATCAAGACCCAGACCGATGTTTTGCCACACGCTCAGATGGCTGAACAGGTTGTTTTCCTGAAACAGCATGGAAACGGGACGACGCGAAGGGGGCGTTGCGGTGTGATCTTCACCTTCAATCATCATTGTGCCGCTGGCAGGCGCAAGAAAGCCGGCAATCAGATTCAGCAACGTACTTTTCCCGGCACCGCTGGGCCCGAGTATTGCGACCTGCTCACCGCGCGAGACCGACAACGTAAAGCGCATGGGCAAATGGTGATAAAGCCATGTGATATCAATCAGTTTTAACATTTCTACCCGGCAATTTCTCAATAACGGTAAACAGCGTAAAACACAGGATCAGCAGCAAGAGCGCCGTAACCGCGCCATCCTGACTGCGATAAGATCCAATCTGCTGATATAGATAAAACGGCAAGGTGCGGAAATCCTCATTGCCAAATAACGCCACCACGCCAAAATCGCCAATCGACAGTACGCAGGCAAAAGCCATCGCCTGCGCCAGCGGACGTTTCAGTGCCCGCAGTTCAACCACTTTCAGCCGCGACCATCCCTCAATTCCCAACGACTGGCACAACATACTGTAGCGTGCGGTCACGTCACGCATTGGGTTTTCCAGTACCTTCAGCGCGTAAGGGATCGCCATCAGCGCGTTGGTGAAAATCACAATGCCGTCGGCGGATTCGGGGAGACCAACGGTGTTATTGAGCAGCAGAAAGAAGCCGGTTGCCAACACGATGCCCGGCATGGCGAGGATCATCATGCCGCTAAGCTCCAGTACCTGGGCTGCCAGCACCTGCTGTCGGGCGCGCAGTTCGCGACTGCTCCATAACAGCATCATGGTGAGTATCACGCACAATGCCCCTGCCGCCAGCGCGATGCGCAGTGAAGTTCCCAACGCCTGCCACAGAACCGGCTGCATAAGCACATCCAGAACCTGGCGGTTAAGGCCATCGACAATCACTGCCAACAGCGGCGGCAGCAACAGCAACAGGGCCAGGAAAATCAGCAACGAGTCTGCCAGACGGCTGTGCAGACGATCGTCGGGATCGCGCCAGCCCTGAACCAGCGTGGTTCCGGGCGCAATAGCGCGGCTCAGGCGTTGACTGAGGAGCACCAGCGCTAAACAACACAGCATCTGGATCAACGCCAGCATAGCGGCACGGGCGGGATCGTAATCGAAATTCAGCGCCTGATAGATGGCCAGTTCAATGGTGGTGGCCTGCGGCCCGCCACCCAGCGACAAAACGGTGGCGAAGCTGGCGAAGCACAGCATAAAGATGAGCGCGGCGACGGGAAGGATCTGACGGCGTAACCATGGCCATTCGACAAAGCGGAAGAAATGCCAGCCGCGAATACCCAACTGAGCGGCTAACTGTCGCTGTTCACCGGGAATATTTTCCAGCGACTGCAACAGCAGACGGCTGGCCATCGGCAGATTGAAAAAAACGTGCGCCAGCAGAATACCCTGCAAACCGTACGGCGAAAACGTCCACTCCAGCCCGAATATCTGCCAGAGTGAGGCTAACCAGCCCTGACGGCCATACACGCTGAGAATGCCAAAGACCGCGACCAACACCGGCAGGATTAACGTCATCGCGCACAGGCGTAGCAGCGCCAGACGTCCGGGGAAACGGCGGCGATAAAGTGCTCTGGCAAGGAAAATTGCCGGGACAACCGACAACACTGCGGATAAAAAAGCCTGCCAGAAAGAAAAACGCACCACGTGCCACAGGTAGTCGTCTCGCCACAGCGAGAGCCATTCTCCTTGTGGGGCGTTAAACCATAGCGCCAGAAACGCGGCCAGGGCTACTGCGACCATCAGCGTGGCGGCAGAAAGCCCTGGAACCAGCCAGCCGGGAATTAACGGCTGACGGCGCGTTGCCATTCGCTAATCCATGTCTGACGCTGAGCCGCAACCTGCTGCGGGGTAAATTCCAGCGCGGTGGCCGGTTTCTTCAGTTGCTCAAATCCTGATGGGAGAGCAACCTGCGTCACCGGATACATCCAGTTGCCGGTCGGAATGGCATTCTGGAATGCCGGAGAAACCATAAACTTGAGGAACTTCTCAGCCAGTTCCGGCTGCTTGCTGGCCGCGGTGCGGGCGGCGACTTCCACCTGCAAATAGTGACCTTCATTAAAGTTGGCGGCGGCGTAGTTATCTTTTTTCTCGTCAATGATGTGATAGGCCGGAGAGGTGGTGTAGCTCAGTACCAGATCGCTTTCACCTTTCAGGAACAGGCCGTAGGCTTCGCTCCAGCCCTTGGTGACGGTGACGGTTTTGGCTGCCAGTTTCTGCCACGCCTCCGGTGCTTTGTCGCCATAGACTTTTTGCATCCATAACAGCAGGCCCAGCCCCGGCGTGCTGGTGCGCGGGTCCTGATAAATGACGCGCCATTTCTGATCGCTTTCGACCAGTTCTTTCAGGCTCTTTGGCGGATTTTTCAGCTTGTTTTTATCATAGACAAAAGCGAAGTAGCCGTAATCAAACGGGACAAAGGTGTCATTTTTCCAGCCGCCGGGTACGTCAACGGCGTCGTTTGCGACATTGCTCTTGGCGAACAGTTTGGTTTGCGTGGCGGCTTCCAGCAGGTTGTTATCCAGTCCCAGCACGACGTCGGCTTTGCTGTTTTTTCCTTCCATGCGCAGGCGGTTAAGCAGCGAGACGCCATCTTCCAACGCGACCAGCTTCAGTTCGCAGTTGCAGTCAGCTTCAAAGGCTTTTTTGATTGTCGGGCCAGGCCCCCAGTCCGCAGCGAACGAATCGTAGGTATAGACGGTCAGCACCGGTTTGGCGAAGGCAGGCGCTGCGCACAGCAGCAAAAGCGGAAGACATTTTTTAAACACTTTGCACCTCAAGAGTTGGGTGGCAAAGGACTTGAGATAAGCCTCAAATCCCTTCGCCGGCATTATCCGGATCAGGTTCGACGGGTATCTCTCAGCCCATACACTTCATCATTCACGCTGCCTCTGTGTGGGCTGCGCTCACTCACCCCAGTCACATAGTTATCTATGCTCCTGGGATTCACTCGCTTGCCGCCTTGAGGCATCATGAATGATTTTGTGTATGTTTTTTATTTAGCACCCCGTTGAGAACGGCGTTAGTGTAGTGATTTTGTTGCCGGGCAGCAATTAAGAGCTGGCTCTTAGGGATCCGGCGGCGCAAACCATGCCGATTTAAAATCAAACCAGCCGAGGGTATTCATGCGTAGCCCGCGCATACTACGCTGGCCCTGAATGATCAGCCAGTGGTGGATCAACGGCACAATGGCCTTTGTGGCGAGCAGCTGTTGGCACCATGCCGCCAGGCTCATTTCACCGGTTCGCCAGCGGGCCGCATCGTTTTCCCAGTCGCGCGAGATACAGTTTTGCAGCAGCGGGACTTCGCACAAATGAGCGAACAGCGAGAAATCCAGCGGGAGGGTAAAGTTGGCGCTGTTGAGCCAGATATCACTGACTATTTCACCTGCATGCCACTGATCGTAGTCGATCTCCTGAATGTTTAGCTGTACCTGATGCTGCGCCAGCAACGTTTTCATGATCTGCGCGATAATCCGATGTTCGATGTGATCGCGATAGTAGGTGAGCGTTAGCGTTTCCAGCCCGGCCGGTTTTTCACCATGCCCGGGTTTGGCGTGGTGCCAGCGGGGGAGTAACCCATAGGCGGGAAACCACAGTCTCTGGTACTGTTCGTCGGCGTGACAGATTAAATTGGTTGGCGAGAGAACGCGGCTTGCCCACTCGCGAACCTCCTGATTAGCACCACGGTGGGCGCGTGTATCAAATAACAGGTAGTAGCAGCCTTCTTCCAGTCGACTTTCAATCGCCTTTTCATCCTCCGTGGGACCTTTTAGCGTCAACCCGCCGCCCGGCTCTTCGCCGATGTCAGGTAATACCCAAACGTTAACTTCATCGATCAGCGCCCGGTAGCCGAAGTAATCATCAAATGCGCGAATTTTCAGTTGGTTATTAGTATTGCGCATCACGGCATATGGGCCGGTGCCAATCGGATGGCTGGAAAAGTTATTTAGCGTTTCCCATTCTCGCGGCAGAATCATGGCGGGGACTTGCCCCAGTAGCCAGGGAAGCCAGCGGTCCGGTTGGGCAAGATGGATATCCAGCGTCCAGGCGGTGGGCGAGACGATTTGCGTAATGTGCGAGTACAGCGGCAGCGCGTTGATGCGCTGTAGCGAGGTAATGACATCCTCCATTTCCAGCTCACGGCCATGATGAAAATGGATCCCCGGGCGCAGGAAGAATCGCCAGTGTAAAGGCGAAATCTGCTGCCAATGATGCGCAATGTCGGCTTCCAGTTCCCCATTTTCCTCATTTACCAGAATTAAGGAACTGAAGATTTGTCGGGCAATATGGGTTTCGGAGCGGCGTAACGCCGTGCCGGGGAGCAGATTGTGCATAGGGCGATAATAGAGGACGCGCATGATGTGCCGCCCCTGGCGAAAACTGCGTCCCAGGTGGGAAACCAGCATTTGTCTGACGGCCGTTTTATCACCGACCAGTTGCACCAGTTGATCGATACGATCCTGTTCCAGCAGGTCTTCTGCCCGCTGCTGCTGGAGCGCCAGCCCGGTATAGAGAAATGTCAGGCGCGAGCGTTTACCCCGCCCAACTTCGGCTTCCCACGTTAACCAGCCGCGATCCTGCATGGTATTAAGCAGGGTGCGCATATGACGGCGCGAGCAGCTCAGCAGCTCCGCCAGTTCGTTTAGCGTCGTGTCTTGCGTTTTGCCGTCACAGCATTGCCACAGACGGATGAACTGTTGTTGCAAACGACCAGAAGACATAAAAGGGGAACTCCTGCGGAAAACTCAGCAATTTTATTATCCCTATATTAAGCCAATAATAGATTCCGATGAAGCGATGAGACAACGAAGGGGTCATCTATGCGTCAGTTCTGGTTGAAGTACTTTACTGCGACGGAAAAATCGTCCTGGTTGGCTTGCCTGAGCGCACCGCAGCGCTTAAAGATGCTTGAAGAACTGATGCAGTGGGAGGTGACAGCCTGACCTCCGAATTGCGAGTTGCAGACATCATGTGTGACTGAGTATTGGTGTTAATCGCCGCGCCAGCAGGTATTATCTGCTGGCTTTTTTCGTTTCAGCTGCGCTTAAAAGGAAAGATATGCTCTGGATTATGACCATGGGACGGCGCCTTAACGGCGTTTACGCGGCATTTATGCTGGTCGCTTTTATGATGGGTGTGGCCGGGGCGTTGCAGGCACCCACGCTGAGCCTGTTTCTGAGCCGTGAAGTCGGGGCGCAGCCATTTTGGGTCGGGCTGTTTTATACCGTCAACGCTATTGCCGGGATCGGGGTCAGCCTTGGTCTGGCGAAACGATCCGATAGTCAGGGCGATCGGCGAAAACTGATCATGTTCTGTTGTCTGATGGCAATCGGCAACGCGCTGCTGTTTGCCTTTAATCGCCACTATCTCACGCTGATCACCTGCGGTGTGCTGCTGGCTTCGCTGGCAAATACCGCCATGCCGCAGCTGTTTGCGCTGGCGCGGGAATATGCCGATAGCTCGGCGCGTGAAGTGGTGATGTTTAGCTCGGTGATGCGTGCGCAGCTTTCGTTGGCGTGGGTGATAGGGCCGCCGCTGGCTTTTATGCTGGCGCTGAATTACGGCTTCACGGCGATGTTTTCCATTGCCGCAGGCATTTTTGCCATCAGCCTGGTGCTGATCGCGCTGATACTGCCATCTGTGGCTCGGGTGGAGCAACCTGTCGATGTGCCGCTGGAACAGGCCAGCGGTTGGCAGGACAAAAATGTACGCATGCTGTTTATTGCCTCCACGCTGATGTGGACCTGCAATACCATGTACATCATCGATATGCCGCTGTGGATTAGCCTTGAGCTGGGCTTGCCGGACAAGCTGGCCGGGATCCTGATGGGCACCGCGGCCGGGCTGGAAATTCCGGCGATGATTCTGGCGGGCTACTACGTGAAACGCTTTGGTAAGCGGCGTATGATGATCGCGGCCGTGGCGGCGGGCGTACTGTTTTATCTTGGTCTGATCTTCTTTCACAGCCGCACGGCGCTGCTGGTCCTGCAGCTGTTTAACGCGGTATTTATCGGCATTATCGCTGGGATAGGAATGCTGTGGTTTCAGGATCTGATGCCGGGGCGCGCGGGATCGGCGACCACATTGTTTACTAACAGTATTTCAACGGGCGTGATTCTGGCGGGAGTGATTCAAGGAGCGGTGGCGCAAAGCTACGGGCATTTTGCCGTTTACTGGGTGATTGCGGCGATTTCGGTGGTCACGCTGGTGATGACCGGGCGGGTGAAGGACGTTTGATTTATAAAGTGCCGGATGGCGGCGTAACGGCCTGATCCGGCACAACAATGACTAGCGCATAAACGCGGGCTGCCTGTCTTCGTATTCGGTGATGGCGGCTTCGTGCTGCAGCGTCAGCCCGATGCTGTCCAGACCGTTCAGCATGCAGTGGCGGCGGAAGTCATCGATCTTAAAGCTGTAGGACTTATCGCCCGCTTTGACGACCTGCGCCACCAGATCCACTTCAAATGTAATCCCCGGATTGGCTTTCACCAGGGTAAACATTTCATCGACCTGCGCGTCGTTCAGGGTTACCGGCAGCAGTTGGTTGTTGAAACTGTTGCCGTAGAAGATGTCGGCGAAGCTTGGCGCGATCACTACTTTAAAGCCGTAGTCGGTCAGCGCCCACGGCGCATGTTCACGTGAAGAGCCGCAGCCAAAGTTTTCCCGCGCCAGCAGAATCGACGCGCCTTTATATTCCGGAAAGTTCAGCACAAACTCTGGATTTGGCTGTTGACCCTTTTCGTCCAGGAAACGCCAGTCGTTAAACAGATGGGCGCCAAAACCGGTGCGTGTGACCTTCTGCAAAAACTGTTTCGGGATAATTGCATCGGTATCGACGTTGGCGGCATCCAGTGGGACAACCAGGCCGGTATGCTGGGTAAATTTCTCTGCCATGGTAGTTTCCTTATTTGATGCTGCGAATGTCGGCGAAGTGGCCGGTAACGGCGGCGGCGGCGGCCATCGCCGGGCTGACTAAATGCGTGCGGCCACCGCGGCCCTGACGACCTTCAAAGTTACGGTTGCTGGTGGATGCGCAGCGCTCGCCTGGGTTCAGGCGGTCATTATTCATGGCCAGGCACATGGAACAGCCCGGTAAGCGCCATTCAAATCCTGCTTCGATAAAGATCTTGTCCAGACCTTCCGCTTCCGCCTGCGCTTTCACCGGACCAGAACCCGGCACCACCAGTGCCTGTACGCCCGGCGCGACTTTGCGCCCTTTGGCGATTTCCGCCGCGGCGCGTAAATCTTCAATGCGCGAGTTGGTGCAGGAACCGATAAACACTTTATCGATAGCTACTTCTGTTAACGGAATGCCCGGTTTCAGCCCCATATACGCCAGCGCTTTTTCCGCCGACGCGCGCTCAACGGGATCGGTAAATGATGCTGGATCGGGAATATTATCGTTCACCGAGATCACCTGACCCGGATTCGTTCCCCAGGTTACCTGCGGCGCGATCTCTTCTGCCTGCAGAGTGACGACGGTATCAAACGTTGCGCCGTCGTCGGTTTGCAGCGTTTTCCAGTACTCAACCGCGTGGGCAAAATCCTCGCCCTTCGGTGCGTGTAAACGACCTTGCACATAGTTAAAGGTGGTTTCATCCGGTGCGACCAGACCCGCTTTGGCCCCCATTTCAATGGCCATGTTACACAGGGTCATGCGGCCTTCCATGCTCAGCGCACGGATGGCTTCGCCGCAAAATTCAACCACGTGCCCGGTACCGCCCGCGCTACCGGTTTTACCGATAATCGCCAGCACGATATCTTTCGCCGTGATGCCCGGCGCGGCCTGGCCGTTGACTTCAATCTTCATGGTTTTGGCGCGACCCTGTTTCAGGGTTTGCGTTGCCAGCACGTGTTCAACTTCTGAAGTGCCAATACCGAACGCCAGCGCGCCGAATGCGCCGTGGGTGGCGGTGTGGGAGTCGCCACAGACGATGGTCATTCCCGGCAAGGTCACGCCTTGCTCAGGCCCCATCACGTGGACAATACCCTGATACGGGTGATTCAGGTCGTACAGTTCAACGCCAAATTCATTGCAGTTTTTGATCAGTTCCTGCATCTGAATACGCGCCATTTCGCCGGAGGCGTTAATGTCTTTGGTCTGCGTTGAGACGTTGTGGTCCATGGTGGCGAAGGTTTTACCCGGCTGGCGCACCTGACGGCCATGCGCGCGCAGACCATCAAACGCCTGCGGGGAGGTGACTTCATGCACCAGATGGCGGTCGATATACAGCAGCGGGGTTTCGTTTTGCGCCTCAAAGACGACGTGCGCATCAAATAATTTTTCGTATAACGTTTTGGCCATGATTACACCCCTTCTGCGACGTAACGGGCAATGATATCGCCCATTTCATCGGTACCGACTGCGGCAGCGCCACGGGCCAAATCACCAGTGCGAATGCCTTCTTCTAATGCGCGGTTAATGGCGCTCTCAATTGCGGTTGCCGCATCGTTGGCATCCAGGCTGTAGCGCAGCAGCAGCGCCAGCGACAGGATCTGGGCGATAGGGTTAGCAATGTTTTTCCCGGCGATATCCGGGGCGGAGCCGCCAGCAGGCTCGTACAGACCAAAACCCTGCTCGTTCAGGCTGGCGGATGGCAACATCCCCATTGAACCGGTGATCATGGCGCACTCGTCAGACAGAATGTCGCCAAACAGGTTGGAGCACAGCAGGACGTCGAACTGGGAAGGATCTTTGATCAACTGCATTGTCGCGTTGTCGATGTACATATGCGCCAGTTCAACGTCCGGATATTCATTGGCAATTTCATTAACGATTTCACGCCACAGAATAGAGGTTTGCAGCACGTTAGCTTTATCAATCGACGTGACTTTACGGCGACGTTGGCGAGCTGACTCAAACGCGATACGGGCAATACGTTCGATCTCGAAACGGTGATATACCTCGGTATCAAATGCTTTTTCATGTTGCCCGCTGCCTTCGCGGCCTTTTGGCTGACCGAAGTAGATCCCGCCGGTCAGTTCACGCACGCACAGGATGTCGAAACCGTTAGCGGCGATATCGGCGCGCAGAGGACAAAACGCTTCCAGCCCCTGGTACAGCTTTGCCGGACGCAGATTGCTGAATAATTTGAAGTGCTTACGCAATGGCAGCAGCGCACCGCGTTCAGGCTGCTGGTTTGGCGGCAGGTTTTCCCATTTCGGACCGCCAACGGAGCCAAACAGAATGGCGTCAGCTTGCTCACAGCCTTCAACCGTAGCCGGCGGCAACGGCTGACCGTGGTTATCAATGGCGGCGCCACCCACGTCGTAGTGGCTGGTGGTAATGCGCATGTTAAAACGGTGGCGAATTGCGTCCAGTACTTTCAAGGCTTGCGCCATCACTTCCGGGCCAATACCGTCACCCGGCAAAACAGCAATATGGTAATTCTTCGACATCACACGGTTTCCTTGTTGTTCTCGTTGTTCTGAGCTTTGCGTTGCAATTCTTTTTCGACTTCTTCGGCGCGCCAGATATTGTTCAGCACATGGACCATCGCTTTGGCGGAAGACTCGACGATATCCGTTGCCAGACCGACGCCGTGGAAGCGGCGACCGTTATAGTTGGCGACGATATCCACCTGACCCAGCGCATCTTTACCGTGCCCTTTGGCGGTCAGGCTGTATTTCACCAGTTCAACGTTGTATTCCGTTACGCGGTTGATGGCCTGATAAATGGCATCAACCGGGCCGTTACCGTTCGCCGCTTCGGCTTTGACGTCTTCACCGCAGGCCAGCTTGACGGAGGCGGTAGCAATGTCATTTGAGCCGGATTGCACGCTGAAGTAATCCAGACGGAAATGTTCTGGCTCTTCCTGCTGTTTGTTAATAAAGGCCAGCGCTTCCAGGTCATAATCAAATACCTGACCTTTTTTATCCGCCAGCTTCAGGAAAGCGTCGTACAGGTTGTCCAGATTATATTCACTCTCTTTATAGCCCATCTCATCCATGCGGTGTTTCACCGCGGCGCGTCCGGAACGGGAGGTCAGGTTCAACTGTACCTGATTCAGGCCGATGGATTCAGGCGTCATGATTTCGTAGTTTTCACGATTTTTCAGTACGCCGTCCTGATGAATGCCGGAGGAGTGAGCAAAGGCGCCGCTACCGACAATCGCTTTGTTAGCCGGAATGGGCATGTTACAGATTTGGCTCACTAACTGGCTGGTACGCCAGATCTCCTGATGATTAATGCGGGTCTGTACGTTCAGGATATCTTTGCGCACTTTGATCGCCATGATCACTTCTTCCAGGGAGCAGTTACCAGCGCGTTCGCCGATACCGTTCATCGCGCCTTCCACCTGGCGAGCTCCGGCGTGAACGGCAGCCAGCGCGTTGCCGACGCCCAGGCCTAAATCATCATGGGTGTGTACGGAGATGATGGCTTTATCGATATTCGGTACGCGTTCATACAGACCGGAAATGATTGCGCCAAATTCGAAAGGCATGGTGTAACCGACGGTATCGGGAATATTGATGGTTTTGGCACCCGCATTAATGGCGGCTTCTACTACGCGAGCCAGGTCTGCGATAGGAGTACGGCCAGCGTCTTCGCAGGAGAATTCCACGTCATCCGTGTAATTACGCGCTCGCTTAACCATATAGACAGCTCGCTCGATCACCTCATCCAGCGTGCTGCGTAATTTTGTTGCGATATGCATCGGCGAGGTGGCGATAAACGTATGAATGCGGAAAGCTTCAGCGACCTTCAGGGATTCAGCTGCAACATCGATATCTTTTTCAACGCAGCGCGCTAAGGCGCAAACACGGCTGTTCTTAACCTGACGAGCAATGGTCTGTACTGATTCAAAGTCACCTGGTGAAGAGACCGGGAAACCCACTTCCATCACGTCAACGCCCATGCGCTCAAGGGCCAGCGCAATCTGCAGTTTTTCTTTCACACTCAGGCTTGCCTGTAACGCCTGTTCTCCGTCGCGTAAGGTGGTATCGAAAATAATGACTTGCTGGCTCATGGTTTAGGTCCTTGGTCTTTAGGGCGCCTTGCTTCGAGCATAAAAAAACCCGCGCAACGGCGCGGGTTTCTGTCTTAACTGGAGCTGACTTAATGCTGAATGTCGTCCACCAGTCTACCGCGCAACGAAGATGCGTTTAGTAGTAGTAGACCGTTGAAACGAGCAATGTAAGTCATCAATTAAGCTCCAGGCGAATGCGATATGCTTTTAGTGGTACTGGATATGAACTCCGATGTCAACCCCATCCCTTGTAAATGCCCCTGTAGCAGATAAAAGTTTAGGCAAAACTTAAGCGAATTGTGCTGAATTTGTTGGCGTATATAAAATTAATCTGCTGATGCTTGTACATAATTTTCATGATTTGACATATTTAAGCATATTTATTCGCATTTATTGTAACGGTTCGTTGAAGTCGATGGCGCGATTAAGATTTTATATCTTTATGATTTGTCTGTTTTTATAGCAATACTGAATAGATCGGGGCACAGCGGAAGGACATGATTGATAAATTAATGTTAACTTTTAATGTATTAATAATATAAACATTTAATTAAAACTTAAATATACATTCATGATGTGTATGATTGTATATTCGCCATGCTTATGGTTATATTGTTTTTGAAATTTAAACATATGAATCATCGTGCAGTGACCTCTGCCACACTGCGCTCGCATTGCTGTTTTGTTCATTTAGGTTTGTACCTTTATGTTTTCCTAATTTTAATGTTTTTCCTTTTTCTTATTTTATATGCATGGTAAATCATATTAGCGGAGGTTATTTCTTTACTCCGTCTGGGAAAAGGGAGTTTAGAGTGACAGTGGAGTTAACTATGCCAGAAGTAAAAATAATAGATAAACCCAATCTTTTAGAGCCAGGAAAACCGCAACTTCGCATGGTTGACCTTAATCTTTTAACCGTTTTTGATGCGGTAATGCAGGAACAGAATATTACCCGCGCTGCGCATACTCTGGGGATGTCGCAACCAGCGGTCAGTAATGCGGTAGCGCGCCTCAAGGTCATGTTTAATGATGAGCTTTTTGTTCGTTATGGTCGGGGGATCCAGCCGACAGCAAGAGCTTTCCAGCTATTTGGTTCCATTCGTCAGGCATTGCAATTAGTGCAAAACGAACTGCCTGGATCGGGTTTTGAACCAGCCAGCAGTGAACGTGTTTTCAATCTCTGCGTATGCAGCCCATTAGATAATATCCTGACATCGTTGATTTATAATCGGGTTGAACAGGTCGCGCCAAACATTAATGTCATATTTAAATCTTCACTTAATCAAAATACCGAGCATCAACTGCGTTATCAGGAAACAGAGTTTGTTATTAGCTATGAAGAATTCCGTCGTCCAGAATTCTCAAGTATTCCGTTATTCAATGATGAAATGGTATTAGTGGTAAGCAAAAAGCATCCGCGCATTAGTGGTCCATTATTGGAAAACGATGTTTATAATGAGCAACACGCGGTGGTTTCGCTGGATCGCTTCGCATCTTTCAGTCAGCCGTGGTATGACACGCCGGATAAACAATCCTGCGTCGCTTACCAGGGCATGGCATTAATTAGCGTTCTTAATATTGTGTCGCAAACGCATCTGGTCGCTATTGCGCCACGTTGGTTGGCAGAAGAGTTCGCTGATTCTTTAGAACTTCAGATATTACCTTTACCTTTAAAATTGAACAGCCGTACATGTTATCTTTCCTGGCATGAAGCTGCAGGCCGGGATAAAGGACATCAATGGATGGAAGAGCTGTTAGTCTCCATCTGTAAGCAATAGCATTCAGCAGAACAAGCCGGATAATACATCTGGTTTGTTCTGCTTTTTTATTTGTATGTAAAATTTTATGCTGAAATCCACTTTCCAGGATTAGCTAACAGTGTAAAAAAATAGAGTAATAGCTGTAAGTCCCCCTTTTTAAGCGATTATTTATCATATCATTTACTTATCCTGGTTTAATTCTCCATTAAATCGACGCTTTCCTCCGTTTTATTCTTATTTGCTCTGAGGCTACTCCAGCGGAGTCAATTGCCATGCGTCATCGTCAGCGGTTAATGTGTTGTTAAACCGTTATTCATTATAAGAGTGAGGCAAGCCATGGAGATGTTGTCTGGAGCCGAGATGGTCGTCCGATCGCTCATCGATCAGGGTGTAAAGCAGGTATTCGGTTATCCCGGGGGGGCCGTCCTCGATATTTATGATGCGCTGCATACGGTCGGCGGTATTGATCATGTGCTGGTTCGTCATGAGCAGGCCGCGGTACACATGGCTGATGGCCTTGCGCGCGCCACGGGGGAGGTGGGCGTCGTATTAGTCACTTCAGGCCCCGGCGCTACCAACGCGATTACCGGGATTGCAACGGCTTACATGGATTCCATTCCGCTGGTGATCCTCTCCGGGCAGGTCGCAACGTCGCTGATTGGCTACGATGCCTTCCAGGAGTGCGACATGGTGGGCATATCCCGCCCGGTGGTGAAGCACAGCTTCCTGGTCAAACAAACAGAAGACATCCCACAGGTGCTAAAAAAGGCCTTCTGGTTGGCGGCAAGCGGTCGTCCGGGGCCTGTTGTGGTCGATTTGCCGAAGGATATTCTGAATCCCGCCAGGAAACTGCCTTACAGCTGGCCGGAGTCGGTGAGTATGCGTTCGTATAATCCGACGACTACCGGACATAAAGGGCAGATAAAACGTGCTCTGCAGACGTTAGTCGCGGCTAAAAAACCGGTTGTGTACGTGGGGGGTGGCGCCGTTAATGCCGCCTGCCATGAGCAGTTGGGCCAGATCGCTGAAGCTCTTAATCTGCCTGTTGTTTCCTCGCTGATGGGGTTAGGCGCGTTTCCGGCAACACATCGCCAGGCGTTGGGAATGCTGGGCATGCATGGAACTTACGAAGCAAACATGACCATGCATCATTCCGATGTGATCTTTGCCGTCGGCGTGCGCTTTGACGATCGAACAACCAATAATCTGGCAAAATATTGTCCAAATGCGACCGTGCTGCATATCGACATCGATCCGACCTCTATTTCGAAAACCGTCACTGCGGATATTCCGATTGTCGGCGATGCTCGTCTGGTACTTGATCAGATGCTCGAACTGCTGGAGCAGGAGAAATCTCAGCAGCCGCTGGATGATAACCGTGACTGGTGGCAACAGATTGAACACTGGCGCGCCCGTCAGTGCCTGAAATATGACACGCAAAGTGAAAGCATTAAGCCACAGGCGGTGATTGAAACTATCTGGCGTCTGACGAAAGGGGATGCGTATGTGACCTCTGACGTTGGTCAGCATCAGATGTTTGCCGCACTCTACTACCCGTTCGATAAACCACGCCGTTGGATTAACTCTGGCGGTCTCGGCACCATGGGATTTGGTTTACCTGCGGCGCTAGGCGTAAAAATGGCATTGCCTGAGGAAACGGTGGTGTGCGTGACCGGGGATGGCAGCATTCAGATGAACATCCAGGAACTGTCGACGGCGCTGCAGTACGAGCTGCCGGTACTGGTGCTCAACCTGAACAACCGCTATCTCGGCATGGTCAAACAGTGGCAGGACATGATCTACTCTGGACGTCATTCACAATCTTATATGCAGTCGCTACCCGATTTTGTGCGCCTTGCCGAGGCTTATGGGCATATTGGTATCCAGATTAACCATCCTGAAGAACTGGAAAGCAAACTGAGTGAAGCGCTGGAGCATGTGTGCAACCGTCGTCTGGTGTTTGTCGATGTCACCGTTGATGGCAGCGAGCATGTCTACCCGATGCAGATTCGTGGGGGCGGTATGGATGAAATGTGGTTAAGCAAAACGGAGAGGACCTGATTATGCGCCGGATATTATCGGTATTGCTGGAAAATGAGTCGGGTGCCTTGTCGCGTGTGATAGGCCTTTTCGCCCAGCGTGGATACAATATTGAAAGCCTGACCGTCGCGCCCACTGACGATCCAACCTTATCGCGAATGACGATTCAAACGGTAGGGGATGAAAAAGTCCTGGAGCAGATCGAAAAGCAGCTACATAAACTGGTGGATGTTCTGCGCGTGAGCGAACTAGGGCAGGGCGCCCATGTTGAACGCGAGATCATGTTGGTGAAAATCCAGGCCAGCGGCTATGGTCGGGAGGAGGTGAAACGCAACACGGAGATTTTCCGCGGGCAAATCATCGACGTCACGCCGTCCATCTACACCGTACAGTTGGCGGGCACCAGTGATAAGCTGGATGCGTTCCTGGCAACATTACGTGAAGTCGCCAAAATTGTAGAGGTAGCCCGTTCTGGCGTGGTGGGGCTTTCTCGCGGCGATAAAATCATGCGCTAATAGTCGACTGTAGGCCTGATAAGCACAGCGCCCTCAGGCATTATCGCGGAGGCCATGCCGGATGACGGTGTAAACGCCTTATCCGGCATGGAGGGTTTTCGCTGATGCTATCTGTTGCGCTTTTTTTGCGAAATCAGCAGTAACCAGAGACAAAAGCGGTTGCCGCAGTCATTATTCTGCGCTTAGATGTTAAGAAACTTAACCCATGCCATCACAAAGGTTATGGTTTGTACATTTTACGCAAGGGGCAATTGTGAAACTGGATGAAATCGCTCGGTTGGCCGGCGTTTCGCGAACGACTGCAAGCTACGTTATTAATGGCAAAGCAAAGCAATATCGCGTAAGCGACAAAACGGTTGAAAAAGTCATGGCGGTGGTGCGTGAGCATAATTACCACCCGAATGCCGTGGCGGCCGGGTTGCGTGCTGGACGCACACGCTCTATCGGGCTGGTGATCCCGGATCTTGAGAACACAAGCTATACCCGGATTGCAAACTATCTGGAGCGCCAGGCGCGTCAGCGCGGGTATCAACTGTTGATTGCCTGCTCTGAAGATCAGCCTGATAACGAAATGCGCTGTATTGAGCATCTTTTACAACGCCAGGTTGATGCCATCATTGTATCGACTTCCTTGCCGCCAGAACATCCGTTCTATCAGCGTTGGGCAAACAGTTCATTCCCGATTGTGGCGCTGGACCGTGCGCTGGATCGCGAACATTTCACCAGCGTCGTGGGCGCGGACCAGGATGATGCGGAAATGCTGGCGCAGGAGTTACGTAAATTCCCTGCAGAAACCGTACTTTATCTGGGCGCGCTGCCTGAATTATCCGTCAGCTTCCTGCGTGAGCAGGGCTTCCGTACCGCGTGGAAAGACGATCCGCGTGACGTTCATTTCCTTTACGCCAACAGCTATGAGCGGGAAGCGGCCGCGCAGCTCTTTGATAAATGGCTGGAAACGCATCCCATGCCTCAGGCGCTGTTTACCACGTCGTTTGCTCTGTTGCAGGGGGTGATGGATGTGACCCTGCGTCGCGATGGGCAGTTGCCGTCTGATTTGGCGATAGCGACTTTTGGCGATCACGAACTGCTCGACTTCCTGCAGTGTCCGGTGCTCGCGGTGGCGCAACGCCATCGCGATGTAGCTGAACGTGTGCTGGAGATTGTGCTGGCAAGTCTGGATGAGCCGCGTAAACCCAAACCTGGGTTAACGCGTATACGGCGTAATCTGTACCGTCGCGGTATTCTGAGCCGTAACTAAGTTGCCTCATTTGGTGACGTCAACGGGATAAGCCTCTGACGTCATCAAATATTCTATTCTCAGAAATAACCTCATTATAATTAAGAATATTCTTTAGAATTATCTGAAATTGATTCTTGAATTATGCCGAATTAAAAATGCAACTCTCCATTTTTGGGTTATTGAAGCGTAAAGATGCGTTACGGTTGTATTATTTTGTTACATGCTTGTAGGGATTTGCCGAATTAACAAACACTTTGCTGCCCTATGGCGACAACCTTACGCTTACCTCGCTCCTGCACGGCCTACAGACTGATTAACTGGTACTGTTATCTCGCTGCATATTGTCCTAAAATGCCGCTCGCGTCGCAAACTGACACTTTATATTTTCTTTTGATGATATTCGGTTGTTTTAAACAATCATGAGTTGTTGGATTTTTTTCTTACAAATATTCATGACGTTAATTTGCTTCGTTTGCTGTACGGAATTTGTTCAACGCTGATATTAGCTGTAAACAATGTGTTTTTTGCTCCGCTTAGCGCCGTGACTTGCTTGACAAGGTTTTCCTCCGCTCCGTAAACTCCTTTAAGTGGGATTTTGTGGGATAAAGTGGTAATCGGGGGTGAGACTGGCATGTTCCGGGGAGCAACGTTAGTTAATCTCGACAGTAAAGGGCGCTTATCGGTGCCCACTCGTTATCGGGATCAACTGCTCGAGTGCGCTACCGGTCAAATGGTTTGCACCATTGACATCCATCACCCGTGCCTGCTGCTGTACCCCCTGCCTGAATGGGAAATTATCGAGCAGAAGTTATCGCGTCTGTCGAGCATGAATCCAGTTGAGCGTCGCGTACAGCGCCTGTTGTTGGGGCATGCCAGCGAATGTCAGATGGATAGCGCTGGCCGATTATTGATAGCGCCGATTCTGCGGCAACACGCGGGGCTAACGAAAGAAGTGATGCTGGTTGGGCAGTTCAATAAGTTTGAGCTGTGGGATGAAACGACCTGGTATCAACAGGTCAAGGAAGATATCGACGCTGAGCAGTCTGTTACCGGCGCGCTGTCGGAACGATTGCAGGATTTGTCTCTATAAAATGATGGAAAATTATAAACATACAACGGTGTTGCTGGATGAAGCCGTCAACGGCCTGAATATTCGTCCAGACGGCATCTACATTGACGGGACATTTGGTCGCGGTGGTCATTCACGTCTGATCCTCTCCCAGCTTGGCGAAGAGGGACGTTTACTGGCTATCGATCGCGATCCGCAGGCTATTGCCGTTGCACAGACGATTACCGATCCCCGTTTCTCCATCGTTCATGGACCATTCTCTGCGCTGGCTGACTATGTCGCCGAGCGCGGACTTACCGGTAAGATCGACGGGATTCTTCTCGATCTTGGCGTTTCTTCACCGCAGCTTGATGACGCGGAGCGCGGTTTCTCGTTTATGCGTGACGGTCCGTTGGATATGCGTATGGATCCAACACGCGGTCAGTCCGCAGCCGAATGGCTGCAAACCGCCGATGAAGCGGACATTGCCTGGGTGATTAAAACCTTTGGCGAGGAGCGCTTTGGTAAACGCATTGCCCGCGCCATCGTCGAGCGCAATCGCATCGAACCGATGACCCGCACCAAAGAGCTGGCGGAAGTGATTGCGGCGGCAATGCCGGTGAAAGACAAATTCAAACATCCCGCGACCCGTACCTTCCAGGCGGTGCGCATCTGGGTGAACAGTGAACTGGAGGAGATAGAGCAGGCGCTAAAAAGCTCGCTCAGCGTGCTGGCACCAGGTGGTCGCCTTTCGATTATCAGTTTCCATTCGCTTGAAGACCGTATTGTGAAACGCTTTATGCGCGAACAAAGCCGTGGTCCTCAGGTTCCGGCTGGAATACCGATGACGGAAGCGCAGATCAAAAAGCTGGGCGGCCGTGAGTTAAGAGCACTAGGCAAGATGATGCCGGGTGAAGAAGAGGTAGCTGAAAATCCTCGTGCCCGTAGTTCAGTTCTGCGTATTGCAGAGAGGACGAACGCATGATCAGCAGAGTGACAGAAGCCCTTAGCAAAGTTAAAGGATCGATAGGAAGCAACGAGCGCCATGCCTTGCCTGGCGTGATCGGTGACGATCTTTTGCGGTATGGGAAGCTGCCACTCTGCCTGTTCATTTGCATTATTTTGACGGCGGTTACCGTCGTGACAACCGCACACCATACGCGGTTACTGACCGCGCAGCGTGAGCAGTTGGTTCTGGAGCGAGATGCGTTGGATATCGAATGGCGCAACTTGATCCTTGAGGAGAACGCGCTCGGTGACCATAGCCGTGTTGAACGGATCGCAACGGAAAAGCTGCAAATGCAGCATGTTGATCCCTCACAAGAAAATATTGTAGTACAAAAATAAGGATAAACGCGACGCATGAAAGCAGCGGCAAAAACGCACAAACCAAAACGCCAGGAAGAACAAGCCAACTTTGTCAGTTGGCGTTTTGCGTTACTGTGCGGCTGTATTTTGCTGGCACTGGGTTTCCTGCTGGGACGCGTCGCCTGGCTGCAAATCATCGCGCCGGATATGCTGGTGCGTCAGGGCGACATGCGCTCCCTGCGCGTACAGGAAGTCTCTACATCGCGCGGGATGATTACCGACCGTTCGGGCCGTCCGCTGGCGGTGAGCGTTCCGGTGAAGGCGATTTGGGCCGACCCGAAAGAGGTGCATGACGCAGGCGGCGTGAGCGTTGGTGAACGCTGGAGAGCGCTGTCGACCGCGCTTAATCTCCCGCTCGACCAACTGGCTTCTCGTATAAACGCCAACCCGAAAGGGCGCTTTATCTATCTGGCGCGTCAGGTTAACCCTGACATGGCCGACTACATCAAAAAACTCAAGCTGCCAGGTATTCACCTGCGTGAAGAATCCCGTCGTTACTATCCTTCCGGAGAAGTGACCGCTCACCTCATTGGCTTTACTAACGTTGACAGCCAGGGGATTGAAGGCGTTGAGAAGAGCTTCGATAAGTGGCTCACCGGACAGCCGGGCGAACGTATCGTACGTAAAGACCGCTATGGCCGCGTAATTGAAGATATCTCCTCTACCGACAGCCAGGCGGCGCACAACCTTGCGCTGAGCATTGATGAGCGTTTACAGGCGCTGGTCTACCGTGAACTGAATAATGCCGTCGCGTTCAACAAAGCGGAATCCGGCAGCGCCGTGCTGGTGGATGTCAACACCGGTGAAGTGCTGGCGATGGCGAACAGCCCGTCCTACAACCCCAATAATCTCTCCGGTACGCAAAAAGATGTCATGCGTAACCGTACCATTACCGACGTGTTTGAACCGGGTTCTACCGTCAAACCAATGGTTGTAATGACGGCGCTGCAGCGTGGAGTGGTACGCGAAAATACCGTACTCAATACGATTCCTTACCGAATTAATGGTCACGAAATCAAAGACGTGGCGCGTTATAGCGAATTGACCCTTACCGGGGTTTTGCAGAAGTCGAGTAACGTCGGTGTTTCTAAGCTGGCGTTAGCGATGCCGTCCTCAGCGTTAGTAGATACTTACTCACGTTTTGGGCTGGGAAAAGCGACCAATTTGGGGTTGGTCGGAGAACGCAGTGGCTTATATCCTCAAAAACAACGGTGGTCTGACATAGAGAGGGCCACCTTCTCTTTCGGCTATGGGCTAATGGTAACCCCGTTACAGTTAGCGCGAGTCTATGCAACGATCGGCAGCTATGGCGTTTATCGCCCGCTGTCGATTACCAAAGTTGACCCTCCTGTTCCGGGCGAGCGTATTTTCCCGGAAGCGACTGTTCGTACCGTGGTGCACATGATGGAAAGCGTAGCGCTGCCCGGAGGCGGCGGCGTGAAGGCGGCGATTAAAGGCTATCGCATCGCCATCAAAACCGGTACGGCGAAAAAAGTAGGGCCGGATGGTCGCTACATCAACAAATACATTGCTTATACCGCAGGCGTTGCGCCTGCGAGTCAGCCGCGCTTCGCGCTGGTTGTTGTTATCAACGATCCGCAGGCGGGTAAATACTACGGTGGCGCCGTTTCCGCGCCGGTCTTCGGTGCCATCATGGGCGGCGTACTACGCACCATGAACATCGAGCCGGATGCGCTGGCAACGGGCGATAAAAGTGAATTTGTGAATAATCAAGGCGAGGCAACAGGTGGCAGATCGTAATTTGCGCGACCTTCTTGCTCCATGGGTGCCGGGTGCACCGGAGCGAGCACTGCGGGAGATGACGCTCGACAGCCGTGTGGCTGCATCGGGCGATCTCTTTGTCGCAGTATTGGGTCATCAGGCGGACGGGCGTCGGTATATCCCGCAGGCGATAGCGCAAGGTGTGGCTGCCATTATTGCAGAAGCAAAAGATGAAGCGACTGATGGTGAAATCCGTGAAATGCACGGCGTTCCGGTTATCTATCTCAGCCAGCTTAATGAGCGTTTATCTGCACTGGCGGGCCGTTTTTACCACGAGCCTTCTGAAAAAATGCGTCTGGTTGGCGTGACCGGGACCAACGGTAAAACGACCACTACTCAATTGCTGGCGCAGTGGAGCCAACTGCTGGGTGAAACCAGCGCGGTGATGGGAACCGTTGGCAATGGTCTGTTGGGCAAAGTGATTCCAACAGAAAATACCACCGGTTCAGCCGTTGATGTCCAGCATGTGCTGGCGGGGCTGGTTGCACAGGGCGCCACGGTTGGCGCGATGGAAGTCTCTTCCCACGGTCTGGTTCAGCATCGCGTCGCGGCGCTGAAGTTTGCCGCATCAGTGTTTACTAACTTAAGCCGTGACCATCTCGACTACCACGGTGACATGGAACATTACGAAGCCGCGAAATGGCTGCTGTACTCTACGCACCATTGCGGTCAGGCCATCGTCAATGCGGATGATGAGGTCGGTCGTCGCTGGCTGGCCAAACTTCCGGATGCGGTGGCCGTTTCGATGGAAGACCACATCAACCCGAACTGTCATGGTCGTTGGTTAAAAGCCGTTGAGGTGAAGTATCACGACAGCGGGGCAACGATTCGCTTTACCTCCTCATGGGGGGAAGGCGAAATTGAAAGCCGCCTGATGGGCGCGTTTAACGTCAGCAATCTGCTGCTGGCGCTGGCAACGCTGCTGGCGCTGGGATATCCGTTAGCTGATTTACTAAAAACAGCGACACAATTGCAACCGGTTTGCGGGCGCATGGAAGTATTCAGCGCGCCGGGCAAAACCACCGTGGTGGTTGATTATGCCCATACGCCGGATGCGCTGGAAAAAGCGCTGCAGGCGGCGCGTCTGCACTGTACCGGCAAACTGTGGTGCGTCTTTGGCTGCGGTGGCGATCGCGACAAAGGCAAACGTCCGCTGATGGGCGCGATTGCCGAACAATTTGCTGATGTGGTCGTGGTGACCGATGACAACCCGCGTACCGAAGAACCGCGCGCCATCATCAACGACATTCTGGCGGGGATGCTGGATGCCGGACAGGCGAAGGTGATGGAAGGTCGCGCCGAAGCAGTGACTAACGCCATCATGCAGGCGAAAGAAAACGATGTGGTGCTGGTGGCCGGGAAAGGGCACGAAGACTACCAGATCGTTGGTTCACAGCGTCTCGACTATTCTGACCGCGTCACGGCAGCGCGTCTGCTGGGGGTGATCGCATGATTAGCGTAACGCTCAGCCAACTGGCGGAAATCCTCTGTGGCGAACTAAAAGGGGGCGACCTGACCCTCGATGCAGTGACAACCGATACGCGTAAAGTGACGCCGGGATGCCTGTTTGTGGCGCTGAAAGGCGAACGCTTTGATGCCCACGATTTTGCCGACAAGGCGAAAGACGGGGGAGCAGGCGCGCTGTTAGTCAGCCGTCCACTCAATATTGATTTACCGCAGGTTATTGTAAAAGACACCCGTCTGGCGTTCGGCGAACTGGCAGCGTGGGTTCGCGCCCAGGTTCCGGCGCGCGTGGTCGCGCTGACCGGCTCATCCGGCAAAACGTCTGTTAAAGAGATGACGGCATCCATTCTGAGCCAGTGTGGCAACACCCTATACACCGCGGGCAATCTGAACAACGACATCGGTGTACCGATGACGTTGCTGCGCTTAAACAACGATTACGACTATGCCGTGATTGAGCTCGGCGCCAATCATCAGGGCGAAATCGCCTGGACCGTTGGCCTGACGCGTCCGGAAGCGGCGCTGGTGAACAATCTTGCTGCCGCGCATCTGGAGGGTTTCGGCTCTCTGGCGGGCGTTGCGAAGGCTAAAGGTGAGATTTTTGGCGGTCTGTCAGCGAATGGCATCGCCATCATGAACGCTGATAACAACGACTGGCTGAACTGGCAGAGCATCATTGGCGATCGCAAAGTCTGGCGCTTCTCCCCGAATGCGGCCAACAGCGATTTTTCGGCGGCTAACGTTCACGTGACCTCGCACGGTACGGAGTTTTCGCTGCGCACGCCAACCGGAAGCATTGATGTTCTGCTGCCGTTGCCGGGTCGTCACAACATTGCCAACGCCCTGGCGGCGGCTGCGCTCTCTATGGCGGTAGGCGCGACGCCTGAGGCGATCAAAGCGGGCCTGAAAGATCTGCAAGCGGTACCGGGGCGTCTGTTCCCGATTCAACTGGCAGAAAATCAGCTGCTGCTGGACGACTCCTACAACGCTAACGTCGGCTCGATGACCGCAGCGGTACAGGTGCTGTCCGAAATGCCGGGCTACCGTGTGCTGGTGGTGGGCGATATGGCAGAGCTTGGCGCGGAAAGCGAAGCATGTCACGTACAGGTAGGTGTTGCTGCGAAAAACGCGGGCATCGACCGTGTACTGAGTACAGGGAAACTGAGTCAGGCAATTAGCGACGCCAGCGGCGTTGGTGAGCATTTTGCGGATAAAACCGCGCTGGTCGCTCATCTCAAGGCGCTGATTGCGGAACATCAGATCATGACGATTTTAGTGAAGGGTTCACGTAGTGCCGCCATGGAAGAGGTAGTACGCGCATTACAGGAGAATGGGACATGTTAGTTTGGCTGGCCGAACATTTGGTCAAATATTATTCCGGCTTTAACGTCTTTTCCTATCTGACGTTTCGCGCCATCGTCAGCCTGCTGACCGCGCTGTTCATCTCTTTGTGGATGGGCCCGCGCATGATCGCCCGCCTGCAAAAAATGTCCTTTGGACAGGTCGTACGTAACGACGGCCCGGAATCACACTTTAGTAAACGCGGTACGCCGACCATGGGCGGGATCATGATCCTTACCGCGATTGTTATCTCCGTGCTCCTGTGGGCATACCCGTCGAACCCATACGTCTGGTGCGTGCTGGTGGTATTGGTCGGTTACGGGATTATTGGTTTTGTCGATGACTACCGCAAAGTGGTACGCAAAGACACTAAAGGACTGATCGCGCGCTGGAAATATTTTTGGATGTCGGTGATTGCGCTGGGCGTAGCCTTTGCGCTGTACCTGGCGGGGAAAGATACCCCGGCGACCGAACTGGTCGTGCCGTTCTTTAAAGACGTGATGCCGCAACTGGGACTGTTCTACGTCCTGCTGGCGTACTTCGTCATTGTGGGTACCGGTAACGCGGTCAATCTCACCGATGGTCTGGATGGCCTGGCGATTATGCCGACCGTGTTCGTGGCTGCGGGTTTTGCGCTGGTGGCATGGGCGACCGGGAACATGAACTTCGCTAACTATCTGCACATTCCGTATTTACGCCATGCCGGCGAACTGGTGATCGTCTGTACGGCGATTGTCGGCGCGGGGTTAGGCTTCCTGTGGTTTAACACCTATCCGGCGCAGGTCTTTATGGGCGACGTCGGATCGCTGGCGCTGGGCGGCGCGCTGGGCATTATTGCCGTGCTGCTGCGTCAGGAGTTCCTGCTGGTGATCATGGGCGGCGTATTCGTCGTAGAAACGCTGTCGGTCATTCTGCAGGTCGGTTCCTTTAAGCTGCGCGGACAGCGCATCTTCCGTATGGCGCCGATTCACCACCACTATGAACTGAAAGGCTGGCCGGAACCGCGCGTGATTGTGCGCTTCTGGATTATTTCGCTGATGCTGGTGCTGATTGGCCTGGCAACGCTGAAGGTACGTTAATCATGGCTGATTACCAGGGTAAAAAAGTCGTCATTATCGGTCTGGGTTTGACCGGGCTGTCCTGCGTGGATTTCTTCCTGGCGCGTGGCGTGACGCCGCGCGTGATGGATACCCGCGCGACGCCGCCGGGCCTGGATAAATTACCGGAAGCGGTTGAGCGTCATGTTGGCAGCCTGAATGATGACTGGCTGCTGGACGCCGATCTCATCGTCGCCAGCCCTGGTATTGCCCTGGCGCACCCTTCACTGAGCGCCGCCGCCGATGCGGGGATTGAAATTGTCGGTGACATTGAGCTGTTTTGTCGCGAAGCACAGGCGCCGATCGTCGCGATCACCGGCTCTAACGGTAAGAGCACGGTTACCACGCTGGTTGGCGAAATGGCAAAAGCAGCAGGCGTTAACGTCGGCGTAGGCGGAAACATTGGCCTGCCAGCACTGATGTTACTGGATGCCGAGCGTGAGCTATATGTGCTTGAGCTATCCAGCTTCCAGCTTGAAACGACCTCCAGCTTACAGGCCGTAGCCGCCACCATTTTGAATGTCACCGAAGATCATATGGACAGGTATCCGTTTGGCTTGCAGCAGTATCGTGCGGCCAAACTGCGCGTTTATGAGAATGCGAAAGTCTGTGTGGTCAATGCGGATGATGCGCTGACCATGCCGGTTCGTGGCGCAGATGAGCGTTGTGTGAGCTTCGGTGTCAACATGGGGGACTATCACCTTAATCGTCAGCAGGGCGAAACCTGGCTGCGGGTGAAGGGTGAAAAAGTTCTCAACGTGAAAGAGATGACGCTTACCGGCCAGCATAACTATACCAACGCTCTGGCAGCGCTGGCGCTGGCTGATGCAGCGGGTCTGCCGCGGGCGTCAAGCCTGAAAGCGCTGACCACCTTTACCGGACTGGCGCATCGTTTCCAGTTGGTACTGAATCATAACGGTGTGCGTTGGATCAACGATTCAAAAGCGACCAACGTCGGCAGTACTGAAGCGGCGCTGAATGGCCTGCATGTTGACGGTACGCTGCACCTGCTGCTGGGCGGCGACGGGAAATCTGCTGACTTTATGCCGCTGCAACGTTACCTCACCGGCGACAACATCCGTCTGTACTGCTTTGGCCGTGATGGCGCGCAGCTTGCGGCACTGCGACCTGAGGTTGCCGAACAAACCGAAACCATGGAGCAGGCAATGCGTCTGCTCGCGCCGCGCGTGAAGCCGGGTGATATGGTGCTGCTGTCGCCAGCGTGTGCCAGCCTCGATCAGTTCAAGAACTTTGAGCAACGCGGTGACGTCTTTACGCGTCTGGCGAAGGAGTTGGGTTGATGCGTTTATCTCTCCCTCGCCTGAGAATGCCGCGCTTACCGGGACTGGGTGTCCTGGCGTGGATCTTCGCGGCACTCAAAGGCTGGGTGATGGCTTCGCGCGATAAAGACGCGGACAGCCTGATCATGTATGACCGCATGCTGCTGTGGCTGACCTTCGGTCTGGCGGCAATTGGTTTCATCATGGTGACATCGGCATCAATGCCGGTAGGACAACGTCTGGCGGGAGACCCCTTCCTGTTTGCTAAACGTGACGCGCTGTACATCTTCCTGGCGTTCTGTTTGGCGATGGTCACGCTGCGTCTGCCGATGGCGTTCTGGCAGAAGTACAGCACTACGATGCTCATCGCCTCGATCATCATGCTGCTGATCGTGTTGGTGGTGGGGAGCTCCGTTAACGGGGCATCGCGCTGGATTGCTCTGGGGCCGCTGCGTATTCAGCCTGCGGAATTTACCAAGCTGTCGCTGTTCTGTTATCTCGCCAACTACCTGGTACGCAAGGTGGATGAAGTGCGAAACAACCTGCGCGGCTTCCTGAAACCGATGGGCGTGATCCTGGTGCTGGCCGTATTACTGCTGGCGCAGCCTGACCTCGGTACGGTAGTGGTGCTGTTTGTCACCACGCTGGCGATGCTGTTTCTTGCCGGGGCTAAATTGTGGCAGTTCATTGCGATTATCGGCATGGGGATATCGGCGGTCGTGCTGCTGATCCTTGCCGAACCGTATCGTATTCGTCGCGTAACCTCTTTCTGGAATCCATGGGAAGATCCGTTCGGCAGCGGATACCAGTTGACGCAATCGCTAATGGCGTTTGGCCGTGGTGAGGTTTGGGGGCAAGGGTTAGGCAACTCAGTCCAAAAACTGGAGTATTTACCGGAGGCGCACACCGACTTCATCTTCGCCATCATTGGGGAAGAACTGGGTTATATCGGTGTGGTATTGGCACTTTTAATGGTATTCTTCGTCGCTTTTCGCGCGATGTCGATTGGCCGTAAAGCGCTGGAAATTGACCACCGTTTTTCAGGCTTTTTAGCCTGCTCCATCGGGATCTGGTTTAGCTTCCAGGCGTTAGTAAACGTCGGCGCGGCGGCAGGTATGCTGCCAACCAAAGGCCTGACGCTGCCGCTTATTAGTTATGGTGGTTCCAGTTTGTTGATAATGTCGACGGCCATCATGTTTTTGTTACGTATTGATTATGAAACGCGTCTGGAAAAAGCCCAGGCGTTTACACGAGGTGCACGATGAGTGGTCAACCGAAGCGGTTAATGGTGATGGCAGGCGGTACCGGCGGGCATGTGTTCCCGGGACTGGCGGTCGCGCACCATTTAATGGCCCAGGGCTGGCAGGTTCGTTGGCTGGGCACCGCCGATCGTATGGAAGCGGACTTAGTGCCGAAGCATGGCATTGAAATTGACTTTATTCGCATCTCCGGTCTGCGTGGCAAAGGCGTTAACGCACTGCTTGCCGCACCCGTGCGTATTTTTAACGCCTGGCGTCAGGCGCGCGCCATCATGAAGCAATTCAAGCCTGATGTGGTGCTCGGTATGGGCGGCTACGTGTCAGGTCCTGGCGGCTTGGCCGCATGGTCATTAGGTATTCCGGTCGTACTGCATGAGCAGAACGGCATTGCGGGATTAACCAATAAATGGCTGGCAAAGATTGCAACGAAGGTTATGCAGGCTTTCCCCGGCGCTTTCCCGAATGCGGAAGTGGTCGGGAACCCGGTACGCACGGACGTGCTGGCGCTGCCATTACCCGAAGCGCGTCTGGCTGGACGTGAAGGCCCGGTTCGTGTGCTGGTAGTCGGTGGTTCTCAGGGCGCGCGCGTTCTCAACCAGACGATGCCGCAGGTTGCCGCAAAGCTTGGCGAGGCGGTGACTATCTGGCACCAGAGCGGTAAAGGTGCGCAACAAACCGTTGAACACGCTTATGCCGAGGTCGGACAACCGCAGCACAAGGTCACTGAGTTTATTGATGATATGGCCGCCGCTTATGCATGGGCGGATGTTGTAGTGTGCCGTTCCGGCGCGCTGACGGTGAGTGAGATTGCCGCCGCAGGCTTACCTGCGCTGTTTGTGCCGTTCCAGCACAAAGACAGACAGCAGTACTGGAATGCGTTGCCGCTGGAAAAAGCGGGCGCCGCCAAAATTTTAGAGCAACCACAGTTTACTGTGGATGCCGTCGCCAGCACCCTTGCCGGGTGGTCGCGAGAAACTTTATTAACCATGGCAGAACGTGCGCGCGCCGCATCCATACCGGATGCCACCGAACGCGTTGCAAATGAAGTGAGCCGGGCTGCCCGGGCGTAATTGTGGTGATGCCTTTTGCATCGCATGAACTAAGAAGTTAATGGCTAAAGAATGAATACACAACAACTGGCAAAACTGCGTTCCATCGTGCCCGAAATGCGTCGCGTTCGGCACATTCACTTTGTCGGCATCGGTGGTGCTGGTATGGGCGGTATTGCCGAAGTTTTGGCCAATGAAGGTTATCAGATCAGCGGTTCTGACTTAGCGCCAAATCCGGTGACGCAGCAGTTGACGAATCTCGGTGCCACGATTTTCTTCAACCATCGTCCGGAAAACGTACGCGATGCGAGCGTGGTAGTGGTCTCCAGCGCCATTTCTGCGGATAACCCGGAAATTGTTGCGGCGCATGAAGCGCGCATTCCGGTGATCCGTCGCGCTGAAATGCTGGCGGAGTTAATGCGTTTTCGTCACGGCATCGCCATTGCCGGGACGCATGGTAAAACCACGACCACGGCGATGGTCTCCAGTATTTACGCGGAAGCGGGGCTGGATCCGACCTTTGTTAACGGTGGTCTGGTGAAGGCCGCAGGCGTTCATGCACGTCTGGGTCATAGCCGTTATTTGATTGCCGAAGCGGACGAGAGCGATGCGTCGTTCCTGCATTTGCAGCCGATGGTGGCGATTGTCACCAATATCGAAGCCGACCATATGGATACCTACCATGGCGACTTCGAAAATTTAAAGCAGACGTTTATTAATTTCCTGCATAACTTGCCGTTTTATGGTCGTGCGGTGATGTGCGTTGACGATCCGGTGATCCGCGAACTGCTACCGCGAGTTGGCCGTCAAACCACAACCTATGGTTTCAGTGATGATGCCGATGTGCGCGTTGAAGATTACCAGCAGATCGGCCCGCAGGGTCACTTCACCCTGGTGCGTCAGGGGATGGCCGAACTACGCGTAACGTTGAACGCGCCGGGCCGCCACAATGCGCTGAACGCGGCTGCCGCGGTAGCGGTCGCAACGGAAGAAGGTATTGAAGACGACGCGATCCTGCGCGCGCTGGAAAGTTTCCAGGGTACCGGACGCCGTTTTGACTTCCTCGGCGAATTCCCGCTTGAGCCGGTTAACGGTAAAGCCGGGACCGCGATGCTGGTTGATGATTACGGCCATCACCCAACGGAAGTGGATGCCACGATTAAAGCCGCGCGCGCGGGCTGGCCGGACAAAAATCTGGTGATGCTGTTCCAGCCGCATCGGTATACGCGTACGCGCGATTTATATGACGACTTTGCCAACGTGCTGACTCAGGTTGATGCGCTGTTGATGCTGGATGTATACGCCGCGGGCGAAGCCGCCATTCCAGGC
The DNA here is from genome assembly GCF_005280955.1 of Citrobacter sp. wls717. Lineage (NCBI taxonomy): Bacteria > Pseudomonadati > Pseudomonadota > Gammaproteobacteria > Enterobacterales > Enterobacteriaceae > Citrobacter > Citrobacter sp. wls717. The sequence continues at coordinate 383,814 of NZ_SZWW01000006.1, forward strand.
GCTGACAGCCGCTCGCTGTGCCGTACTATTCGTGGTCGCGGTAAGATCGATCCTATTCTGGTATCCGATCCGGCCCAGGTGGCAGAAATGTTGGCACCGGTATTAACCGGCAACGATCTGATTTTGGTGCAAGGCGCTGGAAATATCGGCAAAATTGCGCGTTCCTTAGCTGAAATCAAACTGAAGCCGCAAAATCCGGAGGAAGAACAACATGGCTGATAAAATCGCGGTCCTGTTAGGGGGCACCTCCGCAGAACGAGACGTGTCGCTGAACTCTGGCGCGGCTGTGCTCGCCGGGTTGCGTGAAGGCGGCGTGGATGCCCATCCGGTTGACCCTAAAGAGGTTGATGTCACTCTTCTGAAATCAATGGGTTTTCAGAAGGTGTTTATTGCGCTGCACGGCCGTGGCGGTGAAGATGGCACGTTGCAGGGCATGCTGGAGCAAATTGGCCTGCCTTATACCGGCAGCGGCGTCATGGCTTCCGCGATTTCGATGGACAAACTGCGCAGCAAGCTGCTGTGGCAGGGCGCAGGTTTACCCGTCGCGCCATGGGTTGCGTTGACCCGCGCTGAGTTCGAAAAAGGTCTTAGCGATGAGATAGTTGCAAAAATTTCTGCGTTAGGTTTGCCGCTGATTGTGAAGCCAAGCCGTGAAGGTTCCAGCGTAGGGATGTCAAAAGTTGAAGAAGAAAATGCTTTGCAGGGTGCATTAGCATTGGCTTTTCAGCATGATGAAGAAGTACTGATTGAAAAATGGCTCAGTGGCCCGGAATTTACCGTTGCGATACTCGGCGAAGAAATTTTACCGTCAATACGTATCCAACCCGCGGGAACCTTCTATGATTATGAGGCGAAGTATCTCTCTGATGAGACACAATATTTCTGCCCTGCAGGTCTGGAAGTCGAGCAAGAGGCCCAATTACAGGATTTAGTCCTGAAAGCGTGGACCGCCTTAGGCTGTAAAGGTTGGGGTCGCATTGACGTCATGCTGGACAGCGATGGCCAGTTTTATCTGCTGGAAGCCAATACCTCTCCGGGTATGACCAGCCACAGCCTGGTGCCGATGGCGGCGCGTCAGGCGGGTCTGAGCTTCTCGCAGTTGGTGGTAAGAATTCTGGAGTTGGCGGACTGATATGTCGCAGGCTGCGCTGAACACGCGAAACGGTGATGAAGAAGACGTAAATTCCTCACGCCGCAATAATGGAACGCGTCTTGCAGGAATACTGTTCCTGCTGACAGTGCTGTGCACCGTGTTTGTCAGCGGCTGGGTCGTGTTGGGATGGATGGAAGATGCGCAGCGTTTGCCGTTGTCAAAATTGGTGTTAACCGGCGAACGGCATTACACGCGCAATGACGATATCCGTCAGTCCATTCTGGCGCTGGGCGCGCCGGGAACCTTTATGACCCAGGATGTGAACATCATCCAGAGTCAGATTGAACGCCTCCCGTGGATTAAACAGGCGAGCGTCAGAAAGCAATGGCCTGATGAATTGAAGATTCATCTGGTTGAATATGTGCCAATTGCGCGTTGGAATGACCAGCACATGGTGGATGCTGAAGGCAATACGTTCAGCGTCCCATCCGGTCGGGCCAATAAGCAGGTATTACCCATGTTGTACGGACCGGAAGGCAGCGCAAGTGAAGTGCTGCAAGGATTCCGCGATATGGGGCAGGTGCTGGCTAAGGATAGATTCACCCTGAAGGAAGCGGCGATGACCGCGCGTCGTTCCTGGCAGTTGACGCTAAATAACGATATTAAGCTCAATCTGGGCAGGGGCGATACGATAAAACGTTTGGCTCGCTTTGTGGAACTCTACCCGGTTTTACAGCAGCAGGCGCAAACCGATGGCAAACGGATTAGCTACGTTGATTTGCGTTATGACTCAGGAGCGGCAGTGGGCTGGGTTCCCTTGCCTCCTGAGGAATCTAATCAGCAACAGAATCAGGCACAGGCAGAACAACAATGATCAAGGCGACGGACAGAAAACTGGTAGTTGGACTGGAGATTGGCACCGCGAAGGTAGCCGCTTTAGTAGGGGAAGTTCTGCCCGACGGTATGGTCAATATCATTGGCGTGGGCAGTTGCCCATCGCGAGGTATGGATAAAGGCGGGGTGAATGACCTTGAGTCAGTGGTGAAATGCGTACAGCGCGCCATTGACCAGGCTGAGCTGATGGCAGATTGCCAGATATCCTCGGTGTATCTGGCGCTTTCCGGCAAACACATTAGCTGTCAGAATGAAATTGGTATGGTGCCCATTTCCGAAGAGGAAGTGACGCAGGAAGATGTGGAAAACGTCGTACATACGGCAAAATCCGTACGCGTGCGCGATGAACATCGTGTTCTGCACGTTATTCCGCAGGAATACGCCATTGACTACCAGGAAGGTATCAAAAATCCGGTAGGTCTTTCCGGCGTACGTATGCAGGCAAAAGTGCATCTTATTACCTGCCACAACGACATGGCGAAGAATATTGTCAAAGCCGTTGAACGTTGTGGTCTGAAAGTTGACCAACTGATTTTCGCCGGACTGGCAGCCAGTTATTCCGTGTTGACGGAAGATGAACGTGAACTGGGTGTCTGCGTGGTAGATATTGGTGGTGGTACAATGGATATCGCCGTTTATACTGGCGGGGCGTTGCGCCATACCAAAGTGATCCCTTATGCAGGGAATGTGGTGACCAGCGATATCGCGTATGCCTTTGGTACGCCGCCGAGCGATGCTGAAGCCATCAAAGTACGTCATGGCTGCGCGCTGGGCTCCATCGTCGGTAAAGACGAGAGCGTTGAGGTGCCAAGCGTGGGCGGTCGTCCGCCGCGTAGCCTGCAGCGTCAGACTTTGGCAGAGGTCATTGAGCCGCGTTATACCGAGCTGCTCAACCTGGTCAACGAAGAAATTTTGCAATTACAAGAACAGCTTCGCCAGCAGGGGGTGAAACATCATCTGGCGGCGGGGATTGTGTTAACCGGTGGCGCAGCGCAAATTGAAGGTCTTGCAGCCTGCGCACAGCGCGTGTTCCATACGCAAGTCCGTATTGGCGCACCGCTGAATATTACCGGTCTGACGGATTATGCCCAGGAGCCGTATTATTCAACGGCGGTGGGGCTGCTTCACTACGGGAAAGAGTCCCATTTGAGTGGTGAGGCTGAAGTTGAAAAACGCGTAACGGCGTCAGTTGGCTCGTGGATTAAACGACTCAATAGCTGGCTGAGAAAAGAGTTTTAATTTTTAAAGAGACCGACGCACATTAAAGGTCTCAGGCGACAGGCACAACGGAGAGAGAAACTATGTTTGAACCTATGGAACTAACCAATGACGCGGTGATTAAAGTCATCGGCGTCGGCGGCGGCGGCGGTAATGCCGTTGAACACATGGTGCGCGAGCGCATCGAAGGTGTTGAATTCTTTGCGGTGAATACCGACGCTCAGGCGTTGCGTAAAACGGCGGTTGGACAGACCATTCAGATTGGTAGCGGCATCACCAAAGGTCTGGGCGCGGGTGCAAACCCGGAAGTCGGTCGTAATGCGGCAGACGAAGATCGTGAAGCTCTGCGTGCAGCGCTTGACGGTGCAGACATGGTGTTTATCGCAGCAGGTATGGGCGGCGGTACCGGAACCGGTGCTGCGCCAGTGGTTGCTGAAGTAGCAAAAGATTTAGGTATCCTGACCGTTGCTGTCGTGACTAAGCCTTTCAACTTTGAAGGCAAGAAGCGTATGGCATTCGCGGAGCAGGGTATCACCGAACTGTCCAAACACGTGGACTCTCTGATCACTATCCCGAACGACAAACTGCTGAAAGTGCTGGGCCGTGGTATCTCCCTGCTGGATGCGTTTGGCGCAGCGAACGACGTGCTGAAAGGCGCAGTCCAGGGTATCGCTGAACTGATCACGCGTCCGGGCCTGATGAACGTCGACTTTGCAGACGTGCGCACCGTGATGTCCGAAATGGGCTATGCGATGATGGGCTCCGGCGTGGCAAGCGGTGAAGACCGTGCGGAAGAAGCGGCTGAAATGGCTATCTCTTCCCCGCTGCTGGAAGATATCGATCTGTCTGGCGCGCGCGGCGTGCTGGTCAACATTACTGCGGGCTTCGACCTGCGTCTGGATGAATTCGAAACCGTCGGTAACACCATCCGTGCCTTTGCATCGGATAACGCGACCGTGGTTATCGGTACCTCTCTGGACCCGGATATGAACGACGAACTGCGCGTGACCGTTGTTGCGACTGGAATTGGTATGGACAAGCGTCCTGAAATCACTCTGGTAACCAACAAGCAGGTCCAGCAGCCGGTAATGGATCGTTACCAGCAGCACGGTATGGCGCCGTTGACGCAAGAGCAAAAACCGGTTGCGAAAGTGGTTAACGACAATACGCCGCAAACCACCAAAGAGCCGGATTATCTGGATATCCCTGCGTTCCTGCGTAAGCAAGCTGATTAAGAATTAGCTGGAATTTGGGAATTGTGGCTCTTTGTGCTAAACTGGCCCACCGAATGTATAGTACACTTCGGTTGGATAGGTAATTTGGCGAGATTATACGATGATCAAACAAAGGACTCTTAAACGTATCGTTCAGGCGACTGGCGTCGGTTTGCATACCGGCAAAAAAGTCACCCTGACATTACGCCCTGCGCCGGCCAACACCGGGGTCATCTATCGTCGCACCGACTTGAATCCTCCGGTAGATTTCCCGGCCGATGCCAAATCTGTGCGTGATACCATGCTCTGTACGTGTCTGGTCAACGAGCATGATGTACGGATTTCAACCGTTGAGCACCTTAACGCTGCTCTGGCGGGCTTAGGTATCGATAACATCGTTATTGAAGTTAACGCCCCGGAAATCCCGATTATGGATGGCAGTGCCGCTCCGTTTGTTTATCTGCTGCTTGATGCGGGTATTGAAGAACTGAGCAGCGCCAAAAAATTTGTTCGCATCAAAGAGACCGTTCGTGTCGAAGATGGCGATAAGTGGGCTGAGTTTAAGCCGTATAATGGTTTCACGTTGGATTTCACCATCGACTTTAACCATCCGGCAATCGACTCCAGCACGCAGCGCTACGCGATGAACTTCTCTGCGGATGCGTTCATGCGCCAGATCAGCCGTGCGCGTACTTTCGGCTTCATGCGTGATATCGAATATCTGCAGTCCCGCGGCCTGTGCCTGGGCGGCAGCTTCGATTGTGCCATCGTTGTTGACGATTATCGCGTATTGAACGAAGACGGCCTGCGTTTTGAAGACGAATTCGTTCGTCACAAAATGCTCGACGCGATTGGTGACTTGTTCATGTGTGGTCACAACATTATTGGTGCATTCACCGCGTATAAATCCGGTCATGCATTGAATAACAAATTGTTGCAGGCGGTCCTGGCGAAACAGGAAGCCTGGGAATATGTGACCTTCCAGGACGATGCAGAACTGCCGCTGGCGTTCAAAGCACCTTCGACCGTACTGGCATAACGACATACGCTGTCGCATAAATTCGACTGGTTAATCTGGCACTCTCTCCGGCCAGGTGAACCAGTCGTTTTTTTATTTTCCGATTGCAAACCACCTTCCCTGAAGCGACTTTCTCCCCACCGGCAGAGTAGAATAGCGTTCGATCGCTGCTTTCTTAAGCATATTTACCCGCGACTTGCGTCATTACTGCTGTGGTGCGAACGCATTAATGGTAATATTTGTGCGCAAAAAATGGTTTTGCATATGTAACCCCAAACGCAGGGTATATCAGGTGGCAATAACGTGAGTGGAATACTGACGCGCTGGCGACAGTTAGGCAGACGGTACTTCTGGCCGCATCTCCTGTTGGGGATGGTCGCGGCTAGTTTTGGCCTGCCCGCGCTCGGTAATGCAGCTGAACCTAATACCCCCGCGAAGGCGACCGCCAGCAATCACGATCAAGGCGCTAAAGTTAACTTTAACCAGCTTGCTTTGCTGGAAGCGACCAATCGCCGCCCGAATTTTACCGTCGACTACTGGCATCAGCATGCTATTCGTACGGTTATTCGCCATCTTTCTTTTGCTATGGCTCCTCAGGCGCTGCCCGTTGCCGAAGAGCCGTTGCCAATCCAGGCGCACCATCTTGCGTTATTGAATACGCTCAGCGCGATGCTGACGCAAGAAGGCAGACCGCCAGCGACCGTGAGTCGCGTGACATACTCCCACTTTACCTCTCAGGCCGCGTTTAGCGTTCCGGTCTGGATCAGCCAGCTGCAGGGCATCCGCGCTGGCCCTCAACGCCTCAGCTAAAAAAGAACCTTCCAACTTATAATTTTTGACTCCGCACCGCGGGGCGTTTGAGATTTTATTATGCTAATCAAATTATTAACAAAAGTATTCGGTAGCCGTAACGAACGTACGCTGCGTCGTATGCGTAAAGTGGTCAATGTCATCAACGCCATGGAACCGGAGATGGAAAAACTCTCCGATGATGAGCTGAAAGCAAAGACCGCGGAATTCCGCGCCCGTTTGGAAAAAGGCGCCAGCGTTGAGAGCCTGATCCCGGAAGCGTTCGCGGTGGTTCGCGAAGCGAGTAAGCGTGTGTTCGGCATGCGCCACTTCGACGTTCAGCTGCTGGGCGGTATGGTGCTTAACGATCGCTGCATCGCGGAAATGCGTACCGGTGAAGGTAAAACCCTGACCGCAACGCTGCCGGCGTACCTGAACGCGTTAAGCGGGAAAGGCGTACACGTGGTTACTGTGAACGACTACCTGGCCCAGCGTGACGCCGAAAATAACCGCCCGCTGTTTGAATTCCTCGGCATGACTGTCGGTATCAACATGTCTGGCCTGCCAGCGCCAGCTAAGCGTGAAGCTTATAATGCCGATATTACCTACGGCACCAACAACGAATACGGCTTTGACTACCTGCGTGACAACATGGCGTTTAGCCCGGAAGAGCGTGTTCAGCGTAAACTGCACTATGCGTTGGTCGATGAAGTCGACTCCATCTTGATCGATGAAGCGCGTACGCCGCTGATCATTTCCGGTCCGGCTGAAGACAGCTCGGAAATGTATAAAAAAGTGAACAAAATCATTCCGCACCTGATCCGTCAGGAGAAGGAAGATTCCGACACTTTCCAGGGTGAAGGCCACTTCTCCGTTGATGAGAAAGCGCGCCAGGTTAACCTGACCGAACGTGGTCTGGTGCTGATTGAAGAACTGCTGGTGAACGAAGGCATTATGGATGAGGGCGAGTCGCTGTACTCTCCGGGCAACATTATGCTGATGCACCACGTGACTGCCGCACTGCGCGCGCACGTGCTGTTTACCCGTGACGTCGACTACATCGTGAAAGATGGCGAAGTTATCATCGTCGACGAACACACTGGTCGTACGATGCAGGGGCGTCGCTGGTCCGATGGCCTGCACCAGGCTGTTGAAGCGAAAGAAGGCGTGGAGATCCAGAACGAAAACCAGACGCTGGCATCCATTACCTTCCAGAACTACTTCCGTTTGTACGAAAAACTGGCCGGTATGACCGGTACTGCAGACACTGAAGCGTTTGAATTCAGCTCCATCTACAAACTGGATACCGTGGTCGTTCCGACCAACCGTCCGATGATCCGTAAGGATTTACCGGATCTGGTGTACATGACCGAAGCGGAAAAAATTCAGGCGATTATTGAAGATATTAAAGAGCGTACCGCTAATGGCCAGCCGGTGCTGGTGGGTACTATCTCCATTGAAAAATCGGAAGTGGTCTCTAACGAGCTGACCAAAGCAGGCATTAAGCACAACGTGCTGAACGCCAAGTTCCACGCCAGCGAAGCGGATATCGTCGCCCAGGCGGGTTATCCGTCAGCCGTCACTATTGCGACAAACATGGCGGGTCGTGGTACCGATATCGTGCTGGGTGGTAGCTGGCAGGCGGAAGTTGCCGAGCTGCAAGACCCAACTCCGGAACAGATCGCCCAGATCAAAGCTGATTGGCAGGTTCGTCATGACGCGGTGTTAGCGGCCGGCGGTTTACATATTATCGGTACTGAGCGTCATGAATCTCGTCGTATCGATAACCAACTGCGTGGTCGTTCCGGTCGTCAGGGGGATGCGGGTTCGTCTCGTTTCTACCTGTCGATGGAAGATGCGCTGATGCGTATTTTTGCCTCTGACCGTGTGTCCGGCATGATGCGTAAACTGGGTATGAAGCCGGGTGAAGCGATTGAACACCCATGGGTGACGAAAGCGATTGCAAACGCGCAGCGTAAAGTGGAAAGCCGCAACTTCGATATTCGTAAGCAACTGCTGGAATATGATGACGTTGCTAACGATCAGCGCCGCGCAATCTACACCCAGCGTAACGAACTGCTGGATGTCTCTGACGTTAGCGAAACCATTAACAGCATCCGCGAAGACGTCTTCAAAGCGACGATTGATGCCTATATTCCGCCGCAGTCTCTGGAAGAGATGTGGGATATTCCGGGTCTGCAGGAGCGCCTGAAAAACGACTTTGATCTGGATATGCCGATTTCAGAGTGGCTGGATAAAGAACCTGAGCTGCACGAAGAAACGCTGCGCGAACGTATTCTGGCAAACGCGGTAGAAGTTTATCAGCGTAAAGAAGAAGTTGTGGGCGCAGAGATGATGCGTCACTTCGAAAAAGGCGTGATGCTGCAAACGCTCGACTCGCTGTGGAAAGAGCACCTGGCGGCGATGGATTACCTGCGTCAGGGTATCCACCTGCGTGGTTACGCGCAAAAAGATCCGAAGCAGGAATACAAGCGTGAATCCTTCTCTATGTTTGCATCAATGCTGGAATCACTGAAGTATGAAGTGATCAGCACCCTGAGCAAAGTTCAGGTACGTATGCCTGAAGAAGTCGAAGCGATGGAGCAGCAGCGTCGTGAAGAAGCTGAGCGTTTAGCGCAGATGCAGCAGTTGAGCCATAAAGGCGACGATGCCGCCGCGGCAGAAGAGATGGCAGCACAAACCGGCGAGCGTAAAGTGGGTCGTAACGATCCGTGCCCTTGCGGTTCCGGCAAAAAATACAAACAGTGTCATGGCCGTCTGAGCTAAGAAAATAACTTATTGAAAAGGCGCAGACTTCTGCGCCTTTTTTATGGACGATGAAAATGAAAAAATTGCAGATCGCCGTCGGGATTATTCGTAACCAGCACAATGAAATTTTTATCACCCAGCGTGCGGCGGATGCCCATATGGCAAATAAGCTGGAATTCCCCGGCGGGAAAATTGAAGCGGGTGAAACGCCAGAGCAGGCGCTGATTCGCGAACTACAGGAAGAAGTTGGGATCACACCGACTCAGAATTCACTGTTCGAAAAGCTGGAGTATCAGTTTCCGGACCGGCACATTACGCTGTGGTTCTGGCTGGTGGAAAGCTGGGAAGGCGAACCGTGGGGAAAAGAGGGGCAACCGGCGCAGTGGATTGCGCAAGATGCTCTGAATGTGGAGGACTTCCCGCCCGCGAATGCCCCGGTAATTGAAAAGCTGATTGCGGGCTAAGGGGGTTCGTAGGCCTGATAAGCGCAGCGCCATCAGGCAAAACAACATACAACGCCGGATGCGGCGTTGCTTTATCCCGTTTTAGCAGAATTATTTCTGCTCTTCACTCCAGTCGTCGCTTTCCGACAGATCGCCAGAGCTGGGGATACGTTTCTCTTCTGCGGCCCACTCACCCAGATCGATTAACTGGCAGCGTTTGCTGCAGAATGGGCGAAACGGACTGACTTCAGCCCACACCACGGGTTTACCGCAGGTTGGGCAGTTGACGATGGTTTGTTCAGACATGTTGACTCCTTAACAGCACGCCAGATCAAAATCGAGACGCTCAGGCACCTGGCCATTCTCGCTATCCAGCGGCATAAAACGAATGGCAAAACGGCTCTTATGACCAGAAATTTGCGGATAAAGCTGCGAATCCAGCGGCAGCTGCAAGCGCAGCAAATCGGCATCTTCGCCGTTGTCCTGGTAAAAACCATTCAGGCTGGTTTGTTTACGAAACGGCGCCGAGTTACGAATTAAATCCAGCACCAGCGACAACGCCTGGTTGAGTGGATTCAGGCTGGCAAGCCAGGTTTCAACCTGCGCGTCGCGTTGCGGCTGTGGTAAATGTAACCAGATATGCAGGGTGGGGAGATCGAAACTGCAGCATCCGCCAGGAATGCTTAAACGCTGACGCACGAGGCCAATCAGGCGATCTTCACGCAGCGTTTGTCCAATGCGTGGGGCCGAAATCAGAATGCTGCCCGCGCTTTTTAACTGTTGGCGCAATGCGTCGATTCTGCTTTGATCGACGCCGGGAACTTCAACCCAGGCCTGGAGTTTACGCTGTTGTCGTTCAAGTTCTTTCAGGAGTTCGGTGCGAACTTCACCGCGTTCAAAGACATCCAGTAAATCGCCGATATTACGGAAAAAATGCAGTGCGCCTGCATGGTCTGCAATAGGTAAATTAACGGAGAGCTGTTGGATCAAAAACTCTATGCGCAGCCATGTACGCATCTTCTCATTGAGAGGGTGTTCAAAAAGGACCTGGGTGTGCATTACGGTTTTTCCTGTGAGACAAACTGCAACGCGCATTGCAAATAGAGCGCGTGCAGGCGGGCGACATCCGAGGCGATGGCTTCCGGTGCGCCATTATTATCAATAACATCGTCTGCCACGGCCAGACGCGCTTCACGCGTAGCCTGGGCAGCAAGAATTTTTTCAACATGCTCGCGCGTCACATCATCACGCTGCATGGTTCGTCTGAGCTGGGTCTCGGGGGTGACATCCACCACCAGCACGCGGTTGGCTTTTTTATACAGCGAATTCTCTACCAGCAACGGGACAACCCATAACAGATAGGGCGAGGTCGCTTGATCAAACTGACGCTGTGTTTCCTGCTGAATAAGCGGATGGAGCAGCGCATTTAGCCAGCTTTTTTCCTCAGGATTGGAAAAAATACGTTCGCGTAAAATGCGTCGCTGTAGCGACCCGTCCGCGGCTATCACGTCGGAACCAAAATGTTCTTCAATCGCCATGAGGGCAGGCGTACCTGGTTCAACCACCTGACGCGCAATGATATCTGCATCAATCACGTTTATTCCGAGGTCAGCGAACGCATTTGCAACGGTGCTTTTACCACTGCCAATGCCGCCGGTTAAGGCTACTGTATACCTCATAGATGCAGGTCCTGGAGTTTAAGTTTGATTATCAAACAGTTAAAAGTTAAGCGCGCGAAGGCGAGGCTGCTGCAGGATTAACCTACTATTCGCCAGGTAAATTTATGGGATTGTAGCGTAAAAAAAGAGAATTTCGCAGTCTTGCGCGGCATTGATTAGTGCGTATGATAGCGTCACTGGAGTTGTGAGTTTCGATTTTTCGCCATTAACCCCAGGAATCCGCACATGCGTATCGAAGAAGATCTGAAGTTAGGTTTCAAAGACGTTCTTATCCGCCCTAAGCGTTCTACTCTCAAAAGCCGTTCCGATGTTGAGCTGGAACGTCAATTTACCTTTAAGCATTCAGGTCAGACCTGGTCCGGCGTACCGATTATCGCTGCGAACATGGACACTGTCGGGACATTTGCCATGGCAAAGGCGCTGGCATCCTTCGACATCCTGACCGCTGTGCACAAACACTATTCTGTTGAAGACTGGTCTGCCTTTATCGCGGATAGCTCTGCCGATATCCTCAAGCATGTGATGGTTTCCACCGGCACGTCTGACGCAGATTTCGAAAAAACCAAACAGATTCTGGCGCTCAACCCGGCGCTGAACTTTATCTGCATTGATGTGGCAAATGGCTACTCTGAGCATTTTGTTCAGTTTGTGTCAAAAGCGCGTGAAGCATGGCCGACGAAAACGATCTGTGCGGGTAATGTGGTTACCGGCGAAATGTGTGAAGAGCTGATACTTTCCGGTGCGGACATTGTCAAAGTCGGTATTGGGCCTGGTTCTGTATGCACTACGCGTGTAAAAACCGGCGTTGGCTATCCGCAGCTCTCTGCAGTGATTGAATGTGCCGACGCAGCGCACGGTCTGGGCGGTATGATTGTCAGCGACGGTGGCTGCACAATGCCGGGCGACGTGGCAAAAGCATTCGGCGGCGGCGCGGACTTCGTTATGCTCGGCGGCATGCTGGCCGGTCATGAAGAAAGTGGCGGCAAAATTGTTGAAGAGAACGGTGAGAAATTCATGCTGTTCTACGGTATGAGCTCTGAATCTGCCATGACGCGTCACGTAGGTGGTGTTGCACAGTACCGCGCTGCAGAAGGTAAAACCGTTAAGCTGCCGCTGCGTGGTCCGGTTGATAATACCGCTCGCGATATCCTCGGCGGCCTGCGTTCAGCTTGTACTTATGTAGGCGCCTCCCGTCTGAAAGAGCTAACCAAACGTACAACGTTTATTCGTGTACAGGAACAAGAAAACCGCGTTTTCAATAGCCTGTAACATGATGAAGCTGGCGTGTGGTAATGCGCCAGCTTTATCCTACGCCGCTCATTGCATCTCCCAAATGGAAAATCGGTAAATACATCGCGACAACCAGCGTACCGATGATCAAACCCGTAATGACCAGTAACGCGGGCTCAAGTAGCGCAGCCAGATTTTCCGCCTGAGACAGCGTTTTCTCCCCGTGATGGTGGGCGAGATTACGCAGCATTGCATCCAGCGAACCGGATGCTTCCCCCGTTCTTACCAGCTGTATACATAATGGACTGAATTCGCCGCAATTTTTCAGCGCCAACCAGACAGGTTTCCCGGCGCTGATATCGTGATGAACCTGCGCTAAACGTTGAGACCAGAAAGGGCTGGCAAGCGTTTCACTAACGCTCTCAAGACCCTGTAAAAAGGGAATGCCAGCGTTTTGTGTTAACGCCAGAACGGTAAAGATCTGCGTGAGTTTTTGCCCTCTGACCATTGCTCCTGTAACAGGGAGCCCAAGCAACCATTTCTGACTCAGAATGCGCCAATACGGTTTCTGTTTGATCACGTGATATGTCATAACCGAGAGCATCGTGAATGCTACCGCCAGCCACCCCCATTGGCTGCTGTAGTGGGCGATGGCAATCATCCCCCGAGTGAGCGCTGGTAGTGGGGTGTTAAACGTTTGGTAGATGGCGGCAAACTCAGGGAGCACAAACTGCAGCATCGCAAATACGACTATTACCGCCATCGTGATGATGATAATCGGATAGCGCAGGGCTTTTTTAACTTTATCAGCGAGTTGCTGCTGGTTTTTTTGCTGTCTGGCGAGTTCAAAACAGCAATCATCCAGCTTACCTGTAAGCTCTCCGGTACGGATCATCGCCTGATAAAGTGGCGGAAAAACGTGTTGCCATGTTGCGAGTGAGGTGGAGAGGGAAACGCCCTGCTCCATATCGTGAGCCAGCGTGCGCAGGAGCGCCTGCCACTGGCTGCTGGGATGCTGTTCAGCCAGCAGGGTTAGCGCTGCCGAGAGTGTTAGCCCTGCTTTCAGTAAGGTTGCCAACTGATGTATGGTTTCGGCGCTTCTTTCACGGCTCCAGTGAGAGTTTTTGACACGGATACGTTTAATACGTAACGGCGTGATATGCCGCTGCTCCAGCGCTTGTATCAGCGAGAGTCGGGTATCAGCCCATAATACTCCTTCCGACGGCTCACCTTCGTTGTTAATGCCTTGCCAGCGCCAAAGCTGTTTAGCTGACATGCGGCATGCCCAGTACGCGAATAAGTTCTTCATATGTCGTTAAGCCTTGTTCGACAGCCTGACAGCCATTCTCGAAAAGCGTACGCCCAGATAGCTGAGCATCTGACTCGACCCCGTCTGCGGATGTGCCACTGGCGATGCTCTGGCGTAATGCAGGTGTCACCGGGAGCACTTCAAACAATGCGGTACGACCATAAAAGCCGTGATAACAATGTTCGCAACCAGGCGCATGCCAACGTGGCAGTGGCATGCGCCAGATGACTTTGGGGAGCGTAATGGATGTCTCCAGGCGTTGTCGGCAATGGGGGCATAGCTTTCTGACCAGGCGCTGGGCAATGACGAGCGTCAGCGCGGAGGCGATCATCCAGCGCGCAACCCCCATTTGCTGCAGGCGTACCAGCGTTTCACTGGTGGAATTAGTATGCAGTGTTGACAGAACCAGATGACCGGTTTGTGCCGCCTTAAGCGCTATTTCAGCCGTTTCGCCATCGCGGATTTCGCCGACCATAATGATGTCGGGATCCTGGCGCAGCAGAGCGCGCAATACGCCCTGAAAAGTAAGACCTGCGCGTGGGTGAATTTGTGTCTGGTTAAGGCCTGCGATGGGGATCTCTACCGGATCCTCTACGCTACAAAGATTCACCTCTGATGTATTTCGGGTTTGTAGCGCGCTGTACAGGGTGACCGTTTTACCACTCCCGGTAGGCCCGGTAACCAGAATCAGCCCTTGAGGCTGCTGCAACGCTTGCGAAAATGCTGCCAGCTGCGCGTCCTGCATGCCCAGCGCGGTGATATCCAGTGTCTGATCGACCTGATGAAGTAGCCGTAGTACAACCTTTTCACCCCAGCGACAGGGCAAGGTGGAGATACGAAACGAGATGGGTTGTCCTGAAATCTCAATGGTAAATTGTCCGTCTTGTGGCAGCCGGTGCTCGGCAATATCCAGGCTGCCTAATACTTTTAATCTTGCGGTGATAACGATGCCCATCTCAGTTGTGACTTCCGGCAAAGCGTGTAATACGCCATCCACGCGTAATCTGATCTGATAGCGATGTTCCGCTGGTTCAAAGTGAATATCAGAAGCCCGTTGCGCCAGGGCGGATTGAAACGTCTGATTCAGCAACCCGGCTGCGGTGGCGCTGCTTTCAGACACTACGACCGGTAACATTTTCTGTGGCGTATGCGTGTGGCCTTCCATTTGCTGGCGAGTCCAGCAAACAATGTCGATACGTCGGGTGGTGGCAAAATGCAGGGCGTCCAGCAGCTCATGGGACGGTGCATCCACCACGGCGATGTGCACTACTTCATTGTCTGCATCGAGTAATATTCCCTGATAACGTTGGCATAGCGCCGTGAGTTGCGTGGTATTCATCTCTTTTCCTTAGTACGTGTCGAAGCGGAAAACGTCTTCGCAAGCCTGTTGTAGTGCGCTGTCATTTTGAATGGCGCAGTTACGGCTCCAGCCGGTAATACCGTTGGCATTGTCCCAACCCGGCGTCATCGTGATGCTTAGCCCATTCAGGCTTTCCTGGCCTGTGAGGCTGACAACGCCTTTTTCAACCCTCATGCCTGAGACATAACGGGTGGTTGTGGGGGAGGGAATGCCATTGGTCCCGGCATCGCAAGTCTCTGTTCCACCATGCTCCAGCGCACAGAGCTCGACCGCGGTGCGATAGGGGACAAAGGTTTGCAGCATGTCTGTCAGGGCGGCTTTGCGCAGATAGTTTTGATAAGCCGGAATGCCGATGGCGCTAAGAATGGCAATGATGCCAATGACCACCATCAGTTCGATAAGCGTGAAGCCTCGTTGTTTATCCATTGTTGATTCGCTCCTGAGTTAGCTGGCGCTACTTTGGCAAATCGAACGGATCTTAGGCGAGAGACAAAAAACAGAACGGGAAAGCGGATTCAGAGGATTTTTACGAAATTACAGGATCAGACAATGTATTTGCGAAGGGACTCGAAGAAACTGCCGGATGACGGCGTAAATGCCTTATCCGGCTGGGGGGAGGCCCGATAAGCGAAGCGCCATCGGGCCTTGCAATTAACGAAAACGCATGGAGAGATCGAGCGCGCGGACGTGCTTGGTCAGTGCGCCAACGGAGATAAAGTCCACACCGGTTTCGGCAAATTCGCGCAGCGTTTCATGGGTGACGTTACCCGAGACTTCCAGACGCGCCTGGCCGTTGGTGCGTTTTACCGCTTCGCGCATTTGCTCAGTTTCGAAGTTATCGAGCATGATGATGTCCGCCCCGGCTTTCAGTGCGTCGTCCAGTTCTTCCAGGCTTTCAACTTCAACTTCAACAGGCACATCCGGATGCAACCAGAAGGCTTTTTCAACAGCCTTACGTACCGAACCAGAAGCAATAATGTGGTTTTCTTTAATCAGGAAGGCGTCAGAAAGCCCCAGGCGATGATTCGCGCCGCCGCCGCATAACACGGCATATTTCAGGGCGGTACGCAGCCCTGGCAGCGTTTTACGTGTATCCAGTAGTTGGGTTTTTGTCCCCGCCAGCAGATCGACGTATTTACGCACCTCGCTCGCCACGCCCGAAAGCGTCTGTACAAAATTAAGTGCGGTACGTTCGCCGGTCAGCAGTACGCGGGAAGGGCCGTCCAGCTCAAACAGCGGTTGATTAGCCTTAATGCTGTCGCCATCTTCGACATGCCAGGTGATGTTGACATCATCGCCAGCCAATTGAATAAAGACCTCTTCCACCCAACGTTTCCCGCAAAAAACGCCATTTTCTCGGGTAATCACGGTGGCGTGGGAACGCATATCTTCGGGTAAAAGCTGTGCGGTGATATCGTTATTGGCATCAACTTCTCCGCCTAAATCTTCGCGCAGTGCCTGAGCTACAGCGGCAGGGATATCCAGATTTATGCGTTCCAACAGCGCGTCACGTCGGTAGTCAGGGTTATAGCGGCGAGGCGGCATGATAAAACTCCAAATTGCTAACGAATCATAAGGTAGAAACATGCTACCCTGAACCTGGTATGAGCACCACCAATAAGGAGATTCTGCATGTTGTTAGACGAGGGCTGGCTGGCAGAGGCGCGACGCGTTCCCTCTCCTCATTACGATTGCCGCCCGGATGACGAAACCCCTTCTCTGCTGGTGGTGCATAATATCAGTCTGCCGCCCGGCGAGTTTGGCGGCCCGTGGATAGACGCGTTATTTACCGGCACGATTGATCCCAAGGCCCATCCTTTTTTTGCTGAGATCGCCCATTTGCGCGTCTCAGCCCATTGTTTGATCCGCCGTGATGGTGAGATTGTGCAGTACGTCCCTTTTGATAAACGCGCCTGGCATGCGGGCGTGTCAAATTATCAGGGGCGTGAGCGCTGTAATGATTTTTCAATTGGTATTGAGCTGGAAGGAACGGATACGCTGGCCTATACCGATGCACAGTATAAGCAACTGGCCGCCGTGACGAATGCACTGATTACGCGTTATCCGGCCATTGCCAACAATATGACTGGACACTGTAATATTGCCCCCGAACGTAAGACCGATCCCGGGCCGTCTTTTGACTGGGCAAAATTTCGCGCCCTGGTCACCCCCTCGTCGCACAAGGAGATGACATGACGTTGTTTACAACATTACTGGTGTTGATTGTTGAACGCCTGTTTAAGCTGGGTGAGCACTGGCAGCTTGATCATCGGGTGGAAGCTTTTTTCCGCAGAATTAAGCACTTCTCGATGATGCGTACGGTGGGCATGACCCTGATTGCAATGGGGCTGACATTCCTGCTGCTGCGCGCGGTTCATGGGCTGCTGTTTAACGTTCCGTTGCTGGTGGCATGGATCTTAATTGGCTTGCTGTGCATCGGCGCAGGCAAGGCGCGTCTCCACTATCATGCCTATTTGCAGGCGGCCGCTCGCGATGACACACATGCTCGTGAGGCGATGGCCAGCGAGCTGACGCTTATACATGGGGTTCCGCCGGATTGCGATGAGCGCGAGTTCTTGCGCGAGCTGCAGAACGCGTTGTTATGGAACAACTTCCGCTTTTATCTGGCGCCGTTATTCTGGTTGATTGTTGGTGGTCCTTGGGGACCGGTGACGCTGGTTGGTTATGCCTTTTTACGCGCCTGGCAGTCCTGGCTGGCGCGCTATCAGACGCCGCATCAGCGTCTGCAATCGGGTATTGATGCGATCCTGCATGTGCTGGACTGGATCCCGGTTCGTTTGGCTGGCGTAGTCTATGCGTTGCTGGGACACGGCGAGAAAGCGTTGCCGGCCTGGTTTGCCTCACTGGCGGATCTGCATACTTCGCAATATCAGGTGTTAACGCGTCTGGCGCAGTTCTCTCTGGCGCGTGAACCGCATACTGATAAAGTCGAAACGCCAAAAGCGGCTGTTTCAATGGCGAAGAAGACCTCTTTTGTGGTGGTGGTGATTATCGCGTTGCTCACCATTTATGGCACATTAGTGTAGCGTTGTGCCGGATGGCGCTAACGCTTATCCGGCCTGGAATGGAAAACGTGTAGGCCCGGTAAGCATTAGTGCCACCGGGCAGTGCAACGGCTTAGATCGTATCAGCAGGCGGGATGCCAAAATCGGGCATCCCGTTTTCGTCCCAGCGCACCAGTTTCAGACGCGTATGGCGGTTTGGATCGTACAACGGATCGCCTTCAATCTCGGTGTAATTTCTCGCGTGGTACACCAGTACATCTTCACCATCCGGCGTTTGCGTAAAACTGTTGTGTCCCGGTCCATACTGGCGATTTTCATAGCTGGTGGTAAAGACCGGGCGCGGTGATTTATGCCAGTTCTGCGGGGTGAGCGGATCGTCGTTGAGGCCAATCCACAGTAACCCCATACAGTAATTCTCATCGGTGGCGCTGGCCGAATAGCTGATAAACAGCTTGTCGCCATGCACCATGACTGCCGGACCCTCGTTGACCCAGAAACCCCGGCATTCCCAGTCATACTCAGGATGGCTGAGCATGACCGGCTCGCCTTTAATCGTCCATGGGTTTTCCAGCTCTGCGAGATAAATATTGGAATTTCCGGCGATATCCGGCGATTTCTGTGCCCACAAATACCACTGTTTCCCCTGATGATTAAAGGTGGTGGCGTCCAGGGCGAAGGTATCAAACTGCGTTTTAATTTGGCCTTTCTCTGTCCACTTGCCGGTCAGCGGATCGGCGTCTGCGCACTCCAAGGCAAACATGCGGTGCTGGAACATCCCCAGCTTATCAAGCGCCTGAGTATGGGTAGCGGCAAAATAGATGTACCACTTGCCTGCCAGATGATGAAGTTCCGGCGCCCAGATGAGTTGGCTCATAGGACCACTTTCCGGCTTACGCCAGACGACAACGGGAGTGGCGGAGCGCAATCCCTCCAGAGAGTCGGCCCGACGAATCTCCAGTCGGTCATATTCTGGCACTGACGCAATGAAATAGTAGTGGCTACCGTCGCGTAAGATAAACGGATCGGCGCGTTGTTCGATAAAGGGATTTGGCCACTGTTTCATTAGGCTTTCCTTACGGGTTCAGTCGTTTTTATATCGTGGTATTCATTGAGTTCACGGTAGTTGGTACGGCGTTTTTCCAGATCGGTCTGGATTTGCTGCATAAACTCGCGGTCAACTTTTAGCAGGCGAACCACGCCTGCGGTAATCAGATAACCTACGCCAGGTATGATGGTGAACAGCAGCATAATACCGTTAATGGCGGAGTCGCTTTGCGCTTTCGCCCCTGCGTCGTAGCCGTACCAGGAGAGCAGGAAGCCTACCATCGCCCCGGCAATTGCCAGGCCCAGCTTGAGGAAAAACAGGTTACCGGAG
Source organism: Citrobacter sp. wls717 (assembly GCF_005280955.1). Classification (NCBI taxonomy): domain Bacteria; kingdom Pseudomonadati; phylum Pseudomonadota; class Gammaproteobacteria; order Enterobacterales; family Enterobacteriaceae; genus Citrobacter; species Citrobacter sp. wls717. Next base: position 403,231 of record NZ_SZWW01000006.1, read on the forward strand.
AAACTGATCCCGGTGATGCGCTTACCGGTTTTCCACTCGCCGTAGTCATCGACATCCGCCATCAACGACCAGTGCAGCGGGGAAGGGATCTGATGCAGGACGTTGAGCAGGAAGTAGAGCACCATAATCATCATGGTGGCTTTCGGGTCGAAGAAATAAAATGCAGCGGAGAAAATCGCCAGGATGATGTTGGTCCAGAAGAACACCTTCAGTTTGCACCAGCGATCGGTTAATACCTTCGCCAGCATGCTGCCGATCATCATGCCGACGACGCCGAGGCTGATAAACAACGTGGCGAACTGCGTGCTTTGTTGCATAACCCACGTAACGTAGTACATGGTGGCGGCCATGCGAATAAAGCCCGGGCAGACGTTGCACAGGGTTAACAGCAGGATTTTTACCCACTGGTCGTTCTTCCACACGTCTTTCAGGTCGGCTTTTAAATCGTCGTTAGTCTGCACGGCGGGGTGAACGCGTTCACGGACTGATGCAAAGCAAAACAGGAACATACACATGCCGATGAAGGCGAGTACCGCCATCGCCATCTGATACCCTTTAGCTTTGTCTTCCCCGCCAAACCAGTCGGCCATCGGCAGCAGGGTAAGGGAGAGCAGCAGGGTTGCGATTCCTACCAATACAAAGCGATATGACTGGCAGGCGACGCGTTCCTTGGGATCGTTGGTGATAACGCTGCCGAGCGAGCAGTAGGGAATGTTGATCGCCGTATAGGTAATAGAGAGCAGGAAGTAGGTGACGAAGGCATAGATAACCTTGCTGTTATACGTCCACTCAGGGGTGGTAAACATAAGCACGCTGAATAATGCGTAAGGGAAAGCCATCCACAAAAGCCATGGACGAAATCGACCATATTTACTGCGTGTGCGGTCGGCCATCGCGCCCATTATAGGGTCGGTAACGGCATCGATAACGCGTACTGAGAGCAGTAATACGCCGACCAGGGCAGGCGCAAGACCAAAAATATCGGTGTAAAAATAGTTAACAAACAACATGATGGCGCCAAAGATGATGTTGCATCCGGCGTCGCCCATTCCATAGCCGATCTTTTCTTTCACCGTGAGCTTACTGGTTTCCATCAACTGCACTCCATTAATGAGATATGGAGAGAATTATTGTCTGGTACCGGTGTTTTTACGTTGCAGGATAACGCCGCTGATATGGACGAAACAGTCGTGAGTGGGAAAGTGTGAGGCAGGTAACAACCCCCACCTGGTCCAGGTGGGGGAGGGAAGTTTAATGCGCTTTAACCGCGCGGGCCGTTTTCTGCTTGCACAGATAGCCGATGCCAAGAATACCAATCCATACCGGGATTAAGTACACCGAGATCGCCATGCCCGGCGTCATCAGCATAATCACCAGCACTGCGGCCATGAACAGCAGGCATACCCAGTTACCCAGCGGGTAGAACAGCGCCGGGAAGCGGGTGGTTACGCCCTGCTGCTGTTTGGCTTTGCGGAACTTCATGTGCGCCAGGCTGATCATCGCCCAGTTGATCACCAGGGCGGAAACCACCAATGCCATCAGCAGGCCAAAGGCGGATTCCGGCGCCAGATAGTTGATCAGCACGCACAGAGCCGTTACCAGCGCGGAGACAAGAATAGTGTTCACCGGTACGCCGCGCTTGTCGACGTTCATCAGCGCTTTCGGCGCATTACCCTGCTGCGCCAGACCGAACAGCATACGACTGTTGCAGTATACGCAGCTGTTATAGACAGAAAGGGCGGCGGTCAACACCACGATGTTCAGCGCATTGGCAACAAAGGTGTCGCCCAGCTCGTGGAAAATAAGGACAAACGGGCTGGTATCAGCGGTGACGCGCGTCCACGGCATCAGGGAAAGCAGAACCGCCAGCGAACCGACATAGAAAATCAGGATACGGTAGATAACCTGGTTAGTCGCTTTGGGAATGCTTTGCTCCGGGTTATCGGCTTCAGCCGCGGTGATGCCGACCAGTTCCAGCCCACCAAAGGAGAACATGATAATCGCCATCATCATCACCAGACCGGTGAAGCCGTGCGGCAGGAATCCCCCCTGGCTCCACAAGTTGCTGACGGTGGCCTGTGGGCCGCCGTTGCCGCTAAACAGCAGCCAGCCGCCGAACAGGATCATGGCGACTACGGCGATGACTTTAATAATGGCAAACCAGAACTCCATCTCGCCAAACACCTTCACGTTGGTCAGGTTGATGGCGTTGATCAGCACGAAGAAGGCCGCCGCAGAAACCCAGGTTGGGATCTCCGGATACCAGAACTGAATGTATTTACCTACGGCAGTTAGCTCTGCCATGGCAACCAAAACGTACAGTACCCAATAGTTCCAGCCGGAAGAGAAACCCGCGAAACCGCCCCAGTATTTATAGGCAAAGTGGCTAAAGGAGCCTGCAACCGGCTCTTCAACGACCATTTCACCGAGCTGGCGCATGATCAAAAAGGCGATAAAGCCGGCAATAGCGTAACCCAGGATAATCCCCGGTCCTGCAGACTGGATAACGGATGCGCTACCGAGGAATAACCCGGTACCAATCGCGCCACCCAGCGCGATTAGCTGTATATGGCGGTTTTTAAGGCCGCGCTTGAGCTGATCGCCATGCGGTTGACTTTCCATCATTAAACCTCGTGTGTGGTTTTACTCTTCATAATTTCGAGTACTTATTTTTTGAACTACGCAGCAATGCGTGTGTAAGTTTGCAATTCCGTTTGTTGTATTAATTTGTTTACAGATGCCAATAAGGAAATGTTGCCTAAATACTTTTGTCTTGAACAGAATAATGTTATGCGGGCGCGAATGCACCTGCTTTATGCGAGGGCGTTGACGAGTTGAATAAAAAGAAACCATTTGTAAATGCGAGTTTAACTACCACAAAATTTCCATTATGAATTTTTATTCATAAATTTTGCTTATTAACTCGATAATTAAGTGGGTGAATCGGTTCAGATAATATATTTTTTCGTTTAAATTAGGTTAAATCTACCCCGTGGTGGGTAAATTTAACATTTGTGCATAGTTACATGTTTGAAACGTTATTTCTGTAATGTTGTTAAAATATGCCTCCTTTACTGATTTCAATCAAAACCTGTATGGACAGAAGGTGAATACTTTGTTACTTTAGCGTCAAGAACATGAAATTGGTAAGACCAATTGACTCCGGGCAAATGGCTTAAGACAGGAAATCATGGCCTACAGCAAAATCCGCCAACCAAAACTCTCCGATGTGATTGAGCAGCAGCTGGAGTTTTTAATTCTTGAGGGGACACTTCGCCCCGGAGAAAAACTCCCACCGGAACGCGAGCTGGCAAAACAGTTCGACGTCTCCCGCCCCTCCTTACGCGAGGCGATCCAACGCCTTGAAGCGAAGGGGTTACTGCTTCGTCGTCAGGGCGGCGGCACTTTTGTACAGAGCAGCCTGTGGCAAAGCTTTAGCGACCCACTGGTAGAGCTGCTCTCTGACCATCCTGAATCCCAGTTTGACCTGCTTGAGACGCGCCATGCGTTGGAAGGTATTGCAGCCTATTACGCTGCACTGCGCAGCACGGATGAAGACAAAACGCGTATCCGTGAACTCCACCATGCGATCGAGCTTGCGCAACAGTCCGGCGATCTGGACGGCGAATCCGATGCGGTACTCCAGTATCAAATTGCTGTCACCGAAGCCGCACACAATGTGGTGCTGCTCCATCTGCTAAGGTGTATGGAGCCGATGCTGGCCCAGAACGTTCGGCAAAACTTCGAATTGCTGTATGCGCGTCGCGAGATGCTGCCGCTGGTAAGCAGTCATCGTACCCGTATCTTTGAAGCAATCATCGCCGGGAAGCCTGAAGAGGCGCGTGAAGCGTCTCACCGTCACCTGGCGTTTATCGAAGAGATTTTACTGGACAGAAGCCGTGAGGAAAGCCGTCGAGAACGCGCCTTACGCCGTCTGGAGCAACGAAAGAATTAGTGATTTTTCTGGCAGAACGTTAACCAGAAGATGTTGTAAATCAAGCGCGAACTAAAAGCGCGGCAACTAAACGCAGAACCTGTCTTATTACGCTCTCTGGCGAGAACGTAATGGGACAGGTTCCAGATAACTCAACGTATTAGATAGATAAGGAATACCCCCATGTCAGAACGTTTCCCAAATGACGTGGATCCGATCGAAACTCGCGACTGGCTACAGGCGATCGAATCGGTCATCCGTGAAGAAGGTGTTGAGCGTGCTCAGTATCTGATCGACCAACTGCTTTCAGAAGCGCGCAAAGGCGGCGTGAAAGTAGCGGCAGGTGCAGGGGCCAGCAATTATGTCAACACTATTGCCGTTGAAGATGAGCCGGAATACCCGGGTAATCTGGATCTGGAACGTCGTATCCGTTCTGCTATCCGCTGGAACGCCATCATGACCGTATTGCGCGCGTCTAAAAAGGACCTTGAGCTGGGTGGCCACATGGCATCCTTCCAGTCCTCCGCAACGGTATATGATGTTTGCTTCAACCACTTCTTCCGTGCACGCAACGAGCAGGATGGCGGCGACCTGGTATACTTCCAGGGTCACATCTCTCCGGGTATCTACGCACGCGCATTCCTGGAAGGTCGTCTGACCGAAGAGCAGATGAACAACTTCCGCCAGGAAGTTCACGGCAAAGGTCTGTCTTCCTACCCGCACCCGAAACTGATGCCGGAATTCTGGCAGTTCCCGACCGTTTCTATGGGTCTGGGCCCAATCGGTGCTATCTACCAGGCTAAATTCCTGAAATATCTGGAACACCGTGGCCTGAAAGATACCTCTAAACAAACCGTTTACGCCTTCCTCGGCGACGGCGAGATGGATGAGCCAGAATCTAAAGGTGCGATCACTATCGCGACCCGTGAAAAACTGGACAACCTGGTCTTTGTTATCAACTGTAACCTGCAGCGTCTTGACGGCCCGGTCACCGGTAACGGCAAGATTGTTAACGAACTGGAAGGCATCTTTGCAGGTGCTGGCTGGAACGTTATCAAAGTCATGTGGGGCGGTCGTTGGGATGAGCTGCTGCGTAAAGATACCAGCGGTAAACTGATCCAACTGATGAACGAAACCGTTGACGGCGACTACCAGACCTTCAAATCCAAAGATGGCGCATACGTACGTGAGCACTTCTTCGGTAAATACCCGGAAACCGCAGCTCTGGTTGCTGACTGGACCGATGAGCAGATTTGGGCTCTGAACCGTGGTGGTCACGATCCGAAGAAAGTCTACGCTGCACTGAAAAAAGCGCAGGAAACCAAAGGCAAAGCAACTGTAATCCTCGCCCATACCATTAAAGGTTACGGCATGGGTGACACTGCTGAAGGTAAAAACATCGCTCACCAGGTTAAGAAAATGAACATGGACGGCGTGCGTTATATCCGCGACCGTTTCAACGTTCCAGTGACCGATGAGCAGGTTGAAAACCTGTCTTACATCACCTTCCCGGAAGGTTCTGAAGAGCACACTTATCTGCACGCCCAGCGTCAGAAACTGCACGGCTACCTGCCTGCTCGTCAGCCGAACTTCACCGAGAAGCTGGAACTGCCGGCTCTGGAAGACTTCGGTGCGCTGCTGGAAGAGCAGAACAAAGAAATCTCCACCACTATCGCGTTCGTTCGTGCCCTGAACGTGATGCTGAAGAACAAGTCGATCAAAGATCGTCTGGTTCCGATCATCGCTGACGAAGCGCGTACTTTCGGTATGGAAGGTCTGTTCCGTCAGATCGGTATCTACAGCCCGAACGGCCAGCAGTACACCCCGCAGGACCGTGAGCAGGTTGCTTACTATAAAGAAGACGAGAAAGGTCAGATCCTGCAGGAAGGTATCAACGAACTGGGCGCTGGCGCATCCTGGCTGGCTGCTGCGACTTCTTACAGCACCAACGATCTGCCGATGATTCCGTTCTACATCTACTACTCCATGTTCGGGTTCCAGCGTATCGGCGACCTGTGCTGGCAGGCAGGCGACCAGCAGGCTCGCGGCTTCCTGATTGGTGGTACTTCCGGTCGTACTACGCTGAACGGCGAAGGTCTGCAGCACGAAGATGGTCACAGCCATATTCAGTCTCTGACTATCCCGAACTGTATCTCTTACGATCCGTCTTACGCGTACGAAGTTGCGGTCATCATGCACGATGGTCTGGAGCGTATGTACGGTGAGAAACAAGAGAACGTTTACTACTACATCACCACCCTGAACGAAAACTACCACATGCCGGCAATGCCAGCAGGTGCCGAGGAAGGTATCCGTAAAGGTATCTACAAACTCGAAACCCTCGAAGGTAAGAAAGGTAAAGTTCAGCTGCTGGGCTCCGGTTCTATCCTGCGTCACGTGCGTGAAGCTGCCCAGATCCTGGCGAACGACTACGGTGTGGGTTCTGACGTGTACAGCGTAACCTCCTTCACTGAACTGGCACGTGATGGCCAGGATTGTGAGCGCTGGAACATGCTGCACCCGATGGAAACGCCGCGCGTTCCGTACATCGCTCAGGTAATGAACGACGCACCGGCAGTAGCATCTACTGACTATATGAAACTGTTTGCCGAACAGGTTCGTACTTATGTACCGGCTGATGATTACCGCGTACTGGGTACTGACGGCTTCGGTCGCTCTGACAGCCGTGAAAACCTGCGTCACCACTTCGAAGTTGATGCTTCCTACGTGGTTGTAGCGGCCCTGGGCGAACTGGCTAAACGTGGCGAAATCGATAAGAAAGTGGTTGCTGACGCAATCACCAAATTCAACATCGATGCAGATAAAGTTAACCCGCGTCTGGCGTAAGAGGTAAAAGAATAATGGCTATCGAAATCAATGTACCGGACATCGGGGCTGATGAAGTTGAAATCACCGAGATCCTGGTCAAAGTGGGCGACAAAGTTGAAGCTGAACAGTCGCTGATCACCGTAGAAGGCGACAAGGCCTCTATGGAAGTTCCGTCTCCTCAGGCTGGTATCGTTAAAGAGATCAAAGTCTCTGTTGGCGATAAAACTGAGACCGGCAAACTGATCATGATTTTCGATTCCGCCGACGGTGCAGCAACTGCTGCACCTGCTCCGGCAGAAGAGAAGAAAGAAGCGGCTCCGGCAGCAGCACCTGCTGCGGCAGCGGCGAAAGAAGTACACGTACCGGACATCGGCGGCGACGAAGTCGAAGTGACCGAAGTGATGGTTAAAGTGGGCGACACCGTTGCGGCTGAGCAGTCTCTGATCACCGTAGAAGGCGACAAAGCCTCTATGGAAGTTCCGGCGCCGTTCGCAGGCACCGTGAAAGAAATCAAAATCAGCACCGGCGACAAAGTGTCTACCGGCTCCCTGATTATGATCTTTGAAGTAGCAGGCGAAGCTGGCGCGGCTGCCCCGGCGAAAGCTGAAGCGGCTCCAGCAGCAGCTCCGGCTCCGGCAGCCTCTGGCTCGAAAGAAGTTAACGTGCCGGACATCGGTGGTGATGAAGTTGAAGTCACTGAAGTGATGGTTAAAGTGGGCGATAAAATTGCCGCTGAACAATCACTGATCACCGTTGAAGGCGACAAAGCGTCAATGGAAGTTCCGGCGCCGTTCGCGGGCACCGTGAAAGAAATCAAAATCAGCACCGGCGACAAAGTGAAAACCGGTTCTCTGATTATGGTCTTCGAAGTTGAAGGCGCAGCGCCTGCGGCCGCTCCGGCTAAACAAGAAGCGGCGGCTCCGGCTCCTGCGGCGAAAGCTGAGAAGCCAGCAGCTCCAGCTGCAAAAGCGGAAGGTAAATCTGACTTCGCTGAAAACGATGCTTACGTCCACGCGACTCCGCTGATTCGCCGCCTGGCGCGCGAGTTTGGTGTGAACCTGGCGAAAGTGAAAGGTACCGGTCGTAAAGGTCGTATCCTGCGTGAAGACGTTCAGGCTTACGTGAAAGACGCGGTTAAACGCGCCGAGTCTGCACCGGCAGCATCTGCTGGCGGCGGTATCCCGGGCATGCTGCCCTGGCCGAAAGTGGACTTCAGCAAGTTTGGTGAAATCGAAGAAGTGGAACTGGGCCGTATCCAGAAAATTTCTGGGGCTAACCTGAGCCGTAACTGGGTGATGATCCCGCACGTTACGCACTTTGATAAGACCGATATCACCGATCTGGAAGCGTTCCGTAAACAGCAGAACGCCGAAGCTGAAAAACGTAAACTGGACGTGAAATTCACCCCAGTGGTCTTCATCATGAAAGCCGTTGCCGCCGCTCTGGAACAGATGCCGCGCTTCAACAGCTCTCTGTCCGAAGATGGTCAGCGTCTGACCCTGAAGAAATACATCAACATCGGTGTTGCGGTTGATACGCCGAATGGTCTGGTTGTTCCGGTCTTCAAAGACGTGAACAAGAAGAGCATTACCGAGCTGTCTCGCGAACTGACCACCATCTCCAAGAAAGCGCGTGATGGCAAGCTGACTGCTGGCGAAATGCAGGGCGGTTGCTTCACCATCTCCAGCATCGGTGGCCTGGGTACTACCCACTTCGCGCCGATTGTTAACGCGCCGGAAGTGGCGATCCTCGGTGTCTCCAAGTCCGCAATGGAGCCAGTGTGGAACGGTAAAGAGTTTATGCCGCGTCTGATGATGCCGATTTCGCTCTCCTTTGACCACCGCGTAATCGACGGTGCGGATGGTGCGCGCTTTATCACCATCATCAACAACATGCTGTCTGACATTCGCCGCCTGGTGATGTAAGCGAAAAAGCCGGCCCGACGGCCGGCTTTTTTCTGGTAATCTCATGAAGTCAGTGAGGTTATTGTGCGAAAGACAAATCGGTTGCCGTTTGTTGTTTCAAAATTGTTAACAATTTTGTAAAATACGGGCGGATAGAACGACCCGGTGGACGACGGGTATAAATTAAGAGGTCATGATGAGCACTGAAATCAAAACTCAGGTCGTGGTACTTGGGGCAGGCCCTGCAGGTTACTCTGCTGCCTTCCGTTGCGCAGATTTAGGTCTGGAGACCGTCATCGTAGAACGTTACAGCACCCTCGGCGGTGTTTGTCTGAACGTCGGCTGTATCCCTTCTAAAGCGCTGCTGCACGTAGCTAAAGTTATCGAAGAAGCCAAAGCGTTGGCTGAACACGGTATCGTTTTTGGCGAGCCGAAAACCGATATCGACAAGATTCGTACCTGGAAAGAAAAAGTTATCACTCAACTGACCGGCGGTCTGGCTGGTATGGCTAAAGGCCGTAAAGTGAAAGTGGTTAACGGTCTGGGTAAATTTACCGGGGCGAACACCCTGGAAGTTGAAGGCGAAAACGGCAAAACCGTGATCAACTTCGACAACGCGATCATCGCGGCGGGTTCCCGTCCGATCGAACTGCCGTTCATTCCGCATGAAGATCCGCGCGTGTGGGACTCCACTGACGCGCTGGAACTGAAAACGGTTCCTAAGCGCCTGCTGGTTATGGGCGGCGGTATCATCGGTCTGGAAATGGGTACCGTGTACCATGCGCTGGGTTCAGAGATCGACGTAGTTGAAATGTTCGATCAGGTTATCCCGGCTGCCGATAAAGACGTGGTTAAAGTCTTCACCAAGCGCATCAGCAAGAAATTCAACCTGATGCTGGAAACCAAAGTGACCGCCGTTGAAGCGAAAGAAGACGGTATCTACGTTTCCATGGAAGGCAAAAAAGCGCCTGCTGAAGCACAGCGTTACGATGCCGTGCTGGTGGCTATCGGTCGTGTACCGAACGGCAAAAACCTCGATGCGGGCAAAGCTGGCGTGGAAGTTGACGACCGTGGCTTCATCCGCGTTGACAAACAGCTGCGCACCAACGTGCCGCACATCTTTGCTATCGGCGATATCGTCGGTCAGCCGATGCTGGCGCATAAAGGTGTTCACGAAGGTCACGTTGCCGCTGAAGTTATCGCCGGTAAGAAACACTACTTCGATCCGAAAGTTATCCCATCCATCGCGTACACTGAACCAGAAGTTGCATGGGTTGGCCTGACTGAGAAAGAAGCGAAAGAAAAAGGCATTAGCTACGAAACCGCCACCTTCCCGTGGGCTGCTTCGGGCCGTGCTATCGCTTCTGACTGCGCAGACGGTATGACCAAACTGATTTTCGACAAAGAATCTCACCGTGTGATCGGTGGGGCGATTGTCGGTACCAACGGCGGCGAGCTGCTGGGTGAAATCGGTCTGGCGATCGAAATGGGCTGTGACGCTGAAGACATCGCGCTGACCATCCACGCGCACCCGACGCTGCACGAGTCCGTCGGTCTGGCTGCCGAAGTGTTCGAAGGTAGCATCACCGACCTGCCGAACCCGAAAGCGAAGAAAAAGTAATTTTTCCGAAATGATAAAAAGCGGCTGAATAGCCGCTTTTTTTATGTGTTTGTTACAAAATAGTGTCAAAATTTGGCAAAAATTAAGGTGAATAGCCGAATTGCCAGAAAATGTTTTTTCCCGTACTGCACGATGCGCCCGAACCGCATGAAATCGGCATTCCAAATCAACTTCCTGTTTCACAAGAAATAAATCACCTTATCTTGTCATTAGATGAAACTAATAACCCTCTAAACTAATAGCGTGATAACAAATTGAGAGGGGAAATGATGAAACGTTTTTTCAAAGCAGCAGTAATGACTACCGTGTTTATTTCCGGCATGGCGCTGGCGCAGGATGCCGTCATCCCATGGGCTACCAACAGCGGTGGTACCGAAAGCACGCATATTGCGGCAATGGGACAAAATTTGAATGCGCAGCATCAGCAGATTAGCCAGACACAGGAAGGTGTATGGGCAACAAACTCTGGCAGCATTCGGGCTGACGAAGTAGCACTTACCAGCACTAAGCCAGCGTTGAAAGGTTATCCTGAATTAATGCCGCATCAGAATTAACTCTCCCGCTCACGTCAGACACATCTTCGCTGACGTGAGCGTCTGGGCAATGACGCCAATCCCAAACTACCAGTTCTGGTAGTCATCTTATTGATATTTCCGCTAAAAAAAATTGCGCAACTGCCGATACTTTTTTCGCCATTGTGTGGCTACTGGCCGCGCGCTTAAGAGGCTCTGGACTCTTTATTACACGAAAAAAGGAAAAAACATGTCTTTAAAAAAAATCGCGGTTGTTGGCATGGTTGTCGCGACAATGACCCTGACCGGGTGTGGCGCCATGACCACCGCCGTTAAAAAACGTAATCTTGAAGTGAAAACGCAGATGAGTGAGACCATCTGGCTGGAGCCTTCCAGCGAGAAGACCGTCTACATTCAGGTGAAAAACACTTCCGATAAAGACATGAGCAATCTGCAAACCCTGCTGGCAAATGACCTGTCGGCTAAGGGCTATAAAGTGACCAGTTCGCCGGATAACGCTTACTACTGGGTGCAGGCGAACGTACTGAAAGCGGACAAAATGGATCTGCGCGAAGCTCAGGGCTTCCTGAAGACCGGTTATGAAGGGGCGGCGATGGGGGCAGCTTTAGGCGCGGGGATTACCGCCTATAACAGTAACTCCTCCGGCGCGGCGCTGGGCGTTGGCCTGGCAGCGGGACTGATCGGTATGGCTGCTGATGCGATGGTGGAAGACGTAAACTACACCATGGTCACTGACCTGCAAATCTCCGAGCGCAGCAAAGCGAAAGTGACAACGGATAACGTTGCCGCGCTGCGTCAGGGGACGTCCGGCATCAAGCTGCAAACCAGCACTGCGCAAGGCGATCGCGCAAAATACCAGACTCGTGTTGTTTCAAATGCGAATAAGGTAAACCTGAAGTTCGAAGAAGCGAAGCCGGTTCTGGAAGCGCAACTGGCGAAATCTGTCGCTAACATCCTGTAATTTGTTGCGAGTTGCCGGGGGGTCTACACTTACCCGGCAACTCATCCTTCGACTCTGGGGATTCAGGGCGCGACAGGCTGCCAGGTTTTATCCAGGTGGTAGGCGGTTAACGCCTGTGCTTTTTGCTGCGACTCCTCGCCAAGATCCGCCTGATAGACCTTGTCATCACCGTTAACCATAAAGCTCATCACGCCAGTATGATCGTAGCTAACGGGCCAGGCAACCATCGCAAAGCCGCTGGTTTTGTCGGGAAGAATACGGAAATGATAACCGTGATAGCCTGTACCGGGTTCCTGCGGACTGAAGGCTGGTCCAAGCGGGCTAGGTGCTTCACCGGGTGAAACGGGCCAGTACAGACCATCTTTTTTCCCTTCAGAGCTGACAATCTTTTGTGCGTACGTCTGGTTCATCGCAAAGTAGCTTTGCTGAGCATCGACGTAGGCATGTAACGCCTCGATGGCAGCGAGTTCGTTGCGCCCAATCTCTCGGGTCAGGATCTCTTCGGCCGCTTCCTTAATATCAAATTGCCAGCCAGAGGTGGTTTTAACCACCGGGATCGGCAGTTGCCAGTCGCTGTCCCCGACCACCAGATGCGCGGTATTACCGTCGACAACGGTGTTATGGCGAACCTTCCAGTCGCGCAGGAAGCGATCAACCGCATCAGGATCGACGCCTTCCGGCGGCAGAAACTCGCGCCAGTTTTCCCCGAGCAGGTTGTTCATCGCACTTTCATTTTGCTCACTAATAGCGTTTGCCAGCGCATCGGTGGCCTGGTCTGGCGTGCTGAAGGATTGCTGCGCCATCGCGGTGGCCGAAACCATGAACAACACCATTCCACTGAGTAGTTTATTTTTCATGTCGGTTCCCTTAACGATGACGGAATTCACGGTGTTCAGCACGACCGCCGGATAGCTGGCGAGATGGCTGGTTGCGGGCGAACTGCCTGCTTTGGGCCCCTCGCTGCTGCTGCGCCTGCCAGCTGGCGGAGCGACTGTCATTGCCGCTCAGCGCATTGACGCGCGGCTGGCTGGTCCGTTGTTGAAAATTATGTTGCTGTATATTGCGTTGCTGCGCTGGTTGCGTGATCCGTTTCTCCTGGCGCTGGGCGGCAGCCTGGCGATTTTCACGCTGCTGAGTGTTTGCCCGTTGCGCCGTTTGCGGTTTGGTATCGTAACCGCGGTAGTTATTACGCTGAGAAATTTGCTTCAGTTGTTGACTGGATGCCTGACGCTGGGCGTCTCTCGTGCCCGTACGCGCCGTTTGCGGGAATGTTTTCCCCGTTGATTTTTCCATCTGGCTCAGGGCTGCCTGACGCTGGCTATCACGGTTGACCGGTTGTTGCTGGGTTGAGCTTAAGCCCGTTGCCGTGTTAGTGGAGTGAAAGCGGTTATTGAGCTGGCTATTAGGGTACGGCACCCCCTCGCGGTAGGCCGGGTTGTGCTGCCAGTTACGGTTGGCGTCGGTTAGCCGTTGTCCGCTGATTTTATTGAAGTTATCAACGTTGATATTGATGTTGTTATCGCCGTTGCGGTTATACCCGCCATGGTTATCCCAGTCATCGTGATGATGGTGGTCCCAGTCATCGTCATCATCCCAGTCGATGTTGCTAAAGATGGCATAGGTTGTGGCAACACCGAGGCTGAAGCCTAAACCGTTCACGAAGCTGTTGCCAAACTGCTCGCCGGGCGTTGGCGGCAGATAGGTTGGCGGATAGGCGGTATTGGGCCAGGTGCCGTAAACCGTGTTCGGGTTATAGGTGGGGACGTACACCACCTGTGGATCGGCGGATTCAATTTTGATAATCGTTGGGCTTGTCGTGGCGGTCGTGGTAGTAGAACTGGTTGTTGACTCGCTGGTGACGGTTTTAGCCGGTGCCGCTTTTGTCACAGTAGTGACGGTCTGTTGCGGTGTCGATTGCAACGCCCCGGTTTGTTGCGCCAGCGCGCGCAGGCGTTGTACGGAGTCCATGACGTCTTTCGGTTGCGCAAGGAAAGCGTCACCCAGGCTTTGTACCCACGGCGGATTTTCACCCATCAGTGACATCAACTGTGGAAAGGCAACCAGCGATTTCACGCTGGGATCCCAGGGTTGACCAGCAACGGCCTGAATGGCGGCATCGCCCTGCATTTTGGGATTATCTTTTGACCACTGCGCGGCCTGGATGACGTTAGCCGGATAGGTTGAGGCCATCAAAATTTGTGACAGCAGTGAATCCGGATAGAGCGCGATAGGTGCCACCCACTGATCGATTTGCGCAGCCGAGTATGTCGGCGCGGCAGCAGGCGCAGGTTGGTCAACGGGAGCAGGGGCCGCTACGGGAGCTGGTGCCGGCGTTGAAGGTTGTTGTGCGACGGGGGCCGGCGCAGCGGGCTCCGTTACGCGACTTTTAACGAACATCACGCCAGAGGCGGCAAACAACCCGGCACTGCACAGAAGAACAAGCAGATGTGGCTTTAATGGCAACTTCATAAAATGACTCCAACGAGACAAGCGCTGTGCCGTGAGGCGTTCCTGTTGCCGCGAGTATCATGCACCCGTGTTTGACAGTTTTGACTTTTATTGGGGATTCAGCCGGCAGGTCCGGAAAAAGAGTGTGAGTATTTATTACACAATTATATCTGATGGCTAAAAAAACGCTGGAAAATTCAGCATGTCACGCTTGAAAATCAACCGCTTTACGGCGCCCTTTATCCCTCTGAAATGCGTCCCGCCTCGCCGCTACACCATTCTTAACGATTCAGCCAATTTTTTATGTTGCTTTTTTGTAAACAGATTAACACTTAAAGAAAATCCTGTTATTGTGCCTTATGCGGTACCGGGCATTTACCCTACTAACTACTGTCTCACAGGAGCGTGAAGAGAATCGCCCATCAACAAAAGCGCCGCATTATGACAATGAGAGCGAGGAGATATCGTCGTGCTAGAAGAATACCGTAAGCACGTAGCTGAGCGTGCTGCCCAGGGGATTGTGCCCAAACCTTTAGACGCAACCCAAATGGCCGCACTTGTCGAGCTGCTGAAGACCCCGCCTGTGGGCGAAGAAGAATTCCTGTTAGACCTGTTGATCAACCGCGTTCCTCCTGGCGTAGATGAAGCCGCATATGTTAAAGCCGGTTTTCTCGCTGCTGTCGCGAAAGGCGACACCACCTCCCCACTGGTCACGCCAGAAAAAGCCATTGAACTGCTGGGCACCATGCAGGGTGGTTACAACATTCATCCGCTGATCGATGCGCTGGACGACGCAAAACTGGCACCGATTGCTGCCAAAGCGCTCTCTTCAACGCTGCTGATGTTCGATAACTTCTACGATGTAGAAGAAAAAGCCAAAGCGGGCAACGAATATGCGAAGCAGGTAATGCAGTCCTGGGCTGATGCCGAATGGTTCCTGAACCGTCCTCAGCTTGCTGAAAAAATCACCGTTACCGTCTTTAAAGTGACGGGTGAAACCAACACCGATGACCTCTCTCCGGCCCCGGATGCCTGGTCCCGCCCGGATATCCCTCTGCACGCCCTGGCGATGCTGAAAAACGCCCGTGAAGGCATTGACCCGGATCAGCCGGGCGTCGTTGGCCCGATCAAACAAATCGAAGCATTACAGAAAAAAGGCTACCCGCTGGCCTACGTCGGTGATGTTGTCGGCACCGGTTCCTCCCGTAAATCGGCGACCAACTCCGTACTGTGGTTCATGGGCGATGATATCCCGCATGTGCCGAACAAGCGCGGCGGCGGTCTGTGCCTCGGCGGCAAAATTGCGCCTATCTTCTTCAACACCATGGAAGATGCGGGCGCGCTGCCGATTGAAGTCGATGTGTCGAACATGAACATGGGCGACGTGATTGATGTTTACCCTTACAGCGGTGAAGTGCGCAACCACGAAACCGGTGAGCTGCTGGCGACATTTGAACTGAAAACCGACGTGCTGATCGACGAAGTCCGCGCCGGCGGCCGTATCCCGCTGATTATCGGTCGTGGCCTGACCACCAAAGCGCGTGAAGCGCTGGGTCTGCCGCACTCAGACGTTTTCCGTCAGGCGAAAGACGTGGCGGAAAGCAGCCGCGGCTTCTCTCTGGCGCAGAAAATGGTTGGCCGCGCTTGCGGCGTGAAAGGTATCCGCCCGGGTGCGTACTGCGAACCGAAGATGACTTCCGTGGGTTCCCAGGATACCACTGGCCCGATGACCCGTGATGAACTAAAAGACCTGGCGTGTCTGGGCTTCTCTTCTGACCTGGTGATGCAGTCCTTCTGTCACACTGCGGCGTATCCGAAGCCGGTGGACGTGAACACGCACCACACGCTGCCAGACTTCATCATGAACCGCGGCGGTGTGTCGCTGCGTCCGGGCGACGGCGTTATCCACTCCTGGCTGAACCGCATGCTGCTGCCGGATACCGTCGGTACTGGCGGTGACTCCCATACCCGTTTCCCGATTGGTATTTCCTTCCCGGCGGGCTCTGGTCTGGTGGCGTTTGCTGCCGCGACCGGCGTGATGCCGCTGGATATGCCGGAATCCGTTCTGGTGCGCTTCAAAGGCAAAATGCAGCCGGGCATCACTCTGCGCGATCTGGTACACGCCATCCCGCTGTATGCAATTAAACAGGGCCTGCTGACCGTGGAGAAGAAAGGGAAGAAAAACATCTTCTCTGGCCGCATCCTGGAAATTGAAGGTCTGCCGGATCTGAAAGTCGAGCAGGCGTTTGAACTGACCGATGCTTCCGCCGAGCGTTCCGCTGCCGGTTGTACCATCAAGCTGAACAAAGAACCGATTATCGAGTACCTGACCTCCAACATCGTGCTGCTGAAGTGGATGATTGCAGAAGGCTACGGCGATCGTCGTACGCTGGAACGTCGCGTGCAGGGCATGGAAAAATGGTTGGCGGATCCGCAGTTGCTGGAAGCCGATGCTGACGCGGAATACGCGGCGGTGATCGACATCGATCTGGCGGATATCAAAGAGCCGATCCTGTGTGCGCCGAACGATCCGGACGATGCGCGTTTGCTGTCCGACGTGCAGGGCGAGAAGATCGACGAAGTGTTCATCGGTTCCTGCATGACCAACATCGGCCACTTCCGCGCCGCTGGTAAGCTGCTGGATGCGCACAAAGGCCAACTGCCGACGCGCCTGTGGGTGGCTCCGCCGACCCGTATGGACGCGGCGCAGCTGACCGAAGAAGGCTACTACAGCGTGTTTGGTAAGAGCGGCGCGCGTATTGAGATCCCTGGCTGTTCCCTGTGTATGGGTAACCAGGCGCGTGTGGCTGACGGCGCAACGGTGGTATCGACCTCTACCCGTAACTTCCCGAACCGTTTAGGTACCGGGGCAAACGTCTATCTGGCTTCTGCTGAGCTGGCGGCGGTTGCGGCGCTGATTGGCAAACTGCCTACAGCGGAAGAGTATCAGACCTATGTGGCGCAGGTGGATAAGACGGCGGTGGATACCTACCGTTATCTGAACTTCGACCAGCTTTCTCAGTACACCGAGAAAGCGGACGGCGTGATTTTCCAGACCGCAGTCTAATGCGCTAACGCGTTTTGTGTAAAAACGCATCAATGCCCGGAGAAGTCTGCTTCTCCGGGCATTTTTATTTCTATTCCTTATACCCGCTACGCTTTTTTTCTGCCGCGCTGCTGCGATAATTACAGCAAGGCGCAATGCGGTATTGGCGCATTGCCGGGAGCAGAGGAAGACATTATGGATTACGAATTTCTGCGCGATATTACCGGAGTGGTAAAAGTGCGTATGTCCATGGGCCACGAGGTGGTGGGGCACTGGTTTAATGAAGAAGTGAAAGAGAACCTGGCCTTACTTGATGAAGTGGAACAGGCGGCGCGTGCGGTTAAGGGCAGTGAGCGCTCCTGGCAGCGAGCAGGGCATGAATACACGCTCTGGCTGGATGGCGAAGAGGTGATGATTCGCGCCAATCAGCTTGAGTTTTCAGGCGATGAAATGGAAGAGGGGATGAGCTACTACGACGAAGAGAGCTTTTCGCTCTGCGGCGTAGAGGATTTTCTGCAAGTGGTCGCGGCGTACCGTGAATTTGTCCATCAATCCTGAGAAATTTCAGATATCAATCAAGCCGGGTGAGACGAACCCGGCTTTTTTTTCACAAAAATGATTATTTGATTTTTATTGATCATTATTAAACTGTGATCTGCCGCGTTTGCGCTTTTATTTTGATTGAATATAATCGTTATGATTTTATTTAATCACAACATAACAACAGGCGGGAAGACCATGAACATCAAGAAGGCAATAGAACGTGTACCCGGCGGCATGATGGTTGTGCCGTTGGTTATCGGTGCCATTATCAACACTTTTGCCCCGCAGGCGTTGCAGATTGGTGGATTCACCACTGCTTTATTTAAAAATGGCGCAGCTCCTCTAATTGGCGCGTTCCTGCTCTGCATGGGCGCAGGGATTAGCGTAAAGGCGGCGCCACAAGCTTTGTTACAAGGCGGTACGATTACGCTGACAAAATTACTTGTCGCCATCGCGATTGGTCTCGGGGTTGAACATCTGTTTGGCGCGGAAGGTATCTTTGGCTTAAGCGGTGTCGCCATTATTGCGGCAATGAGTAACTCCAATGGCGGGCTTTATGCGGCGCTGGTGGGGGAGTTTGGCAACGAACGTGATGTCGGTGCGATCTCTATCTTGTCGCTGAATGATGGGCCTTTCTTTACCATGATCGCATTGGGCGCGGCGGGTATGGCAAATATTCCTATCATGGCGCTGGTGGCGGTTTTGGTACCGCTGGTGGTAGGTATGATCCTCGGTAACCTCGATGCCAATATGCGTGACTTCCTGACCAAAGGCGGTCCGTTGCTCATTCCTTTCTTTGCCTTTGCGCTTGGGGCCGGTATTAACCTGGAAATGCTGCTGCAGGGCGGTCTGGCGGGCATCCTGTTGGGGGTGCTGACTACCTTTGTTGGCGGCTTCTTTAACATTCGCGCCGACCGTCTCGTCGGAGGGAGTGGTATTGCTGGCGCTGCTGCATCCAGTACTGCAGGGAACGCGGTAGCGACGCCGTTGGCGATAGCACAAGCCGATCCATCGCTGGCAGAGGTTGCTGCTGCGGCTGCGCCGTTGATCGCAGCGTCAGTCATCACGACCGCTATTCTGACGCCAATTCTTACGTCGTGGGTGGCGAAAAAGCAGGCGCGCCAGGCAGTTCAGGAGAACAAAGCATGAAAATGATCGTTATCGCCGATGATTTTACGGGGTCTAACGATACCGGCGTACAGTTGGCGAAAAAAGGCGCACGTACGGAGGTCATGCTCACACCTGCGCAGAAACCCTCTCGTCGCGCCGATGTTCTGGTCATCAACACCGAAAGTCGGGCGATGCCTGCAATGCAGGCCGCTGCAGCTGTACAACAGGCGTTAGCGCCATGGTGTGAAGAAGCGGTAACACCGCTGGTATACAAAAAAATCGACTCTACTTTCCGGGGCAATGTCGGGGCCGAAGTCACCTCAGCGATGCGTGCTGCTGGTCGGACGCTGGCCGTGATTGCGGCAGCGATCCCTGCTGCCGGGCGTACCACGCAGGATGGATTATGTCTGGTACATGGCGTGCCGCTGTTAGAGACGGAATTTGCCAGCGATCCAAAAACGCCCATTCACTCTTCTCGTATTGCTGAGCTGATCGCGTTGCAAAGCGATATCCCGGTACATGAGGTGTCGCTATCGGATGTGCGTCGGGGAAGCTTAAGCGCGCTGCTTCGCGCTTTTGCGACAGAAGGCGAATGCATGGTGGTTGTGGATGCAGTGGAAGAGCGAGATCTGTCGCTAATCGCACACGCTGTTTGCGAACAAAAACAGATGCCGTTATTGGTCGGGGCGGCAGGGCTTGCCAATGCCTTACCTGCCGGAACGTTTATGCAAGAAAAGCAGGCATTACCGGTGCTGGTCGTGGCGGGCTCAATGAGCGAAGCAACGCGACGTCAGGTGGAAAAAGCGTTGTGCCAGGGCCGGGCAACGGTGGTTGAAATCGATGCTGCGCGATTGTCTGCATCGTCATTTGAGCAGGAAATGGCCTCTGTTGTTGAACAGGCTTGCGTGCAGTTGAGCCAGCAACAGCACACGATCTTGCGTACCAGTCGGCGTGCAGAAGACCGGAATATGATCGACTCGCTGTGCGCCAACCTGGGGATGAGCCGGCAACAGTTGGGAGAGTTGCTGAGTCGGCGGCTTGGAGAGATAACATTGCGGATTATTGAACGGGCGCGTATCGGCGGTTTGTTCCTGACCGGAGGCGATATTGCTACGGCGGTCGCCAGTGCGCTGGGGGCAGAAGGGTATCGCATTCAAAGTGAGGTTGCCCCCTGTATTCCGTGTGGAACATTTGTGAACAGCGAGATTGATGACTTGCCAGTGATCACCAAAGCGGGTGGATTCGGTTCCGACACGACCCTTTGTGATGCGCTTTATTTTATTGAGGAGATGTACCGTGGTAACTAAAACTATTGCGATTACGATGGGAGATCCGGCGGGGATTGGTCCGGAAATTATTGTTAAAGCACTGCGTGAAGATGACCTTAATGGCGCCCCGCTGGTGGTGGTTGGGTGCCTGCAAACTCTGCAGCGATTACAGGCCCAGGGGCTGGCTGAAGGGGTGACATTCCGCGCAATCGAAAAGGTTGCTGATGCCCGATTCGAACCGGGTACGATTCATGTGATTGATGAACCGTTGGCGCAACCCGACGAACTGGTCCCGGGAACAGTGCAGGCGCAGGCAGGCGATCTGGCCTATCGCTGTGTAAAACGGGCGGCGGAACTGGCGATGAAGGGCGATGTGCACGCCATTGCGACCGCGCCGTTGAATAAAGAAGCATTACATCTTGGCGGACACAATTATCCCGGACATACGGAACTACTGGCAACGTTGACGGAAAGTCGTGATTACGCCATGGTGCTCTACACCGACAAGCTGAAAGTCATCCATGTTTCCACGCATATTGCTTTGCGCAAATTTCTCGATACGCTCGATGGGCAACGTGTTGAAACGGTGATTGGCATTGCCGATACCTTCCTGAAGCGCGTCGGTTTTGCGCATCCGCGTATTGCCGTCGCGGGGGTGAATCCACATGCCGGTGAGAATGGCCTGTTTGGTGATGAGGAAATCCGCATTGTCGGGCCTGCGATTGAGAATATGAAAGCGAAGGGGATGAATGTATACGGACCGTGCCCGCCGGATACTGTTTTTTTGCAGGCTTATGAAGGCCAGTACGACATGGTGGTGGCGATGTATCACGATCAGGGTCATATCCCGCTTAAGTTGCTTGGTTTTTATGATGGGGTAAATATCACAGCAGGTTTGCCGTTTATTCGTACCTCAGCCGATCACGGTACGGCATTTGATATCGCCTGGACGGGAAAAGCAAAATCTGAGAGCATGGCCGTATCGATCAAACTGGCAATGCAACTGGCGTAATTTACTGTTATGAAAGGCCAACACCGTCTGGATAAGATTGTGGCGTATTTGAAAAATCATACGCTGGTTACCGTGGAGCAACTGGTTGAGGCGGTTGACGCCTCTCCAGCAACAATCAGACGCGACCTCATCAAGCTGGATGAACAGGGCGTGATCAGCCGTAGCCACGGCGGTGTTGCCCTGCGACGTTTTGAAGCGGCGCAGCCGACCACCAATGAAAAGCAACTGCGATCGCCCGCTGAGAAACGGGCGATTGCGCGTTTTGCCGCCTCAATGGTGCATGCTGGCGATGCCGTGGTGCTTGATGCCGGTACCACAATGCTGGAGCTGGCAAAATGTCTGACCCATTTGCCGCTGCGCGTCATTACTGTTGATCTGCATATTGCCCTGTTTTTATCAGAATTCCGCCAGATAGAAGTGACGATAGTTGGTGGGCGCATTGATGACAGCAGTCAGTCCTGCATTGGTGAGTTTGGACGGAAAATGTTGCGTAGCGTCTATCCCGATATCGCCTTTATGAGCTGTAACACCTGGAGCATGGACAAGGGGGTGACCACGCCAACGGAAGACAAAGCGGGACTGAAGCAAGAAATTATTGCCAATGCGCAACGGAAGGTATTACTGGCGGATAGCAGTAAGTATGGCGCGCATTCGTTATTTAACGTCGCGCCGCTTAGCCGCTTTACTGATATTGTTACCGATGTGAATTTACCGCAAGGCGCAAAGGCTGAATTAAAAGCGCAATCCGTGGCCCTGACGCTGGTACAGCCAGAGTAACGGCGGTGGATTATTTAACGTAAGCCAACAGGCTCAGGGAATCACGCGCCAGCGCTTTGCATTTTTTTGCCGTTGGGATGCCGATACCGCTGAGATCGCGATAGCTGTCCTCACCCAGCGCCTTCATGTTGAAGGTGTCGTAATTACTCAGATCCCACTGGTTTTGCTGGGCAAAAAAGACCAGTGCGCGACGGATCTGCCCATTTGGCAAATTCTGGTATCCACAGTCATTTTTCAGAAAAACAAAAACTGCCGTTAAATCGGCCATATCTTCGGCTTCGGACTCGCTCAGCGCGTAGCTATTTGCGCATACGGCCATCAGGCTGCCGAACAAAACTGTTCTGAAAAACGTCTTCATTGCTTCTACCACTGCATCACGGAATTTAAACGTTAGCACACTGCGAGCGAAGCGACGACCTTTATTATTAGCCGTTTACTTGACCTTCCCGTAAGGGGAAGGCTTATGCTTAAAAGATAGCCTGCTTAAGCTGCTGAATATAAGGAAGTGATTATGCAACGTCGTGACTTTTTAAAGTACTCCGTGGCGCTGGGCGTCGCGTCAGCATTACCTCTGTGGAGCCGTAGCGTATTTGCCGCCGACCGTCCGGCATTGCCCATTCCAGACCTGTTAACCGCCGATGCTTCTAATCGCATTCAGTTGATTGCGCAAGTCGGGCAGTCGAGCTTTGCAGGTAAAACCGCCACGACGTGGGGATATAACGGCAATTTGCTCGGACCGGCGCTAAAGCTGAACAAAGGGCAATCGGTGACGGTGGATATCCACAACCAGCTTGCCGAAGAGACGACGTTGCACTGGCACGGACTGGAAATTCCTGGTGAGGTTGACGGTGGGCCGCAAGGTATTATCCCGGCAGGCGGGAAACGCTCTGTCACTTTCACCCCGGATCAACGGGCAGCAACCTGTTGGTTCCACCCGCATCAGCATGGCAAAACCGGTCGTCAGGTGGCGATGGGGCTGGCCGGACTGGTGCTAATTGAAGATGAAGAGATTCACAAACTACTACTGCCGAAGCAGTGGGGCATAGATGATGTGCCGGTGATTATTCAGGATAAGCAGTTTTCCGCCGATGGACAGATCAACTACCAACTGGACATGATGACCGCTGCCGTCGGCTGGTTTGGCGATACGCTGCTGACCAACGGCGCGATTTATCCTCAGCATGCAGCGCCGCGCGGTTGGCTGCGTTTGCGCCTGCTGAACGGGTGTAACGCTCGCTCGCTGAATATTGCCGCCAGCGACAATCGTCCTCTGTACGTTATTGCCAGCGATGGTGGACTGTTGGCGGAACCGGTCAAAGTAACTGAACTTCCTATGCTGATGGGCGAGCGCTTTGAAGTGCTGGTGGATGTGAGCGACGGTAAGGCGTTTGATCTGGTCACTCTTCCTGTCAGCCAGATGGGGATGGCGGTTACGCCATTTGATAAGCCGCACCCGGTGATGCGCGTTCAGCCGCTGCTGATTACCGCTTCCGCAACGCTGCCTGATTCGCTGACATCCATGCCGTCATTGCCGTCACTGGATGGCCTGACGGTGCGCAAACTACAGCTATCTATGGATCCGATGCTCGACATGATGGGCATGCAAATGCTGATGAAGAAGTACGGTGGTCAGGCGATGGCGGGTATGGATCATGGGAAGATGATGGACCATATGAATAATGACAATATGGGCCACGGGAAGATGAATCATGGCAATATGAACCATGGCAACATGGGGAATATGCAGCATGGCAACATGAAGCAGGCGGGATCATTTGATTTCCATAATGCCAACCGGATTAACGGTCTGGCGTTTGATATGAATAAACCCATGTTCGCCGCGGCGAAAGGTCAGCATGAGCGCTGGGTGATTTCTGGTCAGGGCGACATGATGCTGCATCCGTTCCATATTCACGGCACCCAGTTCCGCATTTTGTCTGAGAATGGCAACGCGCCTGCCGCGCACCGCGCGGGATGGAAGGACACAGTACGGGTAGAAGGCGGCGTCAGCGAGGTGCTGGTGAAGTTTGACCACAATGCGCCGAAAGAGCATGCCTATATGGCGCATTGCCATTTGTTAGAGCATGAAGATACCGGCATGATGCTCGGATTCACGGTATAAAAAAGCCGGGTGGCGGCTTCGCCTTACCCGGCCTGTATGTCGTATCCGTAGGCCCGGTAAGCTTAGCGCCACCGGGCTTTTCAGTTATTTAGCGTCGTCCGGCAAGGCGTACGCCACGATATAATCGCCCATCTTCGTGCCAAACGACCCGTGACCTCCGGCGGAGATCACCACATACTGTTTGCCATTCACTTCATAGGTCATCGGTGTCGCCTGTCCACCTGCCGGTAGACGACCTTGCCACAATTTCTCACCGTTACTCATGTTGTAGGCGCGCAGATAGTTGTCGGCGGTCGCGGCAATGAACAGCACGTTACCGGCGGTGGAAATAGGCCCCCCCAGCATTGGCATTCCCATATTGAACGGCACCTGAACCGGCATTGGGAACGGCATGCTGTCCTGCGGTGTGCCAATACGTTTTTTCCACACCACTTCATTGGTCTTCAGATCCACGGCGGAGATGTAGCCCCAGGCTGGCTGCTTACACGGCAGGCCAAATGGCGACAGGAACGGATTCAGCGTGACGCCGAACGGAACACCATACTGGGGCTGAATCCCTGATTCTGTGCCGGTGCCTTTGGCATCTTTCGGCGGCTCCATAGGATTGCCTGGGCCACGTGGGATCAGCTTCGATACAAACGGCAAGGCCATCGGGTTGGCAATCGCCACCTGACGGTTAGGATCAACGGAGATGCCGCCCCATTCAAACATCCCCAGGTTGCCAGGGAACACCAGCGTACCCTGCTCTGAAGGCGGGGTGAAGATGCCCTCATAACGCAGTTGGTGGAACATCACGCGACACACCAACTGGTCGAACATGGTGGCGCCCCACATATCCGCACCGCTCAAATCTTTCTGCGGACGGAAGGTGAGATCGGAGAACGGCTGGGTTTTGCTGACGTAATCACCTTTGGCTGCGCCCTGAGGCACCGGTTTTTCCGGGGCAGGTACCACCAGTTCACCATTACGGCGGTCGAGCACGAAGATGTTACCGGTTTTCGCCGGGGCGTAAATGACCGGGACTTTCTGCCCTTTAACGGTGATATCCGCCAGCGTCGGCTGCGCCGGTAAGTCCATATCCCATAGATCGTGATGAACGGTTTGATAGCTCCAGGCCAATTTCCCGGTCGTGGCATTTAACGCCAGGATGGCGCTGGCATAACGTTCCTGTTCCGGCGTGCGGTTACCGCCCCAGATGTCCGGAGTGGTGACGCCCATGGGCAGATACACCAGATCCAGCTTCGCGTCATAGGCCGCAGGGGCCCAGGAGTTTGGTGAGTTAAAGGTGAACGTATGTTCATCTGACGGGATGAAATTGGGATCTTTGGCGCCTGGGTCGAACGCCCACAGCAGCTTACCGGTATTCACATCGAAACCACGGATAACGCCGGAGGTTTCGCGGGTGGAGAAGTTATCGGTCACCGACCCGGCAATCACGATGGTTTTATCAGTAATGATGGGCGGCGACGTCGGCTCATACAGACCAGGCGTGGTATCCGGCATGTTGGTCTGTAAGTTAAGGATGCCTTTATTGGCGAAGGTTGCGCACAGCTTGCCGGTTTCCGCGTTCAGGGCAAACAGACGGCCATCGTTCACCGGCAGGATGATGCGGCGCGGACAGTCAGCCACCACTTCCGGGCTGGCGTTATCGGCCCGTGCTTCATGATAAGAAACGCCGCGACAGGTCACGTGCTGGAAAGAGGTGTTGGTATTGAGTTGCGGATCGAAATGCCACTTCTCTTTACCACTCGCTGCATCAAGTGCAAACAGACGCTGGTGGGCGGTACACAGATAGAGCGTATCACCAACTTTGATCGGCGTGACTTCATTGGTGATTTCACCCGGATCGTTCGGCTGTTTTAAATCACCGGTACGAAATACCCAGGCTTCTTTCAATTGATGTACGTTGTCGGCGTTAATTTGTTTTAACGGTGAGTAGCGTTGACCTTCCTGATTGCGCCCGTAAGCGGGCCAGTCCTCGTCGGCCACCGGTGAAATTGCTTCGGCCGGGGTTGTATCCGCGCTCAGCGTGCCGTGTATTTCCTGCGGATCGTTGAAACCCGCCCAGGTCAGGATCCCGCCGCTAATCAGTAGTGCGACGACCAGCGCTGTTACCGCCCCGCTGGAAGGTACGATGAGATGGCGCCAGACGAACGGCAGAATCAGCCAGATACCGAAGAAGACCAGGATATCGCTACGCGGTGTTAATGCCCAGAAATCAAACCCGACTTCCCATACGCCCCAAATCATAGTGGCGAGAAGCAGGACGGCATACAGCCAAAGCGCGGAGCGTTGACTACGCCATAGCAGGAAGGCCACGCCGAGCATGGCCAGACCCGCAATAGGGTAATACCAGGAGCCACCGATGGCGACCAGCCAGCCTCCGCCAATCAGGAGATAGAGTCCACAAAGTGCGGCGAACAGAGCACTCAGTGTCACGATAAGTCGTTGGGATCGTACGTTGTTATTTGCCATAAAAAATACCATCACAGGTGTTATTTCTTTAATAGCAGTTAATTATAGGAGTTAAAACGCGTGATGATTGTCACACAATGAACTTTATCAACAGATGCCGCGGATGAATGCTTTTGCTGGTATACTGCGTGCCTTGCGCTTAGATGCTCGCTTATTAAAAGTAAGCATTGAGTGATTTGTTTTTAAATCATATGGTTAGAGATATGAAACATACTGTTGAAGTCATGATCCCGGAAGCGGAGATCAAAGCGCGTATTGCTGAACTGGGACGTCAGATTAACGAACGTTATAAGGACAGCGGCAGCGATATGGTGCTGGTTGGTCTGTTACGCGGCTCATTTATGTTTATGGCGGACCTGTGCCGTGAAGTGCATGTCTCCCACGAAGTCGATTTCATGACTGCATCCAGTTATGGCAGCGGAATGTCTACCACGCGTGATGTTAAAATCCTGAAAGACCTGGATGAAGACATTCGTGGCAAAGACGTGCTGATTGTTGAAGACATCATCGACTCCGGCAACACGCTGTCTAAAGTGCGTGAGATTCTGAGCCTGCGCGAGCCGAAATCCCTGGCTATCTGTACGCTGCTGGATAAACCTTCCCGTCGTGAAGTGGATGTGCCGGTTGAGTTTATCGGATTCTCTATTCCAGATGAGTTTGTGGTCGGCTACGGCATTGACTATGCCCAGCGTTATCGCCATCTGCCGTACGTTGGCAAAGTAGTGCTGCTGGACGAGTAATTGGCTGGAGTGCCTGATGGCGCTTCGCTTATCAGGCCTACGGCGCAGGTTTGTAGGCCGGGTAAGGCATAGCCGCCTCCCGGCAATGTCACATTATTTATGGTTGCAGTGTTTCTGGCTGAGGTTAGATAACCCCTGGCGATAGCGCTGCTCCAGCGTTTCGCGGCTGGTGGCGGTGACGTCGAGATCGCGCAGCAGGCCATCATGAATACCGTAGGCCCAGCCGTGAATCGTGACTTTCTGACCGCGCTTCCAGGCGGATCGCATAATCGTTGAATGACCCAGGTTATAGACCTGCTCCATGACATTCAGTTCGCACAGAGTGTCCATGCGGCGTTCCTGCGGCATTTCGCCCAGCAGTGAGCTGTGTTTAAACCAGATATCGCGAATATGCAGTAACCAGTTATCAATCAGCCCCTGTTCTTTATTTTCAATAGCCGCCTGGACGCCGCCACATCCGTAGTGGCCGCAAATAATAATATGTTCCACTTCCAGCACATCCACCGCATACTGAACCACTGAGAGGCAGTTCAGGTCGGTGTGAATAACCAGATTGGCAACATTACGGTGGACGAATAATTCGCCCGGTTCCAGACCGGTCAATCGTTCAGCGGGAACGCGGCTATCGGAACATCCAATCCATAGAAAACGTGGATTCTGCGCATGTGTCAGCGTTTCAAAAAATCCGGGATCCTCTTCTACCAGCATCTTTGACCATAGTGCATTGTTGCTGATGAGTGTATCTATGTCTTTCATGGAGTTGTACGACCCGAAACCAGATAAATTCGATGGGCTAATATAGGGTAACTCCAGCATTAATTAAACTATATATGAAATGTCAGAACGTAAGGTAAGTAAAAAACCATGACCATTGCTCTGGAACTTCAAGAACTTAAGAAAACCTATCCCGGTGGCGTGCAGGCGCTACGCGGCATAGATTTGCAAGTCGAAGCGGGTGATTTTTATGCGCTTTTGGGACCGAATGGCGCAGGTAAATCCACCACCATCGGCATTATCAGTTCGCTGGTGAATAAAACTTCCGGACGGGTAAGCGTCTTCGGATACGATCTCGATAAAGATACGGTTAACGCTAAACGTCAGCTTGGTCTGGTGCCGCAGGAGTTTAACTTTAACCCGTTTGAAACCGTGCAGCAGATCGTGGTCAACCAGGCAGGTTACTACGGCGTTGAGCATAAAGAAGCCGTTAAGCGTAGCGAAATATATCTAAAACAGCTCGACTTGTGGGAAAAGCGTAACGAACGTGCGCGTATGCTTTCCGGCGGGATGAAACGTCGTCTGATGATCGCTCGTGCGCTGATGCATGAGCCAAAGCTGTTGATTCTCGACGAACCGACAGCGGGCGTCGACATTGAGCTACGTCGTTCAATGTGGGGCTTTTTAAAAGATTTAAACGACAAAGGCACCACAATTATTCTGACCACCCACTATCTCGAAGAAGCGGAAATGCTGTGTCGCAATATCGGTATTATTCAGCACGGCGAGCTGGTGGAAAATACCTCCATGAAGAGCCTGCTCTCTAAACTGAAATCAGAAACCTTTATTCTCGATCTGGCGCCGAAAAGCCCGCTGCCAAAACTGGAAGGGTATCAGTATCGTCTGGTTGATACCTCGACGCTGGAAGTGGAAGTTCTGCGTGAGCAAGGGGTTAACAGCGTGTTCTCACAACTGAGCGCCCAGGGTATTCAGGTATTAAGTATGCGTAACAAAGCGAACCGACTGGAAGAACTGTTTGTTTCTCTGGTGCATGAAAAACAAGGAGATCGCGCATGATGCAGCTGTATTGGGTTGCGCTGAAAAGCATCTGGGCGAAAGAGATCCACCGCTTTATGCGTATCTGGGTCCAGACTCTGGTTCCTCCCGTCATCACCATGACGCTCTATTTTATTATTTTTGGTAATTTGATTGGCTCGCGTATCGGCGAAATGCATGGTTTTAGCTACATGCAGTTTATTGTGCCGGGGCTGATTATGATGGCAGTAATCACCAACTCGTACGCTAACGTGGCATCGTCATTCTTTAGCGCCAAGTTTCAACGCAATATTGAAGAACTGCTGGTCGCTCCGGTACCGACGCACGTCATTATCGCTGGTTTTGTCGGCGGCGGCGTGGCGCGCGGGCTGTGCGTGGGCATTCTGGTTACCGCGGTGTCGCTGTTCTTTGTGCCGTTCCAGGTACATTCGTGGGTGTTTGTGGCGCTCACATTGGTGCTGACCGCGATACTGTTCTCGCTGGCGGGCTTACTGAATGCAGTCTTCGCCAAAACCTTTGACGATATCAGCCTGATCCCAACCTTCGTACTAACACCACTGACCTACCTGGGGGGCGTATTCTATTCGTTAACGCTGCTGCCGCCGTTCTGGCAGGGGCTGTCGCACCTGAACCCAATTGTCTACATGATCAGCGGATTCCGCTACGGCTTCCTGGGTATCCATGATGTTCCGCTGGTCACCACGTTTGGCGTGCTGGTGGTGTTCATCGCGGTGTTTTATTTGCTGTGCTGGTACCTGATCCAGCGTGGACGCGGTTTGCGCAGTTAATTCTTTCTTCCTCTCTCTGCTCGGGAGAGGAAGACTTTTGACGCTTATCACCATTATGGATTTATCACATTGATAAACTACTTGCCTGCTAAGGAGGAAGGCAATGTTAGGTTGGGTAATTACCTGTCATGACGATAAGGCACAGGATATGCTGCATCGTCTGGAGCAGAAGCACGGCCCGTTGGCCCAATGCCAGGCGGTAAGTTTTTGGCGTGGGCTCAGCTCAAATATGCTGAGCCGCATGATGTGCCACGCTCTGCATGCTACTGACTCAGGCGAGGGCGTGATCTTCCTGACGGATACCGCGGGGGCCGCACCGTACCGCGTGGCCTCGTTAATGAGCCACAAACACCCCCAGTGTGAAGTGATTTCAGGTATCAGCTATTCATTGCTTGAGCGAATGCTTTCGTCGCGGGAATCAATGAGCAGTTCTGCGTTTCGCGATTGCATTGTTACGCTTGGCGGGCCGGAAGTCTCAAGCCTCTGGCATCAACAACAAAAAAATCCCCCCTTCGTGTTGAAGCATGATTTGTACGAGTATTAATCGTTGGTATTGATGGCGCTTTTGCTACAATAGCCGAGGTTTCTCGCCTCGGTTCGGTTATCTCATATGGTTATGCGCGTTGTGCTTATTTTGTTGCTCCTGTCTTCTGGCAGCGTAGCTGCGGCTTTGCCTGCTCGCTACATGCAAACTACCGAAGCGGCTGCCGTGTGGGCGCAGATAGGTGACAAAATGGTGACGGTGGGGAATGTTCGCGCCGGGCAGATCCTTGCCGTAGAGCCGATAGCGGCTGACTATTACGAATTTACCTTTGGCTTTGGTACCGGGTTTATTGATAAAGGGCATCTGGAGCCTGTTCAGGGGCGGCAGAAAGTTGACGATGGTTTGGGCGATCTCAATAAACCCCTCAGCAATCAAAGCCTGATTACCTGGAAAGATACACCGGTTTATAATGCCCCGGATGTCGGTAGCGCCCCGTTTGGCGTGCTGGCGGATAATCTGCGCTATCCCATAATCAGTAAGCTTAAAGACCGACTCAACCAGACGTGGTACCAGATCCGCATTGGCGGCAGACTGGCCTATATCAGTGCTCTGGATGCGCAGGAAGATAACGGCATCCCGGTGTTAACCTATCATCATATTCTGCGTGATGAAGAGAATACCCGCTTTCGTCACACCTCCACCACAACCTCCGTACGCGCTTTTAGCAACCAGATGGCCTGGCTACACGATCGCGGCTACACGACGCTGACGATGTATCAACTGGAAGGCTATGTACGCAACAATATGAACCTCCCGGCGCGGGCGGTGGTGCTGACTTTCGACGATGGTCTGAAGTCGGTGAGTCGTTATGCTTATCCGGTGTTGAAACAGAACGGCATGAAGGCGACGGCGTTTATCATCTCGTCACGCATTAAGCGCCATCCGCAGAAGTGGGATCCGAAATCGCTACAGTTTATGAGCGTCTCTGAACTGAATGGGATCAGGGATGTGTTTGACTTCCAGTCGCATACCCATTTTTTACATCGAGTGGACGCTCATCATCGGCCGATCCTGCTGAGCCGCAACTATCACAACATTCTGTTCGATTTTGCCCGTTCGCGGCGGGCGCTGTCCCAGTTCAATCCTCACGTCCTGTATCTTTCATATCCGTTTGGCGGTTATAACGCCACGGCGGTAAAAGCGGCGGGCGATGCGGGATTTCACATGGCGGTAACCACGGTGAGAGGGAAGGTGAAGCCGGGCGATAATCCGATGCTGCTCAAAAGGCTGTATATTTTACGCACGGATTCGCTGGAAACGATGTCGCGGCTGATCGTCAATCAGCCGCAGGGGTAAGGACTATCAGGCAACCTGGACCGGAATAGCTTTCGCGGTGCGCTTCATTTCGTTGTCGCCTTCAAAGTAGGCCACTTTCGGCCGCCATGTCCGGGCTTCTTCATCAGACATGGTGACGAAGCTGGCGATAATCACAATGTCGCCAACCTCAGCGCAATGCGCCGCCGCACCGTTCACCGAGATGATTTTGGAGCCGCGTTCAGCCGCAATCGCATAGGTTGAGAAACGTTTCCCATTGGTCACGTTCCAGATATCAATCGCTTCGTTTTCCAGAATACCGGAGGCATCGAGGAAATCCTGGTCAATGGCACAGGAACCTTCGTAGTGCAGGTCCGCCTGCGTGACTTTTACGCGGTGGAGCTTGCCTTGCAGCATGGTGCGAATCATAACTTCTATACCCTGTCGTTTATCTTGGCTAAGCAGGCGCTTGAAGCCTGCTTTGGAAATTCTCAGGCAGTATTGCCCGATTTTTAACCCCTGTCTACTGGGCTAATGTAACGCTTTGATTATCGATCAAACGCGCCTGTCCCAGCCATGCGGCGACCAGAATGACCGCACGTTTGCTGTTTTCGGTGAGTTCAAGCAGCGTGTCGGCATCGCGGATCTGAATGTCGTCGGCGCGGAAGCCTTTTTCATTCAGTTCTTGCGCTGCAATGGCAATCATCTCGTCCAGGTCACGCTCACCGGCCTGTAACTTTTCGCCGATGCCGCTCATCACTTTGTATAATCCTGGGGCGATTTTACGCTGCTCTGCCGTCAGATACCCGTTACGCGAGCTGAGCGCCAGACCATCTTTGGCGCGGATAATCGGCACGCCGACTATCTCAATGTCGTAGCCCAGATCGGCGACCATTTTGCGAATCAGCGCCAGTTGCTGGAAATCCTTCTCGCCAAAGCAGGCGATATCCGGCTGGATCAGGTTGAACAGCTTGCTGACGATAGTTGAGACACCGCGGAAGTGGCCCGGACGGCTGGCGCCTTCCAGCATGGTAGAGAGGCCGGGAACATCAACGTACGTCTGGCCTTCCAGCCCCTGCGGGTAGATTTCCTCAACGGCTGGAGCAAAGACATAATCGACTTTGCGCTTGTTCAGTTTTTCGCAGTCTTCCTGCAGCGTGCGCGGATAGCGCACCAAATCTTCCGGTCTGTCGAATTGCATCGGATTGACGAAAATGCTGACGATGACCACATCAGCTCGGGCTTTTGCCTCATCGACCAGTTTCATGTGGCCGTCGTGCAGATTGCCCATAGAGGGAACCAATGCGACGCGTTTGCCTTCCTGGCGCAGACGACGGATATGCTGACGCAGCAGCGGCAGGGTTTCGATAATTAACACACCTGGACTCCTTAATGGAAACTGTGTTCTTCGCCCGGATAAACGCCGGACTCCACTTCTGCCATATACTGCCGTACGGCGGCGCGTATGTCGCCCGCTTCGGTAAGGAAATTTTTCGCGAATTTTGGAATATGACCGCCGGTGATGCCAAACGCATCGTGCATTACCAGGATCTGACCATCGGTGACGTTGCCCGCGCCGATGCCGATCACCGGAATCGACAGCGCTTCAGTAACGCGCTTCGCCAGTTCAACCGGCACGCATTCCAGCACCAGCAGTTGAGCGCCTGCCGCTTCTAAGGCCAGCGCGTCATCCAGCAGTACCTGCCCGGCGTCGCCGCGGCCCTGAATTTTATAGCCGCCGAAGATATTCACCGATTGCGGCGTCAGCCCCAGATGACCACAAACCGGGACGGCGCGTTCGGTGAGCATTTTCACCGTATCAACCAACCATGCGCCGCCTTCAATCTTGACCATATTGGCCCCCGCACGCATCACGATGGCCGCGTTTTCAAACGTCTGTTCCGGCGTGGCATAAGCCATAAACGGCAGGTCGGAGAGCAGCAGGCAGTTCGGCGCGCCACGGCGAACGGCGCGGGTGTGGTAGGCGATATCTTCCACGGTGACCGGCAGGGTGGAGTCGTGCCCCTGAATTGTCATGCCCAGTGAGTCGCCCACCAGCATCACGTTGATGCCTTCATCGGCGAATAATTTGGCGAAGCTGTAATCGTACGCGGTAATGGTGGCGAAGCGTTTCTTTTCCTGTTTGCATTTCTGTAACAGCGAAATGGTGGTCGGTTTCATAACATTTCCTGATGATGAAAGTCATATTTACCGGCATTCTAACAGTCACATTCAGGGGGGCAATTGATTTAAGCAATCGTTTGGCGCTAAAGCAGTAAACGCTAAAGGGGAGGCTATGTTTTACCAGTGGGCGGGTTTTGCCGCACCAAGATCGGTGAGATGCTGATGCAAGCTGATACCATCCGGAAAGATCAGATCAGGGGCGATCTCAAACAGCGGCCACAGCATAAAGCCCCGGTTTTTCATGTCGTAGTGCGGCACGGTCAGACGGTCGGTGTTAATCACTTCATTGCCAAACAGCATAATGTCGAGATCCAGCGTACGCGGACCCCAGCGTTCGGCCTTGCGCACACGCCCCTGCTGCAGCTCAATGCGCTGGGTATGGTTAAGCAATTCTTCTGGGGCGAGAGCGGTATCCAGCGCCACGGCGGCGTTCAGGTAATCGGGCTGATCCTGTGGGCCTAATGGCGGTGTGCGGTAAAATGAAGAGACGGCCACAATGCGGCTGTCGGGAATTTCACCGATCGCCTGTACGGCAGCATTCACCCGCTCCAGCGGGGAGGCGAGGTTGCTGCCAATAGCGATATATACCCGTCGTCTTTCAAGCTGCATCTGTGTTGGCTTTCCTCGCTCATCCCACTCACGTACTGATGTACGCTCCCGGGAGTTCGCTGTGTCGCCGCCTTGATGCAACCCGAAATCCATTGGGTATTCGCGATTGGTCACGCGGAGCCCTCGCGGCGTGGCGCGCGTTTACGTGGGCGACGATGACGACGACGTTCAGGCTCTTCATCCAGCTCGTTCAGCATGCCTTTTTGCTCCGGCGGCGCTGAAACCTGGAATTCACCCCACCATTGAGCCAGACGCTGCAGCTCGGCGTTGTTTTCCACTTCTGCACGCAGGGCCAGCAGGTCGTAGGCGGCGCGGAACTTCGGATGTTCCATCAGCTTCCAGGCGCGTTTGCCCTGACGACGGGACATGCGTAACTGCAACTGCCAGATATCGCGGGTCAGCGAGGTTAATCGTTTCGGGATTGCCAGCGAGCGACAGGCTTCGTCGAGTACGTCATTCATTGCCAGTGCGAAAGCGTCGTAATAGGCCAGGCCGCTTTCTTGCGCGATTTTCTGTGCGGCTTCCAGTAACGGATACCAGAACATGGCGGCGAACAAGAACGCCGGGTTAACGCGCATATCATTGTTAATGCGGTTATCGGTATTCTTCAGCACCTGGGCGATAATGCGTTCCATCGGGCTGTCACCGTCTTCGGTGAAGTAGCGCGTAATGGTTGGGAACAGCGGCTGGAACAGGCTGTACTCACGCAGTTTTTTATAGGTTTCATACCCATAGCCCGCCTGTAACAGCTTAAGCGCTTCTTCAAACAGGCGTGCGGGAGGAATGTCGTTCAACAGCGTTGCCAGACGCGGGATCGGCTCTGCGGTTTCCGGGCTGATACGCATGTCGAGCTTGGCGGCAAAGCGCACGGCGCGCAGCATACGTACGGGATCTTCGCGATAGCGCGTTTCCGGATTACCGATCAGGCGAATGATGCCTTCTTCGAGATCCTGCATGCCACCGACGTAATCACGCACGGTGAAATCGGCCACGCTGTAATACAGGCTGTTGATCGTGAAATCGCGACGCTGGGCATCTTCTTCAATGGAGCCAAAGATGTTATCTCGCAGCAGCATACCGTTTTGCCCGCGTTGCGACGTGGTGCGATCGGCTTCGCTGCCTTCATGATGGCCGCGAAAGGTCGCCACTTCGATAATTTCCGGGCCAAACATCACATGCGCAAGGCGGAAACGGCGACCGACCAGACGACAGTTGCGAAACAGTTTTCGCACCTGATCCGGCGTTGCGTTAGTGGTGACATCAAAATCTTTTGGCTTTTTGCCCAGCAAAAGATCGCGCACGCCCCCGCCAACCAGCCATGCCTCGTATCCGGCCTTATTGAGCCTGTACATTACCTTCAGGGCATTTTCACTGATATCTTTGCGGGAGATTGAGTGCTGCTCACGCGGGATTACCGTCATATGTGGACGGGCGACGGCAAGCTCGGCCTCGCGCTCCTCGCGGCTTAGCACCTTGCGGCAAAAATTAGCGACTCGGGTAAAAATAGTGCACCTCGGTAGTGTCAAACTTCAATCAGAACAAGTGTTGCTGTGTAAAAATAGCGGCTAATCATAGCTCAGCGTGGCGCATTTGAGAATGGCGTATTTACGATCGCTGATTCTGGCACCGTTGTCAGACTCCAGTTTTTGACGGCAAACTGAAGGATCTGATCGACCTGCATTTCCTGCCACGCGATATCCGCACGCTGGCCGAGAAAGCGCAGCGCGGCAATAATCACCGGACGTGGATCGCCTTGCGGCAGGGCAGGTGCATGATTTTGTTTGGAAAGTTTAGCGCCTTGTTCGTTAAGCGCCAGCGGCAGATGAATATAGTCTGGCGCCTGCCAGCCAAACTGCTGATACAACGAAATTTGCCGCACCGTCGGTTCTATGAGATCGGCGCCGCGCACAATTTCCGTCACGCCCTGGAAATGGTCATCTACCACTACCGCGAGGTTATAGGCAAACAGCCCGTCGCGGCGGTGAATAATAAAATCTTCGCCAGCAAGTTGCGGGTCAGCCTGAATTACACCGCGTAGCCGGTCAGTAAACTGCAACACGGGGCGGCGTTGCTTGATGCGGACAGCCGCCTGCTCTGGCCCGAGGCGTAACTCACGGCAGTGGCCGTCGTAAATACCGCCGACGCTTTGAATACGCGCCCGTGTACAGGTGCAGTAATAGCTCAGATCCTGCTGATGCAGCCAGCTAAGCGCCTCTCGGTAGGCTTCATGACGCTGGGATTGCCATAAAATTTCGCCATCCCAGTGCAGGCCGTAATGTTCCAGCTGACGCAGAATCGTCTCTGCAGCACCGGGAACTTCACGAGGGGGGTCAATGTCTTCAATACGTACTCGCCAGATGCCGCGCCGGGCACGGGCCTGCAGGTAGCTCCCGAGGGCGGCAATGAGTGAACCGAAGTGCAGTTCGCCGGAAGGGGAGGGGGCGAAGCGGCCAATATAGTGTGAATCGCTCATTTTGCGGACTAACAAATAATAAGGCGGGAGAAACTCCCGCCTGTAGTAAACGTGGTAAAAATGACCGGAATTAACCTGCCATTTGTTTTTCGCGGATTTCTGCCAGCGTTTTGCAGTCGATACACAGATCGGCTGTCGGACGCGCTTCCAGACGGCGAATACCAATTTCTACGCCGCATGATTCGCAGTAGCCGAAATCTTCGTCTTCTACCTTCTTCAGCGTCTTCTCGATCTTTTTGATCAGTTTGCGCTCACGGTCACGGTTACGCAGCTCAAGGCTGAATTCTTCTTCCTGCGCGGCGCGGTCCACCGGATCAGGGAAGTTAGCCGCTTCGTCTTGCATATGAGATACGGTGCGATCGACTTCATCCCTAAGTTGATTACGCCATGCCTCAAGAATACGCCTGAAGTGCGACAGCTGGGCTTCGTTCATATACTCTTCGCCCGGTTTCTCCTGGTACGGCTCCACCCCAGCGATGGCGAGAATACTCAGGGACGATGTTTTACGGTTTTGCCCTTCTTGCATGTTGCTTCTCCTTAACACGCACTATCGATCCCCATGTTCGGGGGAAAAATCAGGTCGCTATAAATAGCAGATGCTTTTCCGGATAGCAATTATCTAAACGTAACACTTGACAACCCTGTGAGGAAAAGCGTATTTGCACACGCGCCCAGAATATTAATTAACCAGATGTTTACACCATTACAAGGTAATGGGCAACGGCTCTTTAAGAGTCATACCATGGGCAGAAAGTTCCGCTTTATAAACCAGAATTTCGACCCCCTTTTGCCGAGCTTCGACCAATAATTGCGCATATTTCGTATCAATATGGCGCGCGGGTGAAAACCGTGTAATGTCTGAATGTAGCACAGCGAAAAATATCACCGCCCGCTTACCTTCAGCCGCTACGCTCATCAATTCCCGAAGATGTTTCTGACCTCGTTCAGTGATGGCATCGGGAAAATAACCCTGATCTTTTTCCGCCAACGTGACTGATTTCACTTCAATATAGCAGTCAGGTCGGGAATCCGCCTGTAACAAAAAGTCTATACGACTCCCTTCAGCGCCGTATTTTACTTCACTTTTCAATATGCTATAGCCTGAAACTTCTGAAATTAGCGACTGCTGAATCGCCTCTTTCGCTAATCTGTTCGCCCACAGAGTGTTAACACAAATAAATGCCCCGGATTGCGTTTGCGTTAATTCCCAGGTATGCGGATATTTCCGTTTGGTATTTTCTGACGTTGAATACCAGACGGTATCACCTGGCGTTGCGCATCCGGTCATCGCGCCGGTATTTGGGCAGTGTAACGTTAACGTAGTGCCATCCGGTGTGATCACATCCGCTAAAAAACGCTTGTAGCGCTGGATGAGCGTAGCGGGTTGTAAAGGTGGAGAAAATTGCATGAACAGTCCCTTTGATTATTCAGTCAGCATCCAGCGTTGCAACTGCGTGTAACGCGTACGCCCCCGCGTGAATGTGGAGGAATAGAGCGCAAACCCGGTGACCGGGAACGACCAGCCAAAGCCGGGGGGCGGAATGGGAACCGCGTGTCCGGCATCGCGCAGCAGCGTGATATGCGGGTGAAACGGCTGCGGGCTTTGATAGCACCCGCTGCGTGAGGCCTGCGCCCGCAGCATATTCGCCAGTTGTAACAGTCCGCGCGGCGGCTGACGCATCCCCAGCCACACTACTCGCGAACGCAGCCATTGCCCGGCATCATCCAGTTTGAGCGTAAAACCGGGCTGGCGAATGCGTCCGGCTAGCTGCGACAACACCTGTTGCTTCTCTGCGCTGACATCACCTAAAAAGGCCAACGTCAGATGCAGATTCTCGGCGGCGACGGGACGGCCTGCTTCAGGAGGGAACTGCGCGGCTCGCCAGTGGATTAACTGCTCCCGAACCTCGGCAGGCAATTCAATCGCAAAGAACAGCCTTTTTGGCTCAGACATGATGGATACTCGGTTATGAATTAACGCGATGCTACAATGCAGCGCGAAGAATGTTAACCCTCTGGAGCCATTTGTGACGTCGTTGCCCGTTGCCGCCGTAGTGCCTGAACTGCTTACCGCCCTTGATGCCTCGCCGCAGGTTCTGCTGACCGCGCCGACCGGTGCCGGGAAATCGACCTGGCTGCCGTTGCGACTGCTTGAGCATGGTGGCATCAAGGGGCGGATAATTTTGCTGGAGCCGCGCCGTCTGGCGGCACGCAATGTGGCGCAGCGGTTGGCGGAGTTGCTGAACGAAAAGCCCGGCGAGACCGTGGGGTATCGCATGCGCGCGCAAAGCTGCGTGGGGCCGCAGACCCGGCTGGAAGTGGTGACGGAAGGCGTCCTGACGCGCATGATCCAACGCGATCCCGAACTTACGGACGTCGGATTAGTGATCCTCGATGAATTTCACGAACGGAGTCTGCAGGCCGACCTGGCGCTGGCGCTGCTGCTGGATGTACAGCAAGGTCTGCGTGACGATCTGAAACTGTTGATCATGTCCGCAACGCTCGATAACGGGCGCTTGCAGCAGTTATTGCCCGATGCGCCCATGATTATCTCTGAAGGCCGCACATTTCCGGTCGAGCGACGGTATCAACCGCTGGTGGCACATCTGCGTTTTGACGAAGCGGTGGCGATAGCCACGGCGGAGCTACTGCGCTATGAAAGCGGGTCGCTGCTGCTGTTTTTACCGGGCGTTGGGGAAATCCAGCGCGTGCAGGAGCAACTGACAACGCGTGTGGGCAGCGATGTTGTGCTGTGCCCACTGTATGGCGCGCTGACGCTTGCCGAGCAGCGTCAGGCGATTTTGCCCGCGCCGCAAGGCCAGCGCAAAGTGGTGCTGGCCACCAACATTGCTGAAACCAGCTTAACGATTGAAGGTATTCGGCTAGTGGTAGACTGCGCTCAGGAGCGCGTGGCGCGCTATGACGCGCGCACTGGACTGACGCGACTGATTACCCAGCGCATTAGCCAAGCCTCGATGACGCAGCGAGCGGGACGCGCAGGGCGTCTGGAACCCGGAATTTGTCTGCATCTGCTGGCCAAAGAACAGGCGGAAAGAGCGGCCCCGCAAGGGGAGCCGGAGATATTACAGAGCGATCTGTCCG
The DNA here is from genome assembly GCF_005280955.1 of Citrobacter sp. wls717. Taxonomy (NCBI): domain Bacteria; kingdom Pseudomonadati; phylum Pseudomonadota; class Gammaproteobacteria; order Enterobacterales; family Enterobacteriaceae; genus Citrobacter; species Citrobacter sp. wls717. Next base: position 443,278 of record NZ_SZWW01000006.1, read on the forward strand.
GGCTGCTAATGGAGTTGCTGCAATGGGGATGCACCGATCCCGCGCAACTAAACTGGCTGGATACGCCGCCCGCTATCAACCTGCAGGCGGCAAAACAACTGTTGCAGATGCTGGGTGCGCTTGCGGGTGACAGGCTCAGCGCTCGCGGGCAGAAAATGGCGATGTTGGGGAACGATCCTCGCCTGGCGGCGATGCTGGTCAGCGCCAGCAATGATACCGAAGCGGCAACGGCGGCAAAACTGGCAGCGATTCTGGAAGAGCCGCCGCGTGGTGGCTGTACCGATCTGGCTGTGGCGTTTTCACGCAATCACCCCGCCTGGCAGCAGCGCAGCCAACAATTGCTGAAACGGCTCAATGCTCGCAGCGGACAGCCCGACAGTACGCTGCTTTCCCCGTTGCTGGCGCAGGCGTTTGCCGACCGGATCGCGCGTCGACGTGGGCAGGAAGGGCGTTATCAACTGGCTAATGGTATGGGCGCAATGTTGGATGCTGATGACGCTTCCGGACGCCATGAATGGCTGATAGCCCCCCTGTTGCTACAGGGCAGCGCTTCGCCGGATGCGCGTATTCTGCTGGCCCTGCCGCTGGAGATTGACGTGCTGATGCAGACGTGTCCTGAACTGCTCCAGCAGTCCGACACTATCGAGTGGGATGAAACCCAGGGCACATTAAAAGCCTTACGCCGCTCGCGCATTGGTCAGCTCACGGTAAAAGTCCAGCCGCTGGCTAAACCCTCGGAAGAGGAGTTGCACCAGGCGATGTTGAATGGCATTCGCGATAAAGGGCTAAGTATGCTCAACTGGACGCCGGAGGCCGAGCAGTTTCGGCTGCGTTTGCACTGTGCGGCGACCTGGTTGCCAGAATATGACTGGCCTGCGGTAGATGAAGATTCTCTGCTGGCGACGCTGGAGACCTGGCTGTTGCCGCACATGAGCGGTGTGCACTCTTTACGCGCGTTAAAAGCATTAAATGTGGGTCAGGCATTGCGCGGTTTGCTGGACTGGTCAATGCTGCAACGTCTGGATAGTGAACTGCCGGCGCATTACACTGTGCCGACGGGGAGTCGGATTGCCATTCGCTATCATGAAGATAATCCTCCTGCGCTGGCGGTGCGGATGCAGGAAATGTTTGGCGAAGCGAGGACTCCAACCATCGCTCAGGGCCGCGTTCCGCTGGTGCTGGAGCTGCTGTCTCCGGCCCAACGACCGCTACAGGTGACCAGCGATCTGAGCGCGTTCTGGCAGGGATCGTACCGCGAGGTGCAAAAAGAGATGAAAGGGCGTTATCCGAAACACGTCTGGCCGGACGATCCGGCGAATACCGCGCCAACGCGGCGCACCAAAAAGTATTCGTAATGTAACTGTAGGCCGGATAAGGCGTTATGCCGCATCCGGCGAAAGAGCGGTAATAATTGAGAGATTTCTTCTTCTGTCGCAGGACGGAAGAACAGAGAATCGGGCCCTTGCGCCTGAATGTTGCGGAGAAAAAGCATGGCGGGGAATGACCGCGAGCCAATTGGACGTAAAGGGAGACCATCGCGTCCGGTAAAACAAAAGGTGAGCCGTCGTCAACTCAGAGATGAAGAGTATGACGACGATTATGATGATGATGACTATGAGGATGAAGAACCGATGCCGCGTAAGGGTAAGGGCAAAGGGCGTAAGCCTCGTGGTAAGCGCGGCTGGTTCTGGCTGCTGGTAAAACTGTCGATTGTCTTTTTGGTGCTGATCGCCATTTACGGCGTGTATCTGGACCAAAAAATTCGTAGCCGTATTGATGGCAAAGTCTGGCAACTTCCGGCGGCGGTATATGGCCGCATGGTTAACCTTGAGCCAGAAATGCCCATCGGCAAGAACGAGATGGTGAAGCTGCTGGAGGCCACGCAGTATCGTCAGGTGACGAAGATGACGCGTCCGGGCGAATTCACCGTACAGGCGAAGAGCATTGAGATGATTCGTCGCCCGTTTGACTTCCCGGACAGCAAAGAAGGGCAGGTGCGCGCGCGTCTGACCTTTGACGGCGATCATCTGGACACCATCGAGAATATGGATAACAACCGCCAGTTCGGTTTCTTCCGTCTCGATCCGCGTCTGATCACCATGCTCTCTTCACCAAACGGCGAGCAGCGTCTGTTTGTCCCGCGTAGCGGCTTCCCGGATCTGCTGGTGGACACGCTATTGGCGACAGAAGACCGTCACTTCTATGAGCACGACGGGATCAGTCTCTATTCCATTGGCCGTGCAGTGCTGGCGAACCTGACGGCAGGTCGTACGGTACAGGGGGCCAGTACGCTGACCCAGCAGTTGGTGAAGAACCTGTTCCTCTCCAGCGAGCGCTCCTACTGGCGTAAAGCCAACGAAGCCTATATGGCGCTGATCATGGATGCGCGTTACAGCAAAGACCGCATTCTTGAGCTGTACATGAACGAAGTCTATCTCGGCCAGAGCGGTGACAACGAGATCCGTGGCTTCCCGCTGGCGAGCTTGTATTACTTCGGACGTCCGGTGGAAGAGTTAAGCCTCGACCAACAAGCACTGCTGGTTGGGATGGTGAAAGGGGCGTCGATTTATAACCCGTGGCGTAACCCGAAGCTGGCGCTGGAGCGTCGTAACCTGGTGCTGCGTCTGCTGCAACAGCAGCAGATTATCGACCAGGATCTGTATGACATGCTGAGCGCGCGTCCGTTAGGCGTGCAACCGCGCGGCGGGGTGATCTCCCCACAGCCAGCGTTTATGCAGATGGTGCGTCAGGAGCTACAGGCGAAGCTCGGCGATAAAGTTAAAGATCTCTCCGGCGTGAAAATTTTCACCACCTTTGATTCCGTGGCGCAGGACGCTGCAGAAAAAGCGGCGGTGGAAGGCATTCCGGTGCTGAAGAAACAACGTAAGCTGAGCGATCTGGAAACGGCGATTGTGGTGGTTGATCGCTTTAGCGGTGAAGTTCGCGCCATGGTTGGCGGGGCAGAGCCGCAGTTTGCGGGCTATAACCGTGCGATGCAGGCGCGTCGTTCGATTGGTTCTCTGGCGAAGCCGGCGACCTATCTGACGGCGCTCAGCCAGCCGAAGCTGTACCGTCTGAATACCTGGATTGCCGATGCGCCAATTGCGCTGCGTCAGCCGAACGGCCAGGTGTGGTCGCCGCAGAACGATGACCGTCGCTATAGCGAAAGCGGTAAAGTGATGCTGGTGGACGCGTTAACGCGCTCAATGAACGTACCCACGGTGAATCTGGGGATGGCGCTGGGCTTGCCTGCCGTGACCGATACCTGGCTGAAGCTGGGTGCGCCGAAAGATCAGCTTAACCCGGTTCCGGCTATGCTGCTGGGGGCGCTGAACCTGACGCCAATCGAAGTGGCGCAGGCGTTCCAGACTATTGCCAGCGGTGGGAACCGCGCGCCGCTGTCGGCGCTGCGTTCGGTGATTGCCGAAGATGGCACGGTGTTGTACCAGAGCTTCCCGCAGGCTGAGCGTGCCGTTCCGGCGCAGGCGGCGTATATGACGCTGTGGACCATGCAGCAGGTGGTTCAGCGTGGTACAGGCCGCCAGCTTGGCGCGAAGTATCCTGGGCTGCATCTGGCGGGTAAAACCGGGACCACCAACAACAACGTCGATACCTGGTTCGCCGGGATTGACGGCAGCCAGGTGACCATCACCTGGGTGGGCCGTGATAACAACCAGCCAACCAAGCTGTACGGTGCCAGCGGCGCGATGTCGATTTATCAGCGTTATCTGGCTAACCAGACTCCAACCCCGCTGGTGCTGACGCCACCGGAGGATGTGGTGGATATGGGCGTAGACTATGACGGCAACTTCGTGTGTAGTGGTGGGATGCGCACGCTGCCAGTATGGACCACCGATCCAGACTCACTGTGTCAGCAGGGGGAAATGCTGCAGCAGTCGGGTAATCCGTTCGATCAATCTTCTCAACAGCCGCAGCAACCGCAGCCTCAACAGCAGCAACCGGCGCAGCAAGAGAAGAAAGACAGCGACGGCGTAGCGGGTTGGATTAAGGATATGTTCGGCGGAAACTAATCAATGCGTCATCTGGCTCCCTTACTCAGTAGGGAGCCAGATTGGCGTTTACCCTCCTGTCTTTATTATTTATTTCAGTAATGTGTTGTTGGTAATTATGTTTTTAATTTATTTTAGATTTCCTTAATTGTTTGTTTATTATATTTCATAATTGATTATTTTCTTTAAAAACAATTGATTATACATATCTCGGATATGAATTGTGTTCCTGATGATAATATTATGATATTAAATGTAATATAATATTTATGAATTAACGTTGTCCCTAAAAAATGTCTGCTTTTTGATTGTTGTTATTGTTGACATGGACATTGTCTTTTCTCTGTTAGTTATAAATAATATTTAGCATATGTAAGGAATACATTATGTATAAGAAGCATATTTCCACTTTGTTTGCAGGACTATTGCTTGCAACTGTGGCGACTCATGCCTTAGCGGTTGATACAGGAACTGTCACGTTTACAGGCAAAATTATTCCCGACACATGTACCGTGGATGTCAATGGCGCAACTACCAGCGGTACGGTGACATTTAACCCTTTGAGCCAGACTGCGTTTGGCGCTGATAAGAAAGTGGGTGATTCTCAGAGTTTTGCGATTACAGTTGGTGCTTGTGATTCTGCAATCAGTAATCTGAATATTAAATTTAATGGCACACGTATTACGGGCTATGACGATGAAGTCCTGCAAGCGAGTGGTAATGCGAAGAATCTCGGTGTTCGTTTATTACCGGAGAATAGCAGCAACTACATAAAATTTGATGGTTCAGATCCGGAATCGACAACCAATAAACCTAACAGTGGCAGTATTGTCTTTAACTATACCGCAGAAGTCATTCAGGTAGGTTCAACATTACCAACTACCGGCGATTATAGCGCACAGGCAACATATACTCTGATGTATCGTTAATATTGATTGGCCTGAAAAGGCCAATCTTTCAATGGACTGAAAAATGAAAAGACAGTTAGTTATCTTCTCTTTTTTATCGTTTTTTCTTATGAACATTGCACAGGCTGGTGTGGTCATTAGCGGCACACGTATTATTTATCCAGCCAGCCAGGCTGAAGTACAAGTTACATTAAAAAATAAAGATAATGATAAACGTTACCTGGTTCAAAGCTGGGTGAGTAACGTTGATGACAGTAAAGCACCATTTGTTATTACCCCACCGATTTACAAGCTGGAAGAAAATCGCCAGACGCTGCTGCATGTCGTGTATACCGGTGATAAAAGCGCCTTACCACAGGATCGTGAATCCCTGTTTATGGCAAATGTGAAATCGGTATCTGCCATTCCGGAAGCGTTGAGAGATAACAACACCTTGCAGCTTGCGATTAAAACGAAAGTTAAATTATTTTATCGCCCAAAGGCTTTAAGCGATCACGCGGCTAAGAATGCCTGGCAGTCGCTACAGTTTAGTCATAATAACAATCAGCTTGTGATTAAAAACCCTACGCCATTTTATGTGACTTTTGGCCAGCTCACTGTCGGCGGGAAAGAAATTCAACAGGCTAAAAATCAGGATGTACCTTCTGCATTAAGCATGATGGTTGCACCTTTTGGCGAGCAGCGTTATCCCCTGCCTTCTGGTGCCAAAGGACAGGTTAGCTGGACCGCTATTAATGATTATGGCTCTGAGACTGAACAACGTAAGCAGTCACTGTAGAGCTCTGCCAATATAAACCCCGCTGCTCATAATATGATTATTACATCGTTAATTGAATACTGATGTCTTTAATAAATTAAAAGGTGAAGATCTTAAAGGATCCATGTCTTCGTAAAAAATAAACTAGCCATCGGATGGGCAATATGTTTTCAATTCGCGTCTTGCGCACATTTACTTTTAATTCGTTGACCTTGGCAATACTGGCAGCAAGTGCTCCAGGGTATGCCGACGATTATTTTAACCTTAGTGCACTCGAAACCGATACTCCATTAGAAAATACGGGCGCGCTGGCCGCTTATTTACATAACAGTGGCCTGTTACCTGGTAACTATCTCACTTCTGTGGTTTGGGATCAGGAATTTATTGATAAAAGAAATATCAATTTTCTCCTTTCGAAGGACGGCAAAAAGCTGGTGCCGCAGTTCACTAAAGCAGAATTGCGCGAGTTGGGCGTTAAAGTTGACACCGTTCCGGCACTGAATCTGCTTGATGATAATTCACCTGTGGGGGACATCAGCGAATATATACCTGAGGCCCGTTATGACTTTAGTGCTGATACCCAGGTGTTGCAATTGCGTATACCGCAAATGTACCGAAATACTCAGATCTCAGGCGATACCAATCCAAAATACTGGGACGACGGTATTCCTGCGCTATGGACGAGTTACTACATCTCCGGTTCTCATCAACGATTTAATGGGGATGAAAGTTCTTCAAATTGGGTGAGTTTGAATTCAGGGATAAACCTTGGACCGTGGCGACTGCATAATATGGGAACCTGGGGCCAGGATGACGGCTGGCAATCGATCAATACCTCGCTGCAACGCGACATTAAACCGTTGCGCAGCCAGTTTGAAGCTGGGCAGACCTCGACCAATGGCGAACTGTTTGACAGCGTACAGATGACAGGGATCAAACTCGAAACCGACACCAGTATGTTGCCGAGCAGCCTACAGGGTTTTGCGCCAGTGGTTCGCGGGATTGCAAACAGTGATGCCAAAGTAACCGTCAAACAAAATGGTTATGTCATCTATCAGACGAATGTTTCTCCCGGGCCATTTGAAATTCGCGACCTGAGTCAGGTGACGGCAGGGGCCGATCTTGAGGTGACGGTTCAGGAAGCCGATGGTACGGAGCGCAGCTTTATTCAGGCCAGTTCTTCAGTCCCGATTATGCTGCGAGAAGGGGCGATGAAATACAGCTTGGCGGCGGGGAAATATCGTGATGTCGATAATGGTGAAGAACCGGGATTCGGCCAGGCGACACTCATCTATGGTTTACCCTACGGCATGACCGCTTATGGCGGTATGCTAGGTGCATCGATGTACCATTCAGCCTTAGTAGGGATGGGGGTCGATCTTCAGCAGTTTGGTTCACTTTCGACGGACGTTACTGCCGCCAAAACCGCGTTTAATGACGATCGCGACGACGCTCGTGGTCAATCATGGCGGGCTCAGTATGCCAAAGATTTCCCGCTGACCGATACGACCGTGACGCTGGCTAGCTATCGCTACTCCACATCGGGTTTTTACACCTTCCAGGAAGCGTTGGATCAGCGCAACAATAACTATGATAGCGACGATATTTACAGTTATCGCAGCACTAATAATCGTCGTAGTCGTCAGCAGTTTAGCCTTTCTCAGTCGCTGCATTCATGGGGCTCGGTTTATGCCAATGCATATCAGCAGGATTACTGGGGGATGGACGGGTATGAACGCAGTATTAGCCTTGGCTACAGTAGCAGTTGGCAGGGAATCAACTGGTCGGTGAACTACAACCTGACGAAGACGCCTTCGACGACTGACGATCAGCAGATTGCCTTTTCCATTAATGTACCTTTGGCGCGTTGGCTGTCGAATTCATGGGCTACTTATAATATGAACAGCACCAGACATGGCAATACATCGCATCAAGTGGGGATTAGCGGCACGCTGCTGGAAGATAACAATTTAAGCTATAACCTTCAGCAAACCTACACCAATAGTGATGCTGGCAATGGCGCATATCTCTCATCGCGCTATCGCGCTTCGGTGGGCGAGTTTAGTTCCAGCTACAGCTATCAGAAAGATAACAAGCAGTGGAGCTATAGCGCACAGGGTAGCGTGGTCGCGCATTCGCATGGAGTCACGTTGGGCCCGTCTATACAGGATGCTTTTGCGATCGTGCATATTGCTGATGGCAATAATGTCAAAGTCCAAAATTCGTGGGGCGTTTATACCGATTATTGGGGCAATGCGGTTGTGCCTTCATTAACAAATTATCGGCGTAATACGATAACGGTTAATACGTATGGACGGGATGACATTGATATTCAGGATTCCTCATTAGACGTAACACCGACCAAAGGCGCGGTCGTTGCGGCGGGTTTTACTGCTCGCACGGGTAAGCGTGCGTTGATAACGCTGAAGCGCAATCATGGCGTCGTGCCTTTTGGCGCGATGCTTAGTCTGTCGGAGAGCACCGCCATTGTGGGCGATGACGGTGAAGTTTATCTCACCGGACTTAAGGGAACCCAGACCTTTACCGTGCAATGGGGCGATGGACGAGAAGCAAGATGCGCTGGAAGCGTGACAATACCTGAAGAAGTACCGGCAGGTATTTATAAAGCAAACGTGCAGTGCCAGTGAAGACTGACTCTAAAAGAAAGGAATCTGTAATGAATATTAAACCAGGCTATTTAGGGGCGCTGTTATTACTGATTAGCGGTAGCAGCTGGGCGAGTTGTTCTTTTACTCAGGGCGGTGTTGGGCCAGGACCTTTTACCATACCAGCGTTGGTGGTAAGCCAGGATGCGACGCCTGGTACGATACTTTATAGTCAAGAACTGGTTGGATCTGCGGCTAAATTGAAATGTACGGGAGTTGCTCCTATTTATAAAGGATACAGGTATCTGAGCACCCGTTGGGAAAATAGTGTTGGACTGTCAGCTGTTTATAAAACTAACGTTCCCGGCATCGGTATTCAGGCAAAATGGAACAGCTCAGGGGAATCGCTTGCTGCAGACGGTAACTATATCCTCTCTTATTTTGAAGCTCAGTATATGACAGAAGATTATGAATATACTCTTTCACCCCGAATAGGTATTAGGATTGTTGTCATCGGGCCCATTGAAAGCGGCACTATTGATGCCAGCCGTTTGTTGGCCGAATGGGTATTTGACAACCAGACGGTTGCCCAACTCACCTTTAACCCTGTGAGCGTAAACGTGCAGGCTAACACCTGTAACCTTGTTGAGAAAAATATTTCCGTACCGCTTAAACAGATCACAACGGGTGAATTTAACAACGGTTATTCAGACGTTGTCTCAGATGATGCCTTCAAAATTCAGCTTGATGCCTGTAAAGCCGATATACAGGTTGATTATCGGTTTACGACCTCAGGGTCGACGGGGGTAACCAGCGGTAACATTCTTAGTATTGCTAGCGGAACGGACGCCGCCGAAGGGGTGGGGATTCAAATCCTTGATAACAATAACAACGTTCTCCAGTTTGATACGGATTATACCGCTGTCTCGAAAACGACAGAGAATCAGGCCATCACTATTCCTCTTCAGGCGCGTTATGTCAAAACGGGGACGGTCAAAGCCGGGCAGGTAGATGCCGTCGCGACGTTTGAAGTTTATTATCGCTAAACGTGAATGACCTGCCAAATTTGGCAGGTCATTACCCAATTCCATCATCTTTCTATATCCCTTCTCCCAATCTGGTTATTTCTTAACCCCTTAGTTTTAGTAGGGGCGCGTATTGCTTGCGCTCGCAACAGCGTTTCGAATATCATACTCTCGTTATAAGAATAATTCTCGTTTACGTTATCATTCACTTTCATCAGAGAAATACCAATGGCGCGTATTAAAACTGCTCAGCCAAATTCCTCGCTGCGTAAAATTGCAGTTGTGGTAGCCACAGCGGTTAGCGGCATGTCTGTCTATGCACAGGCGGCGGTTCAACCGAAAGAAGAAACCATCACCGTAACCGCAGCGCCTGCTCCGCAGGAAAGTGCATGGGGGCCAGCGGCAACCATCGCCGCACGACAGTCTGCTACGGCGACCAAAACCGATACTCCGATTCAAAAAGTTCCTCAGTCTATTTCAGTGGTCACCGCTGAAGAGATGGCGTTACATCAGCCGAAATCGGTTAAAGAGGCGCTCAGCTACACTCCTGGTGTCGCCGTGGGTACGCGTGGCGCATCCAATACCTATGACTATCTGATTATTCGCGGATTCGCGGCAGACGGCCAAAGTCAGAACAACTATCTGAATGGCCTGAAGATGCAGGGTAACTTCTACAACGATGCGGTAATCGATCCTTATATGCTGGAGCGCGCTGAAGTGATGCGCGGTCCGGTTTCCGTTCTTTACGGAAAGAGCAACCCTGGCGGGTTGTTGAACATGGTCAGCAAGCGCCCCACGACAGAGCCGCTGAAAGAAGTTCAGTTCAAAATGGGCACTGACAGCCTGTTCCAGACCGGGTTTGATTTCAGCGACGCGCTGGATGACGATGGCGTGTACTCATACCGCCTGACCGGCCTGGCGCGTTCCGCTAATGCGCAGCAGCAGGGCGCAGAAGAGCAACGCTACGCTATCGCGCCATCGTTCTCATGGCGTCCGGATGATAAGACAAACTTCACCTTCCTCTCCTACTTCCAGAACGAGCCTGAAACCGGTTATTACGGTTGGTTGCCGAAGGAGGGTACCGTATCTAAGCTGCCAAACGGTTCACGTCTGCCCACCGATTTCAACGAAGGAGCAAACAACAATACCTACTCTCGTAATGAGAAGATGGTGGGCTACAGCTTTGACCACGAATTTAACGACACCTTTACCGTGCGTCAGAATCTGCGTTATGCGCAAAACAAAGTTTCGCAAAACAGCGTGTATGGCTACGGCATGTGCTCAGATCCGCTCTATACAAAAGATCCGGCTAACAGTCCTTGTGCCAGCGTTCCTCAGTCAGATTGGGGTCATACATTGACTCGTCAGTACGTTGACGATAATGAGAAATTGCAGAACTTTGCTGTTGATACGCAGGTGCAGAGCAAATTTGCTACCGGTTCCCTGGATCACACATTGCTGACCGGCGTTGACTATATGCGTATGCGTAACGACATCAACTCCTGGTTTGGTTGGGCTGGTTCTGTAGCGCCGTCAGATATCTATAACCTTGACCGCAGCGACTTTGATTTTGGCGCGCATCCTGGACCAGGTGCTCCGTATCGTGTTCTGAATAAACAGGAACAAACTGGTCTGTACGCTCAGGATCAGATGCAGTGGGATAAGGTGCTGGTTACTCTGGGTGGTCGTTACGACTGGGCTAAACAGGATTCTCTGAACCGCGTATCTGGCGTGCAGGACTCCCGTGATGACAGACAGTTCACCTGGCGTGGCGGTGTTAACTATCTGTTTGACAATGGTGTAACTCCGTATTTCAGCTATAGCGAATCTTTTGAACCGGCTTCCCAGACCGGGGCTAGCGGCAATATCTTTGCACCATCCAAAGGTAAGCAGTACGAAGCTGGCGTGAAATACGTGCCGGGCGATCGTCCGATCGTGTTGACCGGTGCGGTATACCAGCTCACCAAAACCAATAATTTGATGGCCGACCCGAATGGATCGCTTTTCTCGGTTGAAGGCGGTGAAATTCGTTCACGTGGTGTGGAAATTGAAGCAAAAGCGGCGCTGTCTGCCAGCGTTAACGTTGTCGGTTCTTATACCTACACCGATGCGGAATACACCACTGACACCAACTACAAAGGCAATACGCCTGCTCAGGTGCCAAAGCATATGGCATCCTTGTGGGGTGATTACACCATCTATGACGGCGCGCTCTCTGGCCTGACGCTGGGAACCGGCGCTCGTTTAACCGGTTCAAGCTACGGCGATCCGGCAAACTCCTTCAAAGTGGGAAGCTACACGGTGGTGGATGCGTTAGTGCGATACGATCTGGCGCGCGTCGGCATGGCGGGCTCCAACGTGGCGCTGCATGTGAACAACCTGCTTGATCGTGAATATGTCGCCAGTTGCTTCAACACCTATGGCTGCTTCTGGGGCGCAGAACGTCAGGTCGTTGCAACCGCAACCTTCCGTTTCTAATTTCTCTTTGGGCACGCTTTGCGTGCCCGTTTTACAAGTTGGCTGCTATGCAGGAAAACAGATCCCATCCCAATACCACTTTTGCGTTGCGTAATGTCTCCTTTCGTGTGCCTGGGCGCACGCTTTTGCATCCACTCTCGTTAACGTTTCCCGTAGGAAAAGTGACTGGTCTTATCGGCCACAACGGTTCCGGAAAATCGACGTTATTGAAAATGCTGGGACGTCATCAGCCGCCGTCAGAAGGCGAGATCCTGCTCGACGAACAGCCGCTGGAGAACTGGAGCAGTAAAGCGTTTGCCCGCAAGGTCGCCTATTTGCCGCAGCAGTTGCCGCAGGCAGAAGGGATGACCGTTCGCGAACTGGTAGCGATTGGCCGCTATCCGTGGCACGGCGCGCTGGGACGTTTTGGCGTGGCCGACAGAGAGAAAGTAGAAGAAGCCATTTCGTTGGTGGGCTTAAAACCCCTGGCGCATCGTCTGGTCGATAGCCTGTCCGGCGGCGAGCGTCAGCGTGCGTGGATCGCCATGCTGGTGGCGCAGGACAGCCGCTGCCTGCTGCTTGACGAACCGACCTCTGCGCTGGATATCGCTCATCAGGTTGACGTACTGGCGCTGGTGCATCGCTTAAGTCAGGAGCGCGGCTTGACGGTGGTTGCCGTACTGCACGATATCAATATGGCGGCCCGCTACTGCGATTATTTAGTTGCGCTGCGCGGCGGTGAAATGATTGCTCAGGGAACGCCTGCGGAACTGATGCGCAGCGAAACGCTGGAACAAATTTACGGTATCCCGATGGGCATTTTGCCGCATCCGGCCGGTGCCGCACCCGTGAGTTTTGTCTATTAATGATCGGATTACCACATATTACCCGTCGGCGGCTGCTGACGGCGATGGCGCTGTCGCCGCTGCTGTGGCGGATGAATACGGCTAACGCGGCGGCGATTGATCCGCAACGTATTGTGGCGCTGGAATGGCTGCCGGTAGAGCTGTTGCTGGCGCTGGGCATCGTGCCGTATGGCATTGCGGATATCCCTAACTACAAACTGTGGGTCAATGAACCTCCATTGCCGGACTCGGTGATTGACGTCGGGCTACGTACGGAACCCAATCTCGAACTACTGACCGAAATGAAACCCTCGTTTTTGGTATGGTCGGCTGGTTATGGCCCCGCCCCCGAAAAACTGGCGCGAATTGCGCCTGGTCGGGGATTTAACTTCAGCGATGGCAAAAAGCCGCTGGCGGTTGCGCGTCAGTCGCTGCAGGAAATGGCGCAATTGCTGAATTTGCCAGCTTCTGCTGAACGTCATCTGACTGAATACGATCGTTTTATCGCCAGCCTGAAACCGCGCTTTATCCAACGAGGCGCGCGCCCCGTGCTCCTGACGTCCCTGCTTGATTCGCGGCATATGCTGGTGTTTGGCCCGAACAGCCTGTTCCAGGAGGTGCTGGACGAATATGGGATCCCCAACGCCTGGCAGGGAGAAACCAACTTCTGGGGCAGCACAGCCGTGAGTATTGACCGGCTTGCAGCCTATAAGGACGTTGATGTGCTGTGCTTTGATCACGGCAACAACAGAGAAATGGATGCGCTGATGTCTACGCCGTTATGGCAGGCGATGCCATTTGTCCGTAGCGGACGTTTTCAGCGCGTGCCTGCCGTCTGGTTTTATGGTGCAACGCTGTCCGCGATGCATTTTGCCCGCATCCTGGATAATGCACTGGGAGGCAAAGCGTGAGTAAACGAATTGCGCTGTTCCCAACGCTTCTTCTGGCGGTTCTGTTCGTCGCTGCCTGCTGGCTCACCTGGGTTAACTTCTCTGTGGCGCTACCGCGCAGCCAGTGGCAACAGGCCATCTGGTCACCGGATATCGATGCCATTGAGCAGATGGTTTTCCACTACAGCCTGCTGCCGAGGCTGGCGATTTCGCTATTAGTTGGCGCCGGGCTGGGGTTGGTCGGCGTGTTGTTCCAGCAGGTGCTGCGTAACCCGCTGGCGGAGCCAACCACGCTGGGGGTCGCAACCGGGGCGCAGTTAGGTATTACGGTCACGACGCTGTGGGTGATTCCGGGGGCGCTGACCGCGCAATTTGCGGCGCTGGCAGGGGCCTGTATCGTTGGCGCGCTGGTGTTTGGCGTTGCCTGGGGCAAACGTCTTTCCCCCGTGACGCTAATCCTTGCCGGTCTGGTGGTCAGCCTGTACTGCGGGGCGATTAACCAGTTACTGGTACTTTTCCATCACGATCAGCTGCAAAGCATGTTTTTGTGGAGCAGTGGCTCGCTGACGCAAACCGACTGGAGCGGCGTTCAGCGTTTGTGGCCGCAACTGCTGGGCGGCGTGATGTTGACGCTGCTGTTATTACGCCCAATGACGCTGATGGGACTGGATGACGGCGTGGCGCGCAACCTTGGGCTGGCGCTATCGCTGGCGCGTCTGGCGGCACTGACGCTGGCGATTGTCATCAGCGCCTTGCTGGTTAACGCTGTCGGAATTATCGGTTTTATCGGCCTGTTTGCCCCGCTGCTGGCAAAAATGCTCGGCGCCCGGCGCTTACTGGCGCGTCTGATGTTGGCCCCGCTGATCGGCGCGCTGATCCTCTGGCTCTCCGATCAAATCATTCTGTGGCTAACCCGCATCTGGATGGAAGTCTCCACCGGTTCGGTGACGGCGCTGGTTGGCGCGCCGCTGCTGCTGTGGCTGCTGCCGCGCCTTAAGAGCATGAGCGCACCGGATATGAATGCCAGCAACCGCATCGCCGCTGAGCGTCAAAATGTCCTGATGTTTGCGCTGGCGGGCGGCGCAATTTTACTGCTGACGGTCGTGGTGGCACTGTCGTTCGGACGTGATGCGCACGGCTGGACATGGGCCAGCGGATCGATGCTGGATGAACTGATGCCCTGGCGCTGGCCGCGTATTCTGGCGGCGCTGATTGCCGGGGTGATGCTGGCGGTGGCGGGTTGCATTATTCAGCGTCTGACCGGAAATCCAATGGCCAGCCCGGAAGTCCTCGGTATTAGTTCCGGCGCGGCATTTGGCGTGGTGTTAATGCTGTTTCTGGTGCCCGGCAATGCCTTTGGCTGGCTGCTCCCCGCCGGGAGCCTCGGAGCGGCGGTCACTCTGCTTATCATCATGGTTGCCGCCGGGCGCGGCGGTTTTTCGCCGCACCGCATGCTGCTGGCAGGGATGGCGCTCAGTACGGCGTTTACAATGCTACTAATGATGCTGCAGGCCAGCGGCGATCCGCGCATGGCGGGCGTGTTGACCTGGATCTCCGGTTCAACCTATAACGCGACTGGCGAGCAGGTATTGCATACCGGGATAGTGATGGTTTTCTTGCTGGCGTTGACGCCGCTGTGTCGTCGTTGGTTGACGATTTTACCGCTGGGAGGCGATACGGCGCGGGCGGTCGGTCTGGCGTTGACGCCGTCACGCGTGGGGTTACTGCTGTTGGCGGCGGGATTAACGGCGACAGCAACCATGACGATTGGGCCGTTGAGCTTTGTCGGGCTGATGGCGCCGCATATTGCTCGCATGATGGGTTTTCGCCGGGCGATGCCCCATATGCTGATTTCGGCGCTGGCGGGAGGCGTGCTGTTGGTCTTTGCCGATTGGTGCGGCAGAATGGTGCTGTTTCCGTATCAGATCCCGGCGGGATTACTGTCGACGTTTATCGGCGCGCCGTACTTTATCTATCTGCTGAGAAAGCAGAGCCGCTGAGGCTGATTCTTTTCATGTAGGCCGGATAAGACGCTTTGCGTCGCCATCCGGCAATAAAAAAGCCGGGTGGTGGCTTCGCCTTACCCGGCCTACTTTGTTTCTGTACGTTCTCTTTTACAGTTTCGCAAACACCCGACGCGCGGCATCGATGGTGTTATTGATATCTTCTTCGCTGTGCGCCACAGACATAAAGCCCGCTTCGAAGGCAGACGGTGCCAGGTAAATCCCTTCATCCAGCATCATGTGGAAGAACTGCTTAAAGCGTTCAACGTCGCATGCCATCACATCCTGATAGCAGGTCACGGTTTCTGCATCGGTGAAGAAAATCCCGAACATCCCGCCCACATGGTTAACCACCAGAGGAATGTTCGCTTCTTCGGCGGCTTCCAGCAGACCTTCCGCCAGATGCGTTGTCAGTTCATTCAGCGTTTCATGAATACCCGGTTGGGCCACTTCGTTCAGACAAGCAAAACCCGCCGCCATTGCAATCGGGTTACCGGACAGCGTACCCGCCTGGTAAACCGGACCGGTCGGCGCAAGGGCATCCATCACATCACGACGGCCACCGAATGCGCCAACGGGCATCCCGCCGCCGATGATTTTACCCAGGCAGGTCAGGTCCGGAACGACGCCGTAATAATCCTGCGCACCGGCCAGCGCCACGCGGAAACCGGTCATCACTTCATCGATGATCAACAGCGCGCCAAACTCATCGCACAGCGCACGCAGGCCTGGCAGGAATTCCGGCAACGGTGGAATGCAGTTCATGTTGCCGGCGACCGGCTCAACGATGATACAGGCGATCTCCTGCGGATATTGCTCAAACGCCGCACGCACTGAAGCGAGATCGTTGTAGGTGCAGGTCAGGGTGTGTTTCGCGAAATCAGCGGGTACGCCAGGGGAGTTCGGCTGGCCCAGCGTTAACGCGCCGGAACCGGCTTTGACCAGCAGGCAGTCAGCATGGCCGTGGTAGCAGCCTTCAAATTTGATGATCTTATCGCGACCGGTGAAACCGCGCGCCAGACGGATGGCGCTCATCGTCGCTTCCGTACCGGAGTTCACCATGCGCACCATGTCCATGGTCGGTACGAGTTCAGTGACCAGCTCCGCCATTTTCACTTCCATCTCGGTTGGCGCGCCGAAGCTTAAACCGCGCTCTGCCGCTTCAATCACTGCGTTACGGATTGCCGGATGGTTATGGCCCAGCACCATCGGTCCCCAGGAACCGACGTAGTCGACATAGGCTTTACCATCGACATCATACAGATACGCGCCGTCCGCTTTTTCGATAAACAGCGGAGTACCACCCACGCCAGTAAAGGCGCGAACGGGGGAGTTAACGCCGCCAGGGATAAGTTCGCGTGCTGCGCTGTAGAGATTTTCAGACTTACTCATGGATGGGGTCCTGGTTCGTAGAAAAAGTAAATGCCCGCTATTCTAGTTATTCAGAGAAGGTTATGAAAGTTTTACGCAATTGAAACAATGCGATTTGCAGGGGATTTTCGTGAAATGTGCGAGTAGAATGCCGATTCCGTATTTGTATTACCAATTAATGATCATCTGATGAAGACTGACACTCCCTCTTTTGAAGCACAACAAATTGTGCGTTTACGCCGCAGGGATCAAATCCGTCGACTCCTGGAACGAGACAAAACGCCGTTGGCGATCCTCTTGATGGCCGCGGTAGTGGGGACCGTGACGGGACTAGTGGGCGTGGCGTTTGAGAAAGCGGTGACCTGGGTGCAGAATCAGCGCATCGGCGCGTTGGCTCAGGTTGCGGACCATGCCATTTTGCTGTGGCCGCTGGCGTTTATCCTCTCCGCATTGCTGGCGATGGTCGGCTATTTTCTGGTGCGTAAATTTGCGCCGGAAGCGGGCGGTTCGGGGATCCCAGAGATTGAAGGCGCTTTGGAGGAATTGCGACCTGTGCGCTGGTGGCGCGTTCTGCCGGTGAAATTTATCGGCGGTATGGGTACGCTGGGCGCTGGGATGGTGCTCGGGCGAGAAGGGCCGACCGTGCAGATTGGCGGCAACATTGGGCGTATGGTGCTGGATATTTTTCGTATGCGCAGCGCCGAAGCGCGGCATACTCTGCTGGCTACCGGTGCCGCTGCGGGCCTGTCGGCGGCGTTCAATGCCCCTCTGGCGGGGATCCTGTTCATTATTGAAGAGATGCGTCCGCAGTTTCGCTATAACCTCGTGTCGATCAAAGCCGTGTTTACCGGCGTCATCATGTCGAGCATTGTGTTTCGCGTTTTCAATGGTGAAGCTCCGATTATTGAAGTTGGCAAGCTCTCCAATGCGCCGGTGAATACGCTGTGGCTGTATCTGGTGCTGGGGATTGTTTTTGGCTGCGTCGGACCGTTGTTTAATACCATGGTGTTGCGTACCCAGGATATGTTCCAGCGTTTCCACGGTGGTGAGATTAAAAAATGGGTGCTCATGGGCGGCGCGATTGGCGGCTTGTGCGGGATCCTCGGATTAATTAAACCTGAAGCAGCGGGTGGTGGGTTTAACCTGATCCCGATTGCTGCGGCGGGCAATTTTAGCGTCGGTCTGCTGCTGTTTATTTTTATTGCCCGGGTGATTACCACGCTGCTGTGCTTCTCGTCCGGCGCGCCTGGCGGGATTTTTGCCCCGATGCTGGCGTTGGGTACGCTGCTTGGTACCGCGTTCGGTATGGCCGCAGCGGCCTCTTTTCCGCAGTATCATCTGGAGGCCGGAACTTTTGCCATTGCCGGAATGGGGGCTTTGTTGGCGGCTTCGGTAAGGGCGCCGCTCACCGGTATTGTGCTGGTGCTGGAGATGACCGATAACTATCAGCTCATTTTGCCAATGATTATTACCTGTCTTGGCGCAACACTATTAGCCCAATTTATGGGCGGAAAGCCGCTATACTCGACTATCCTTGCCCGCACGCTGGCAAAACAGGAAGCGGAGCAGGCGGCAAAAAGTCAGGGGACTACCGCTGGCGAGAATACTTGAACGAAATACCAGGGTATTAGATAATGGCTTTAACCATTGGGTTATAATTTGCCCAATTGCCAATGTCGTTTGGAGCAAAATATGAGTGATGACGTAGCGCTGCCACTGCAATTTACTGAAGCAGCAGCCAATAAAGTAAAAAGCCTGATCGCTGATGAAGATAACCCGAATCTGAAATTACGCGTGTATATCACCGGCGGTGGTTGCAGCGGTTTCCAGTATGGTTTCACCTTTGATGATCAGGTGAACGATGGTGATATGACCATTGAGAAACAAGGTGTTGGTCTGGTGGTTGATCCGATGAGCCTGCAATATCTGGTGGGTGGTTCGGTTGACTATACCGAAGGTCTGGAAGGTTCCCGCTTCGTTGTGACTAACCCGAATGCAAAAAGCACCTGCGGGTGTGGTTCTTCTTTCAGCATCTGATTGCTGTCTGTAATACTGATGGTCTGATGTTGTAGGCCCGGTAAGCGAAGCGCCACCGGGCAATGTGCCGGATGGCGGCGTAAACGCCTTATCCGGCCTACATGTTCTGTACCGTCATATCAACGCCCGTTATCATCCAGCGCAAACGTCGGCAATTTCAAATGCCAGCGAATGGCGGCCAGTCGAATCAGCAGGGTGACAATCATCCCCATCATACTGGCGTTTTCCAGTGAAACATCAAAGGTATAAAACGCGGTCGCATGTACGATCCCGCCGATAATACAGGCTGTAGCGTAGATTTCGGTGCGCAAAATCATCGGCACTTCACGGGCTAATACGTCACGAATGATCCCACCGCCAACGCCGGTAATCACGCCCATACAAATTGCCACCAGAGGCCCTGTTCCGGCAATAAAAGCTTTGTTGACGCCAATACCCACGAATACCGCCAGACCAACGGCATCCAGCACCGGCAGGATCCACTTCGGCAACCGTCGGGGCTGACGCACCAGCAGGATCGTCAGCATGCTGGTGATCATCGCCACCACCAGATCGGTAGGATCCTTAACCCAAAAAACCGGTCCGTTATCCAGCGCCATATCGCGGATCGTGCCGCCACCGACGGCTGTTACCACGCCTAAGACCAGAACGCCGAAGGGATCCATACGCAGTTTTCCGGCAAGCAATACGCCAGAGATAGCAAATACCGCGGTACCGACAATATCCAGCCAATAGACGAGCATGTTTAAATCCTCACAACAAACCTGGTGGGGGCAGGCGCTAATTTACCTGTGAAAGCGCATTGCAGAGTTGTTTTGCGGCGAGGATAATACGCGGGCTCGCACGTTCGAACCAATCACTATTAAGGGTAATAACCGGGATTTTAAGCTGATTTCCCCAGTATTGCTCAATTTTCAGCGTTTCGCCCGAACCACCGGTGGCAACGATAGCCTGCGGCGCTCTTGCCAGGACCTGTTCACGGCTAACCTGCGGCCATGGAACCCGACTGCCGGCAAAAATGTTTTCTCCGCCGCATACCTCAAGAACCTCATGCTGAATGGAGCCTTTTCCACTGGTAAACAGAGGATTCGCCCCAAACTGCAGAAACACGCGTTTTTTCGGTTTGTTGGCATACTGAGATTTTAGTAAAGCGTATTCATCAAGCAATGTTTTTGCCGCCTGTTTGGCCTGCTCTGGCCTGGGGCTCCATGGCGCCAATTGGCGTAGCGCATCGGCGACCTGCTCAATGGTAACGGCATCCACCCAAATGACTTTAATGCCCAGCGCGGTTAGCTGATTAACCTGCCGCTCAGCATTTCCTCCGCGCCAGGCGACGACCAAATCCGGTTTCAGCGCCACAATGCGTTCCAGATTCATGCCTTGCCAGGTTGAGACCTCTTCAATTTTTTGGGCCTCGGGCGGGTAATTGGAGTAGCTGCTGACGCCAACGGGCGTAATGCCTGCGGCAAAGGCGAGTTCAGTATTGGCAGGAGAAAGCGTAACAACACGCGGTGCGGCGTAAAGGAACGCCGGAAGAGTGAAAAGCAGGGCGACCAGCGCCCTGGAGAGTAATTTAGCCATGCGCCAGTTTCTGTACCAGCGTTTCAACCATCAGGCTTGACTGCTTCGCGGCGACCACCAGGAACTCGTCAAAGCTGAGATGGGACTGCTGATCGGCGACGTCAGAAATGGCGCGAACCACGACGAACGGCACGTTAAAATTGTGGCAAACATGCGCAATCGCGGTTGCTTCCATCTCAACGGCAATCGCCTGCGGGAAGTTATGCTTAATTTTAGCCAGGCCGACAGAGCCATTAATGAAGGCATCTCCGCTGACGATAAGCCCACGGACGGCATTCAGATTCAGTTCAGCAATGCAGGCTTCTGCTGCAGCAATCAGCGCAGGATCGGCTTTGAAACCCGCCGGGCAACCCGGTAGCTGTCCAAATTCATAGCCAAATGCCGTGACGTCGGCATCGTGATAGCGCGCTTCATCAGAAACCACGATATCGCCGACTTTCAGCGTAGAGGCCAGGCCGCCCGCTGAACCGGTATTGATGATGGCGTCCGGCTTGCAGCGTTCAAGCAGCAACGTAGCGCCCAGTGCCGCAGCGACTTTACCGATGCCTGATTTCAGTAGCGCAACCTCAGTACCATTCAGTTGGCCGGTGTAAATTTCACAACCGCCGAGAGCGATGGTCTGACGGTTTTCGATTTTGTCACGCAGTAGCGTAACTTCTTCTTCCATTGCACCAATGATGCCGATTTTCATAGATTTACTCGCGATAAGCCAGATTTGAGGGCATAGTCTATCATGCGCTTACGGGGTAGCGCATTTCTCAGGCGGGAGAGGACATGGCACAGATCGATTTCCGAAAAAAAATAAACTGGCATCGTCGTTACCGTTCGCCGCAGGGCGTGAAGACTGAGCACGAGATCCTGCGTATTTTCGAAAGCGATCGTGGACGCATTATCAATTCTCCGGCAATTCGCCGACTGCAACAAAAGACCCAGGTCTTTCCGTTGGAACGTAATGCGGCGGTACGCACGCGTTTGACGCACTCAATGGAAGTTCAGCAGGTTGGTCGCTATATCGCGAAAGAGATCCTCAGCCGACTCAAAGAGCAAAAGTTGCTGGAGCAGTATGGTCTGGATGAACTGACGGGACCGTTTGAGAGTATTGTTGAAATGTCCTGCCTGATGCATGACATTGGCAATCCGCCGTTTGGTCACTTTGGTGAAGCGGCGATTAATGACTGGTTCCGCCAGCGACTGTACCCCGCAGATGCGGAAAGTCAGCCACTCAGCGATGACCGTTGCCTGGTGGCGGCATTACGTTTGCGCGAGGGCGAAGAGTCGCTGAATGATATTCGCCGTAAAGTGCGACAGGACCTGTGCCATTTTGAGGGTAATGCGCAAGGGATTCGTCTGGTACATACCCTGATGCGTATGAATCTTACCTGGGCGCAGGTTGGCGGTATTTTGAAATATACCCGCCCGGCGTGGTGGCGCG
The DNA here is from genome assembly GCF_005280955.1 of Citrobacter sp. wls717. NCBI lineage: Bacteria > Pseudomonadati > Pseudomonadota > Gammaproteobacteria > Enterobacterales > Enterobacteriaceae > Citrobacter > Citrobacter sp. wls717. Next base: position 465,200 of record NZ_SZWW01000006.1, read on the forward strand.
GCAATGCGCCCGCAACACACAACTATTTAATGAAGAAACCGGGCTATTATCTTTCCGAAGAATCGTATATTGAGAGATTACGTAAAGAATTATCATTAGCGCCTTACAGTCGCTTTCCATTAACCTGGATTATGGAAGCTGCTGATGATATCTCTTATTGCGTGGCCGATCTGGAAGATGCCGTTGAGAAAAGAATCTTTAGCGTCGAACAACTTTATCAGCATCTGTATGCGGCGTGGGGACACCACGAAAAAGGTTCCCTGTTCAGTCTGGTGGTAGAGAACGCCTGGGAGAAATCACGTTCAAATACATTAAGCCGGAGTACCGAAGATCAGTTCTTTATGTATTTACGCGTTAATACATTGAATAAACTGGTGCCGTACGCTGCCCAGCGATTTATCGATAACTTGCCGCAGATTTTCGAGGGATGTTTTAATCACGCGCTGTTAGAAGATGCCAGTAGCTTCAGCCAGTTGCTGGGCGTCTATAAAAATGTGGCGATAAAACATGTCTTTAGCCACCCAGACGTAGAGCAACTGGAGTTACAGGGCTATCGGGTGATAAGCGGGTTGCTGGAAATCTATCAACCGTTATTAAAAATGACTCAGTCAGATTTTACGGAACTGGTCGAAAATGAAAGAGTAAAACGTTTTCCTATCGAGTCCCGGTTATTTCAGAAGTTGTCTACTCGCCATCGCCTTGCTTATGTTGAGGCGGTCAGTAAAATATCGGCTAGTTGCGCTGAGTTTCCTGTTCTGGAATATTATTATCGCTGCCGTTTGATTCAGGATTATATCAGCGGGATGACAGATTTATATGCCTGGGATGAATATCGTCGGTTGATGGCAGTAGAACAATAAATAATCATTTGTAAAGATCGACAATAAAATTTTACTTTTTCCTTAAACTTAAATCTGGAACTTAGCGCTATAAAACGACTCTGACGTATACAGCAATTTTGCGTTACCTGTTAATCGAGAACGAAACACATGAAAAAAACCACATTAGCAATGAGTGCACTGGCTCTGAGTTTAGGTTTGGCGTTGTCCCCCTTGTCTGCAACAGCGGCTGAAACGGCGTCTTCAGCAACGACCGCCCAACAGATGCCAAGCCTGGCCCCGATGCTTGAAAAAGTGATGCCATCGGTGGTGAGTATTAACGTCGAGGGGAGCACGACGGTGAATACGCCGCGCATGCCGCGTAATTTCCAGCAGTTCTTCGGTGATAATTCCCCGTTCTGCCAGGACGGTTCTCCGTTCCAGAGTTCACCGTTCTGCCAGGGCGGCGCACCGGGCGCTGACAACGGCGGCGGCCAGCAGCAAAAATTTATGGCGCTGGGCTCCGGCGTAATTATTGATGCTGCGAAAGGGTATGTTGTGACCAACAACCACGTGGTGGATAACGCCACGGTAATTAAGGTTCAACTAAGCGATGGCCGTAAGTTTGACGCGAAGATCGTGGGTAAAGATCCGCGCTCCGATATCGCGTTGATCCAGATTCAGGATCCGAAAAACCTGACGGCAATTAAGCTGGCGGATTCCGACGCGCTGCGCGTGGGTGATTACACCGTGGCAATTGGCAACCCGTTTGGCCTCGGTGAGACCGTGACCTCCGGTATCGTTTCTGCGCTGGGTCGTAGCGGCCTGAATGCGGAAAACTACGAGAACTTTATCCAGACGGATGCTGCGATCAACCGGGGCAACTCCGGTGGCGCACTGGTCAACCTGAACGGTGAGCTGATCGGGATTAACACCGCGATCCTCGCGCCGGACGGCGGTAATATCGGGATCGGTTTTGCAATCCCAAGCAACATGGTGAAAAACCTGACCTCGCAGATGGTTGAGTTCGGCCAGGTTAAACGTGGCGAGCTGGGCATCATGGGTACCGAGCTGAGCTCTGAGCTGGCGAAAGCGATGAAAGTTGACGCCCAGCGTGGCGCATTCGTCAGCCAGGTCATGCCGAACTCTTCCGCAGCGAAAGCGGGTATTAAAGCCGGGGATGTGATTACCTCCCTGAACGGTAAACCTATCAGCAGCTTTGCCGCACTGCGTGCGCAGGTGGGAACTATGCCGGTAGGCAGCAAAATTAACCTTGGCCTGCTGCGCGACGGTAAGCCTGTTACTGTGAATCTGGAACTGCAGCAGAGCAGCCAGACCCAGGTTGATTCCAGCTCTATCTTCAAAGGCATTGAAGGTGCCGATATGAGCAACAAGGGCCAGGACAAAGGGGTCGTGGTAAGCGACGTGAAACCGAATTCTCCGGCTGCACAGATTGGCCTGAAGAAAGGGGATGTGATTATCGGTGCTAACCAGCAACCGGTGAAAAATATCGCCGAACTGCGCAAAATTCTCGACAGCAAACCCGCTGTACTGGCGCTGAACATTCAGCGTGGCGACAGCTCCATCTATCTGTTGATGCAGTAATCTCCCTCAACCCCTTCCTGCACAGGAAGGGGTTTCTTTTTGTGATACCTCCCACAACTCCATACTTCTCTCTTCCGCTTTGTGCATTTGCACAATGTTGTCGCTTGTTATCTTCCTTATGCTTGAGCTCTGCTCACAGGAGGGTTTATGGCTGGCTGGCATCTTGATACCAAAATGGCGCAGGATATCGTGGCGCGTACCATGCGCATCATTGATACCAATATCAACGTAATGGATGCCCGTGGGCGGATAATCGGCAGCGGCGATCGCGAACGAATTGGTGAATTGCACGAAGGCGCGCTGCTGGTGCTTTCTCAGGGGCGGGTGGTCGATATTGACGATGCGGTCGCACGGCATTTACACGGTGTGCGACAGGGGATCAATCTGCCGCTGCGTCTTGACGGCGAAATCGTTGGCGTTATCGGTCTTACCGGCGAACCGGAACATCTGCGCAAATACGGCGAATTGGTATGTATGACCGCCGAAATGATGCTGGAACAGTCGCGTCTGATGCATCTTTTAGCCCAGGACAGCCGTCTGCGCGAAGAATTGGTGATGAACCTGATTCAGGCGGAAGAAAATACCCCAGCGCTAATGGAATGGGCGCAGCGTTTAGGCATCGATTTGAACCAGCCGCGCGTGGTAGCGGTAGTCGAAGTCGACAGCGGTCAGCTTGGTGTTGACAGCGCGATGGCTGAATTACAGCAATTACAGAATGCGTTGACCACGCCAGAGCGTAATAATCTGATTGCGATTGTTTCCCTGACTGAGATGGTGGTGCTGAAACCCGCGCTCAATCAGTTTGGCCGCTGGGATGCCGAAGATCATCGCAAGCGCGTTGAACAGCTCATTGCCCGGATGAAAGAGAACGGACAGCTGCGTTTTCGCGTCTCGCTCGGCAACTATTTTACCGGACCTGGCAGCATTGCCCGTTCGTATCGTACGGCGCGTACCACCATGATGGTCGGTAAGCAGCGGATGCCGGAAAGCCGAAGCTATTTCTATCAGGATCTGATGCTGCCGGTACTGCTGGACAGCCTGCGCGGCGGCTGGCAGGCCAATGAGCTGGCGCGTCCGTTGGTACGGTTAAAAGCAATGGATAACAACGGCTTGCTGCGTCGGACATTAGCGGCATGGTTTCGGCATAACGTTCAGCCGCTGGCGACCTCAAAAGCCTTGTTTATTCATCGCAATACGCTGGAGTATCGCCTGAATCGTATTTCAGAACTGACCGGGCTGGATTTGGGGAATTTTGACGACAGGCTGCTGCTGTATGTGGCATTGCAGTTAGATGAGCAACATTGATTGCCTGATGGTGCGACGCTTATCAGGCAAAATGCCGGGTGGCGGCTTCGCCTTACCCGGCCTACGAATACATCCACTCGCGGTTATTTACGCGTCAGTTTTTCCAGATCGGCTTCAATTTCGCTGATCTTGTTGGTCACGACGCTTTCCAGATGACGTAAATCATCGAGGATCTTACGTTTAAGATCGACTTCGCTGCGATCGCGCTGGCAGATCTGATCCAGTTCATCGATCACATAGCGCAGGTTGGGGCTGATCTCCTGCACTTCTTTATAACCCTGGCCGACGCCATCGGCGACAACCGTTTTACGCTGGCGGGGATATTTGAACTTCACGCTCTTGGCAAAAAACTCGCCTTTATCCTTCTGGAAATAGATTTTCAGGATATCGTTGTTGGCTTCTTGCCGCAGGCTGTAACGATCGATCTCTTCAGGATTAGTAATGCCCAGACTTTTCAGATTGTCATACATAGCGGTACCCTTAAGCTCACTATAACCATTGAATAATTAACGAAAAGCCTTGTTTACGCCACTCGCAGATGTAAAAAAAGCGGGCTAAGCCCGCTTTTTCAAATTGCTGTTAGTCGATGGTGCGTAACAGTTCGTTGATTCCCACTTTGCCACGCGTTTTGGCATCAACCTTCTTCACTATCACCGCGCAGTACAGGCTGTATTTGCCATCTTTCGACGGCAGGTTGCCGGAGACGACAACGGAGCCCGCCGGAACGCGGCCATAATGTACTTCGCCCGTTTCGCGATCGTAAATACGGGTGCTCTGGCCGATGTACACGCCCATGGAGATAACGGATCCTTCTTCGACGATCACGCCTTCTACGACTTCAGAACGCGCGCCGATGAAGCAGTTGTCTTCAATGATGGTCGGGTTAGCCTGTAACGGCTCCAGTACGCCGCCAATGCCAACGCCGCCGGACAAGTGTACGTTTTTACCGATTTGCGCACAGGACCCGACTGTCGCCCAGGTATCAACCATCGTACCTTCATCAACATAAGCGCCGATGTTCACGTAAGACGGCATCAGCACGGTGTTACGGGCGATAAACGCGCCCTGACGTACTGCCGCAGGCGGCACCACGCGGAAACCTTCTTTCTGAAAACGCGCTTCGTCATAGTCGGCGAATTTCATCGGCACTTTATCGAAGTAACGGCTTTCCGCACCATCGATAACCTGATTATCGTTAATACGAAAAGAGAGCAGGACCGCTTTTTTCAGCCACTGATGCGTGACCCACTGACCCTCAATCTTTTCTGCGACGCGCAGAGCACCGGAATCCAGTAAAGAAATAACCTGATTCACCGCTTCGCGGGTTACGGTATCCACATTTGCCGGAGTAATGTCGGCACGGCGCTCGAAAGCGGATTCAATAACGTTCTGTAACTGCTGCATTGTTAAACTCTTTCCATAATAAATAAAAACATCACCCTTTATCGTTTGGATTGAGGGCCTCTGTCAACCGTTGATGCACTTCCTGCTGCAGCTCATTATTAAGGGCGCGCCGGTCGGCGGTGGCGATTATGAATAAATCTTCTACTCGCTCGCCAATTGTTGTAATTCGGGCGCCATGCAGCGAAATTCCCAGATCGGCAAAAATCTGCCCGACCCGCGCCAGCAGTCCTGGCTGGTCGAGAGCGATAAGCTCGAGGAATGATTTTCGATCGGTATGGGTCGGCAGAAAAGTCACTTCGGTATCGACGGTAAAATGGCGTAATTTTGCCGGCTGGCGACGCGGTTGCGGCGGTTGCCAGCTACGCTGAGTGATCGCCTGTTCCAGCCCAAAACGGATCGCTTCGTGTCGGTCTGACGACAGCGGGCTACCGTCCGGCTCCAGCACAATGAATGTATCCATCGCCATTCCATCGCGGGTGGTGAAAATCTGCGCATCGTGGACGCTCAGATTACGCCGGTCCAGCTCGGCGCAAACGGCGGCAAACAGATACGGGCGATCCGGACTCCAGATAAAGATTTCCGTTCCTCCACGCGTTGCCTGCGGGCTAAGCAGAATGAGCGGCTCTTTGAGGTCATGTTGTAAGAGATGACGCGCATGCCAGGCCAGTTGATTTGGACTGTGGCGCACGAAATAGTTTGCCCGACAGCGTGACCAGATATGGTGCAGCGCTTCTTCATCAATGTTATCCATCCGCAATAACGCCAGCGCCTGAAGCTGATGGTGACGCACGCGCTCGCGCATATCCGGCGTGTTTTGCATCCCACGACGTAGCTGTTTTTCCGTGGCAAAGTACAGCTCGCGCAGCAGGCTTTGCTTCCAGCTATTCCACAGCGTTTCGTTGGTGGCGCAAATATCCGCGACGGTCAGGCACACCAAAAAGCGCAGGCGGTGTTCCGTTTGCACTTCTTCGGCGAATTGCTTAATCACTTCGGGATCCTGAATATCGCGACGTTGAGCGGTTACTGACATCAGTAAATGTTGGCGCACCAGCCACACGATCAGCTGTGTTTCGCGGGAGTTCAGGCCGTGCAGTTCGGCGAATTTGAGTACGTCCTGAGCACCGAGAACTGAATGATCGCCACCGCGGCCTTTGGCGATATCATGGAACAAAGCGGCAATCAGAATCAGCTCCGGCTGCCGCAGGCGCGGCCACAGATCTACACACAGCGGATGGCGCTGGCGGGTCTCTTCGTTGGCAAAACTTTCCAGCTTGAGCATCACGCGGATGGTGTGTTCATCTACCGTATAGGCATGAAACAGGTCAAACTGCATTTGGCCGACGATATGCGACCATTGTGGCATATAGGCCCACAATACGCTGTGGCGATGCATCGGCAGCAGGCCGCGGCTCACCGCGCCCGGATGGCGTAACATGCTGAGAAACAGCGAGCGCGCTTCCGGGATGTAGCATAACGGCTGCGTTAAATGACGGCGGGCATGGCGCAGATGGCGCAGCGTGGTGGAGTAAATCCCGCTGATTGCGCTGTTACGCACCATGATGTAAAACATCCGCAATATCGCTTCGGGTTTACGGATAAACAGGTCATCGCTGCGCAGATCAATCAAGGAGCCACGCAGTTGAAAGTCGTCATCAATCGGACGCGGCTTTTCGTCGGCGGGCATAGCGAGGATCGCCTCGTCGAACAGCTGCAACAGCATGTGGTTCAGTTCGCTGACCCGTCGCGTAACGCGGAAATAGTCTTTCATCATCCGCTCGATTGGCTCGTTGCCCTCACCGCCGTAGTTTAGCCGTTGGGCTACGCTGAGCTGACGATCAAACAGCAGGCGGTTATCGTAACGACTCACGATCAGGTGCAGAGCAAAGCGTATGCGCCACAGGATATGCAAGCATTCATTCAGCTCGGCACGCTCCGCCAGCGTCAAAAAACCAAAACCAACCATTTCATCCAGCGACGTGGCGCCAAAATGGCGGCGGGCGACCCATTGTAGAGTGTGGATGTCGCGCAGGCCGCCGGGGCTGCTTTTGATATCGGGTTCCAGATTGTAGCTGGTGCCGTGATAACGCTGGTGGCGTTGATTTTGCTCTTCCACTTTGGCGGCGTAAAACTTATCGGACGGCCAGAAACCTTCGCTAAAAATATGCTTTTGTAGCTCAAGAAACAGCGCCACGTCGCCAATCAGCAGGCGTGTTTCTATCAGATTGGTGGCGACGGTTAAATCTGATAAACCTTCCAGCAGACACTCTTCCAGCGTGCGCACGCTGTGGCCCACTTCCAGCCTCACGTCCCACAACAGCGTTAACAGCTCACCGACTTTTTCGGCCTGCGCGTCAGGGAGCTTTTTACGGCTGAGGATCAACAGGTCGATATCGGAAAGCGGGTGCAGTTCGCCGCGCCCGTAACCCCCAACGGCAACCAGCGCCAGGTCGGCAATTTGGCCAAAACCGGCTTCAATCCACAGGCGCTGTAGCAACTGGTCAATAAATTCGGTACGGGCCTCAATGAGCTGTTCAGCGGAAATTCCGCTGTCGAACGCTTCGCCTAACCAGCGCTGGAACGTGTCGATATGCGCTTTAATGCCGGCGCAGTTGAGATCGTGCTGTGGCCAGGTTCCGGGGTTTTGCGGTTGGCCTGGCAGGGTGGGGAGGGCTGTATTTGCGTGCTGTTCAGGAAGAGTATTCATTATGCGCCACCCATTAAAAAGCCGGATGATGGCGTGAACGCCTTATCCGGCCTACGTATTTACTCTTCATCCTTCAAGTTGCTTCTACGTTGGCTGCGCTCGTTCACTCCAGTCACGTACTGTATGTACGCTCCTGAAGATTCACTCTCTTGCCGCCTTGAGGCAACTCGAATGATTTTGAGTAAAGGGGTAATTTGTAGGCCTGATAAGATGCGAATGCATCGCCATCAGGCAAAACATTATTCGTCGTGAGTGATGATCGCCGGGATGGTGTCATCCTTGCGTAACGTCAGGATCTCACAGCCGTTTTCCGTCACCACAATAGTATGCTCGTACTGAGCAGACAAGCTGCGGTCTTTGGTTTTCACCGTCCAGCCGTCTTTCATGGTGCGGATGCGGTAATCACCGGCATTCAGCATCGGTTCTACGGTGAAAGTCATGCCAGGCTGCAGTACCACGCCGCCGTCGTCCGCATCGTAGTGCAGAACCTGAGGCTCCTCGTGGAAGCCGCGACCGATACCGTGACCGCAGTATTCACGTACTACAGAGAAGCCTTCGCCTTCCGCGTATTTCTGAATCGCAGCGCCCAACGTGCGCAGGCGGATGCCCGGTTTAACCATCCGCAGCGCCAGATACAGGCTTTCCTGCGTTACACGGCACAGACGTTCGCCCAGAATGGTGGGTTTGCCGACGATAAACATTTTGGAGGTATCGCCGTGGAATTCGTCTTTAATCACGGTCACGTCGATGTTCACGATATCACCATCTTTCAGGTGCTTCGCGTCGTCCGGGATCCCGTGGCACACCACTTCGTTAATCGAGATACACACGGATTTAGGGTAACCGTGGTAGCCCAGGCACGCGGAAATGGCCTGCTGCTCATTAACGATATAGTCATTACAGATGCGATCCAGTTCGCCGGTGCTGACGCCCGGTTTGATAAACGGTTCGATCATCTCCAGTACTTCCGCCGCCAGACGGCCAGCGACGCGCATTTTTTCGATTTCTTCAGGGGTCTTGATTGAGATAGCCATGAATTCTGTCCATCAGTGCCGATTATTTTCGGCAATAATTGTGTAAGTGCTGACAATGGTATCAGTCAGGGGTGTACCCTGCCAAATTGAGAATCATTCTGAACTTCGCCTTTCGTGCCACAGGTGCGTTGGCTACATTTTTTACCCCAGTCACTTACTGGTCGTAGGCTCCCGGGGATTCAAAAATTTGCCGCCTGCCTGTAACACGAAATTCATCGTTCAATTCAGCACTGAGTGCCAACAATTATTGGTGTCGGTGGCGTATTTGTGGTATAAAGCGCGCCGGACTTCCGATCCATTCGAAGACTACACACGATGGACGGGAGCGACAAATCTCACTTTGTGTAACAACACACACGTATCGGCACATATTCCGGGGTGCCCTTTGGGGTCGGTAATATGGGATGCGTGGAGGCTTAACCCCAACTTTTATATATAGAGGTTTTTATCATGGCAACTGTTTCCATGCGCGACATGCTCAAGGCTGGTGTTCACTTTGGTCACCAGACCCGTTACTGGAACCCGAAAATGAAGCCGTTCATCTTCGGTGCGCGTAACAAAGTTCACATCATCAACCTTGAGAAAACTGTACCGATGTTCAACGAAGCTCTGGCTGAACTGAACAAGATCTCTGCTCGTAAAGGTAAAATCCTTTTCGTTGGTACTAAACGCGCTGCAAGCGAAGCGGTGAAAGAAGCTGCTAACAGCTGCGACCAGTTCTTCGTGAACCATCGCTGGCTGGGCGGTATGCTGACTAACTGGAAAACCGTTCGTCAGTCCATCAAACGTCTGAAAGATCTGGAAACTCAGTCTCAGGACGGTACTTTCGAAAAGCTGACCAAGAAAGAAGCGCTGATGCGTACTCGTGAGCTTGAGAAACTGGAAAACAGCCTGGGCGGTATCAAAGACATGGGCGGTCTGCCGGACGCTCTGTTCGTAATCGATGCTGACCACGAGCACATTGCTATCAAAGAAGCAAACAACCTGGGTATCCCGGTATTTGCTATCGTTGATACCAACTCTGATCCGGACGGTGTTGACTTCGTTATCCCGGGTAACGACGACGCAATCCGTGCTGTGACCCTGTACCTGGGCGCTGTAGCTACTACCGTTCGTGAAGGCCGTTCTCAGGATCTGGCTTCCCAGGCGGAAGAAAGCTTCGTAGAAGCTGAATAATAAGGCACGCTCGTTCGAGCCCCCTTATAAACCAGGTAGTATCACGTTTGGTTAGGGGCCCTTTAGGCCCCTTTTTCACTTTTAAATCTGTGCGGTTTCATGCCGGGCAGATCAAATCTTCCGAGGATTTTAGAATGGCTGAAATTACCGCATCCCTGGTAAAAGAGCTGCGTGAGCGTACTGGCGCAGGCATGATGGATTGCAAAAAAGCACTGACTGAAGCTAATGGCGACATCGAGCTGGCAATCGAAAACATGCGTAAGTCCGGCGCAATCAAAGCGGCGAAAAAAGCAGGCAACGTTGCTGCTGACGGCGTAATCAAAACCAAAATCGACGGCAACATCGCTTTCATTCTGGAAGTTAACTGCCAGACTGACTTCGTTGCTAAAGATGCTGGTTTCCAGGCATTTGCTGACAAAGTACTGGACGCTGCCGTTGCTGGCAAAATCACTGACGTTGAAGTTCTGAAAGCACAGTTCGAAGAAGAACGTGTTGCGCTGGTTGCTAAAATCGGTGAGAACATCAATATTCGTCGCGTGGCTTCCCTGGAAGGCGAAGTTCTGGGTAACTACCAGCACGGTGCGCGTATCGGTGTTCTGGTCGCTGCTACTGGCGCTGACGAAGAACTGGTTAAACAGCTGGCAATGCACGTTGCTGCAAGCAAACCAGAATTCGTTAAGCCGGAAGACGTTTCTGCTGAAGTGGTAGAGAAAGAATACCAGGTTCAGCTGGACATCGCCATGCAGTCTGGCAAGCCGAAAGAAATCGCAGAGAAAATGGTTGAAGGCCGTATGAAGAAATTCACCGGCGAAGTTTCTCTGACTGGCCAGCCTTTCGTTATGGAACCGAGCAAATCTGTTGGTCAGCTGCTGAAAGAGCACAACGCTGACGTAACTGGTTTCATCCGCTTCGAAGTGGGTGAAGGCATCGAGAAAGTTGAGACTGACTTTGCAGCAGAAGTTGCTGCGATGTCCAAGCAGTCTTAATTTTTAAAGGAGCCGCCTGAGGGCGGCTTCTTTTTGTGTCTGGCTTGTAAATTCAGCGAACCGCTATAGTGGTCATGCTGAAAAGCGACATACAATGTCGCCGGAATTAACTCATCTCATTCGTTGACAGTCTCAGGAAAGAAACATGGCTACCAATGCAAAACCCGTCTACAAACGTATTCTGCTTAAGTTAAGTGGCGAAGCTCTGCAAGGTTCAGAAGGCTTCGGTATTGATGCAAGCATACTTGACCGTATGGCTCAGGAAATCAAAGAGCTGGTTGAGCTGGGTATTCAGGTTGGCGTAGTGATTGGTGGCGGTAACCTGTTCCGTGGTGCTGGTCTGGCGAAAGCAGGGATGAACCGCGTTGTGGGCGACCACATGGGCATGTTAGCCACCGTAATGAACGGTCTGGCGATGCGCGATGCGCTTCACCGCGCCTATGTGAACGCTCGCTTGATGTCCGCCATTCCTCTGAACGGCGTGTGTGATAACTACAGCTGGGCGGAAGCTATCAGCCTGCTGCGTAACAACCGCGTTGTTATTTTGTCTGCGGGTACCGGCAATCCGTTCTTCACTACTGATTCAGCAGCCTGTCTGCGCGGTATTGAAATTGAAGCGGATGTGGTACTGAAAGCTACCAAAGTGGACGGCGTATTTACTGCCGACCCGGCTAAAGATCCTACGGCGACCATGTACGAACAGTTGACCTACACTGAAGTACTGGATAAAGAGCTGAAAGTGATGGATCTGGCGGCGTTCACGCTGGCTCGTGACCACAAATTACCGATTCGTGTCTTTAACATGAACAAACCGGGTGCGTTGCGCCGTGTTGTTATGGGTGAAAAAGAAGGCACGTTAATCACGGAATAATTCCCGTTGCGGCTAAATGCAGGTAATATTCCGCTTTAATGTCGCGGGATACGTCCCTCAAAATTAATCAAGACTATACTTGTCACAGTTTGCGTGGTGGGTGTGGTCTGACTGAAACGAGCTTTCAAGGATTCGTAACGTGATCAACGATATCAGAAAAGATGCTGAAGTACGCATGGACAAATGCGTCGAAGCGTTCAAAAATCAAATCAGCAAAATTCGTACGGGCCGTGCTTCTCCTAGCCTGCTGGATGGTATTGTCGTGGAATATTACGGCACGCCGACTCCGCTGCGCCAGCTGGCAAGCGTAACGGTTGAAGATTCCCGTACCCTGAAAATCAACGTGTTTGACCGTTCCATGGGGCCAGCCGTTGAAAAAGCAATTATGGCTTCCGACCTTGGTCTGAATCCAAGTTCAGCGGGTTCCGACATCCGCGTTCCGCTGCCGCCGCTGACCGAAGAGCGTCGTAAAGATCTGACCAAGATCGTGCGTGGCGAAGCTGAAGGCGCGCGTGTTGCCGTACGTAACGTACGCCGCGATGCAAACGACAAAGTGAAAGCGCTGTTGAAAGATAAAGAGATCAGCGAAGACGACGATCGCCGCTCTCAGGACGAAGTACAGAAACTGACTGACGCAGCGATCAAGAAAGTTGATGCGGCGCTGGCAGAGAAAGAAACGGAACTGATGCAGTTCTGATTCATCTGTACGCTAAAAACGCCGCTTAGAAGGCCTGCAAAGGCTGGATGGCGGCGTTTTGCTTTTTTCTGCCTATACCCTATTTTTCTGGATGTCTCATGAAGCAATTAACCATCCTGGGATCAACCGGTTCCATTGGTTGCAGTACGCTGGATGTAGTACGCCATAACCCGGAAAAATTTCGTGTTGCTGCGTTGGTTGCGGGTAAGAATGTTGCCCGTATGGTGGAGCAATGCCTGGAATTTTCTCCTCGCTATGCGGTAATGGACGATGAAAAAAGCGCGGCATTGCTAAAATCGGCTCTGCTGGAGCAGGGTAGCCGCACTGAAGTTATGAGTGGACAGCAGGCTGCCTGTGATATGGCCGCGCTGGATGATGTTGATCAGGTTATGGCGGCGATTGTCGGCGCAGCGGGCTTGCTGCCGACGCTTTCGGCAATCCGCGCGGGCAAAAGCATTTTGCTGGCGAACAAAGAGTCTCTGGTCACCTGCGGACGTCTGTTTATGGACGACGTGAAACGCCACAAAGCGCAGCTTTTGCCGGTTGATAGCGAGCATAACGCGATTTTTCAGAGTTTACCGCAACCGATCCAACTCAATCTGGGATACGCTGACCTTGAGCAAAACGGCGTCGTGTCCGTGCTGCTTACCGGGTCTGGTGGCCCTTTCCGTGAAACGCCATTGCGCGATCTGGTTGCTATGACCCCCGATCAGGCATGTCGTCATCCGAATTGGTCGATGGGACGAAAAATCTCTGTCGATTCAGCCACCATGATGAATAAAGGTCTGGAATACATTGAAGCGCGTTGGTTATTCAATGCCAGCGCAAGCCAGATGGAAGTGCTGATTCATCCGCAGTCGGTTATTCATTCGATGGTACGTTATCAGGATGGCAGCGTTCTGGCGCAGTTGGGGGAACCTGACATGCGTACACCTATTGCCCATACGATGGCATGGCCGGAACGTGTGACGTCTGGCGTTAAGCCTGTCGACTTTTGCCAACTCAGTGCGTTGACGTTTTCCGCACCTGATTATCAGCGCTATCCGTGCCTGAAACTGGCGATGGACGCGTTTGAGCAAGGGCAGGCGGCAACGACCGCACTGAACGCCGCAAATGAAATTACCGTTGCCGCATTTCTGGCGCAGCAGATTCGATTTACCGATATTGCCGATCTTAATTTATCCGTACTGGATAAGATGGATTTGCAGGAGCCGCAGAGCGTTGATGACGTGCTGAAGGTTGATACCATCGCGCGGGAAGTCGCCAGAAAAGAAGTGATGCGACTCTCAAGCTGATGATAATCCCTCTACGGAAGATCGTGCTATTTGTTAGCGTTGGGCTTCAGTGATATAGTCTGCGCCACTCGATCGCGGGTAGTTGCTTTTTTTCGGTCGGGTAAGCCGTGGTTTGACACGGCTTTTTTGTGGATGGGCTTCAGTATTCCTGAGTACCGTAAATCCTTTCAGGGACTAAAAACGCGTTATGTTGTCTGCAACTAAACCATTAAGCGAAAATTTGCCAGCACATGGTTGCCGCCATGTTGCAATCATCATGGATGGCAATGGCCGCTGGGCGAAAAAGCAAGGGAAGATTCGCGCCTTTGGGCATAAGGCCGGAGCAAAATCCGTCCGCCGGGCTGTCTCTTTTGCTGCCAATAACGGTATTGATGCGTTAACGCTGTATGCCTTTAGCAGTGAGAACTGGAACCGACCTGCGCAGGAAGTGAGCGCGTTAATGGAACTGTTTGTGTGGGCGCTTGATAGCGAAGTGAAAAACCTGCACCGCCATAACGTACGTCTGCGTATTATCGGGGATATCAGTCGATTTAACTCACGTTTGCAAGAACGGATTCGCAAATCAGAAGCGCTTACCGCCCAGAATACCGGGTTGACGCTGAATATTGCAGCCAATTACGGTGGACGGTGGGATATTGTCCAGGGAGTCAGGCAACTGGCACAACAGGTGCAGGAAGGTCTGCTGCGCCCAGAGCAAATCGATGAAGAGATGCTTGGGCAGCAAATTTGTATGCATGAACTGGCCCCTGTGGATTTAGTGATAAGGACTGGGGGAGAACATCGAATTAGTAATTTTTTGTTGTGGCAAATTGCCTATGCCGAACTTTACTTTACGGATGTTCTCTGGCCCGATTTCGATGAACAAGACTTTGAAGGTGCGCTGCATGCCTTTGCTAATCGTGAGCGTCGTTTCGGCGGCACCGAGCCCGGTGATGAAAAAGCCTGATGGGGGTCGCTTTTGCTGAAGTATCGCCTGATTTCTGCTTTTGTTTTAATACCCGTTGTCATCGCGGCGTTGTTTTTGCTGCCGCCGGTGGGGTTCGCCATTGTTACGCTGGTTGTCTGTATGTTGGCCGCCTGGGAATGGGGACAGTTAAGCGGTTTTACCACGCGTACACAGCGAGTCTGGCTGGCGGTTTTGTGCGGGCTCTTGCTGGCGCTAATGCTATTTTTACTGCCAGAATACCATCGCAATATTCATCAGCCGCTGGTTGAAGTATCGCTATGGGCGTCGCTGGGTTGGTGGATCGTCGCGCTGTTACTGGTACTGTTTTACCCAGGTTCTGCGTCGGTCTGGCGTAATTCCAAAACATTACGCATAATTTTCGGCGTGCTAACCATTGTTCCTTTCTTTTGGGGAATGCTGGCGCTACGGGCATGGCACTATGATGAAAATCATTATAGTGGCGCGCTATGGCTGCTGTATGTCATGATCCTCGTCTGGGGAGCGGACTCTGGCGCGTATATGTTTGGTAAGCTGTTTGGCAAACACAAACTGGCACCGAAGGTTTCTCCTGGTAAAACCTGGCAGGGTTTTATTGGCGGACTCGCCACTGCGGCCGTAATCTCATGGGGTTATGGCATGTGGGCGAATCTTGAAGTTGCGCCTGTCACCTTGCTCATTTGCTCCATCGTTGCAGCCCTGGCCTCCGTGCTGGGTGACCTGACTGAGAGTATGTTTAAGCGTGAAGCAGGTATTAAGGACAGTGGTCACTTAATTCCAGGACACGGCGGTATTCTGGATCGTATTGATAGCCTGACGGCTGCGGTACCGGTCTTTGCCTGCCTGTTGTTACTGGTATTCAGGACGCTCTAACGGATGGTCTTATGCTGAGTATTCTCTGGAATCTGGCTGCATTCATCGTCGCACTCGGTGTGCTTATCACCGTGCATGAATTTGGTCATTTCTGGGTTGCACGGCGCTGCGGAGTCCGCGTTGAGCGCTTTTCCATTGGCTTTGGAAAAGCGCTTTGGCGTCGTACCGATAAACTGGGTACAGAATACGTCATCGCTCTAATCCCCCTCGGCGGTTACGTCAAAATGCTGGATGAGCGCGCTGAACCGGTGGTACCGGAGCTGCGCCATTACGCTTTCAACAATAAAACGGTTGGGCAGCGCGCGGCTATTATCGCCGCAGGTCCGATCGCAAACTTCCTTTTTGCTATTTTCGCTTATTGGCTGGTGTTTATCATTGGCGTTCCTGGCGTTCGTCCGGTTGTTGGTGAAATAACACCCAACTCGATTGCTGCGCAGGCGCAAATTCAGCCTGGTACGGAACTAAAAGCGGTTGATGGTATCGAAACCCCTGATTGGGATGCCGTGAGACTGCAGTTGGTTTCCAAAATTGGCGATGAGCATACAACGCTCAGCGTGGCGCAGTTTGGCAGTAACCAGCGGCAGGACAAAACGCTGGATTTGCGCCATTGGGCATTTGAGCCAGACAAACAGGATCCCGTCGCCAGTTTAGGGATTCGCCCACGCGGTCCGCAGATTGAATCGGTGCTGTCAGAAGTGCAGGCTAACTCGGCTGCAAGTAAGGCGGGTTTGCAAGCTGGCGACAGGATCGTTAAAGTCAATGGTCAGCCGCTGACGCAATGGATGATGTTCGTGACGCTGGTGCGCGATAATCCGGATAAGCCGTTAGCGCTAGATATTGAAAGACAAGGCAGTTCCTTGTCTTTAACGTTAACCCCGGATTCAAAACAGGTTAACGGGAAGGCAGAAGGTTTTGCGGGCGTGGTGCCTAAAATTATTCCTCTGCCTGATGAGTATAAGACTGTACGCCAGTATGGACCCTTCAGCGCCATCGTCGAAGCCTCGGATAAAACGTGGCAGTTGATGAAGCTGACGGTCAGTATGCTGGGAAAATTGATTACCGGTGATGTAAAACTGAACAACCTCAGTGGGCCGATTTCTATCGCCCAGGGGGCTGGGATGTCAGCGGAGTTCGGGGTGATTTATTACCTGATGTTCCTTGCGCTTATCAGCGTGAACTTAGGGATAATTAACCTGTTTCCGTTGCCCGTTCTTGACGGGGGGCATCTGCTGTTCCTGGCGATTGAAAAGCTGAAGGGCGGTCCGGTATCCGAGCGGGTTCAAGACTTTAGTTATCGCATTGGCTCTATCTTGCTGGTGTTGTTAATGGGGCTTGCACTTTTCAATGATTTCTCTCGGTTGTAAGAGAGTGTTAGGAAGAACGCATAATAACGATGGCGATGAAAAAGTTGCTCATAGCGTCGCTGCTGTTTAGCAGCGCCACCGTATACGGTGCTGAAGGGTTCGTAGTGAAGGACATTCATTTCGAAGGCCTACAGCGAGTCGCCGTTGGTGCGGCTCTCCTCAGTATGCCGGTGCGCACAGGCGACACGGTTAATGATGAAGACATCAGTAATACCATTCGTGCTCTGTTCGCCACCGGTAACTTTGAGGATGTCCGCGTCCTGCGCGATGGTGATACCCTTCTGGTTCAGGTAAAAGAACGTCCGACGATTGCCAGCATTACTTTCTCCGGTAACAAATCGGTGAAAGACGACATGCTGAAGCAAAACCTCGAGGCGTCTGGCGTACGTGTTGGCGAGTCTCTGGATCGCACCACGCTTGCCGATATCGAAAAAGGCCTGGAAGATTTCTACTATAGCGTCGGTAAGTACAGCGCCAGTGTGAAAGCGGTGGTAACGCCGTTGCCGCGTAACCGCGTTGACCTCAAACTGGTCTTCCAGGAAGGTGTTTCGGCGAAGATCCAACAGATCAATATCGTCGGCAACCATGCCTTCTCGACTGACGAACTTATCTCTCACTTCCAACTGCGTGATGAAGTGCCGTGGTGGAACGTAGTGGGCGATCGTAAATACCAGAAACAGAAACTCGCGGGCGATCTCGAAACCCTGCGCAGCTACTATCTGGATCGCGGTTATGCTCGCTTTAATATCGATTCTACCCAGGTGAGCCTGACGCCGGATAAAAAAGGTATCTACATCACCGTTAACATCACTGAAGGCGATCAGTACAAGCTTTCTGGGGTAGAGGTGAGCGGTAACCTGGCCGGACACTCCGCCGAAATTGAGAGCCTGACCAAAATCGAGCCAGGCGAACTCTATAACGGCACCAAAGTGACCAAAATGGAAGATGATATCAAGAAGCTTCTGGGGCGCTATGGCTATGCCTATCCGCGCGTACAGTCGCAGCCTGAAATCAACGATGCCGACAAAACCGTTAAATTACGCGTAAATGTGGATGCGGGTAACCGTTTCTATGTGCGTAAGATTCGCTTTGAAGGTAACGACACGTCTAAAGACTCCGTTCTGCGTCGCGAAATGCGTCAGATGGAAGGTGCATGGTTGGGCAGCGATCTGGTCGACCAGGGTAAAGAACGTCTGAACCGTCTGGGTTACTTTGAAACCGTCGATACCGATACTCAGCGTGTTCCGGGCCGTCCGGATCAGGTTGATGTGGTCTATAAGGTGAAAGAGCGTAACACCGGTAGCTTTAACTTCGGCGTCGGTTACGGTACCGAGAGCGGCGTGAGCTTCCAGGCGGGCGTTCAGCAGGATAACTGGTTAGGTACCGGTTATTCCGTCGGGATTAACGGCACCAAAAACGACTACCAGACCTATACTGAGTTGTCTGTCACCAACCCGTACTTCACCGTTGACGGTGTGAGCCTTGGCGGTCGCGTCTTCTATAACGACTTTGAAGCGGATGATGCAGACCTGTCCGACTATACCAACAAAAGTTATGGTACTGACGTAACGCTCGGCTTCCCGGTTAACGAATACAATACGCTGCGTGCTGGCCTGGGTTATGTACATAACAAACTGTCCAACATGCAGCCGCAGATCGCGATGGATCGTTATCTTGAGTCGATGGGACAACCTGCTGATACCAGCAGTTTTGCCGCTGATGACTTCACCTTCAACTACGGTTGGACGTACAACAAGTTAGACCGTGGTTATTTCCCGACAGACGGTTCGCGTGTCAACCTGAATGGTAAAGTGACCATTCCGGGTTCTGATAACGAATACTACAAATTGTCGATGGATACCGCGACCTACGTGCCGATTGATGACGATCACAAATGGGTTGTCCTGGGCCGTACCAAGTGGGGTTATGGTGATGGCATCGGTAGCAAAGAGATGCCGTTCTACGAGAACTTCTATGCTGGTGGTTCCAGTACCGTGCGTGGTTTCCAGTCGAATACTATCGGCCCGAAAGCTGTTTATAAAAATGGCGCCCACACGAGCTGGGACGATAATAATGATTACGAAGACTGTACTCAGGAAGCTGGTTGTAAATCTGATGATGCGGTAGGTGGTAACGCCATGGCTGTCGCCAGCCTGGAGTTTATTACCCCGACGCCGTTCATCAGCGACAAGTATGCCAACTCGGTCCGTACCTCGTTCTTCTGGGATATGGGTACCGTTTGGGATACGAACTGGGATCCGTCATCTGCGCCGTCGGATGTACCGGACTATAGCGATCCGAGCAATATCCGTATGTCAGCAGGTATCGCTTTACAATGGATGTCCCCATTGGGGCCGTTGGTTTTCTCCTACGCCCAACCGTTCAAGAAGTACGATGGAGACAAAGCGGAACAGTTCCAGTTTAACATTGGTAAAACCTGGTAATTGTTCTTCGCAAAGGAATGTAGTGGTAGTGTAGCGCTGACTTTAGGCGATCTTGCATGGGATCGCCTGGCCACGCAAAGAACTGTACCTTCGGGTGCAAATGGGATGGTAAGGAGTTAATTGTGAAAAAGTGGTTATTAGCTGCAGGTCTCGGTTTAGCGATGGCAACGTCCGCACAGGCCGCTGACAAAATTGCAATCGTCAACATGGGTAGCCTGTTCCAACAGGTTGCACAGAAGACAGGTGTTTCCGCTACGCTGGAAAACGAGTTCAAAGGCCGTGCCAGCGAACTGCAGCGTATGGAATCCGATCTGCAATCTAAAATGCAGCGTCTGCAATCAATGAAAGCGGGTAGCGATCGTACCAAGCTGGAAAAAGACGTTATGGCTCAGCGTCAGACTTTCTCACAGAAAGCTCAGGCTTTTGAGCAGGATCGTGCGCGTCGTTCCAACGAAGAACGTGGCAAACTGGTTACTCGTATCCAGACAGCTGTGAAATCTGTTGCTAACAGCCAGAGCATCGATCTGGTCGTTGACGCAAACACCGTTGCATACAATAGCAGCGATGTAAAAGACATCACCGCTGACGTACTGAAACAGGTTAAATAAGTAATGCCTTCAATTCGACTGGCTGATTTAGCAGAGCAGTTGGATGCAGAATTACACGGTGATGGCGATATCGTCATCACCGGCGTAGCGTCCATGCAATCTGCGCAAACTGGCAATATCACGTTTATGGTGAATCCTAAGTACCGTGAACACTTAGGCGTATGCCAGGCTTCTGCCGTTGTCATGACGCAGGACGATCTTCCTTTTGCTAAGAGTGCAGCGCTGGTAGTGAAGAATCCCTACCTGACCTATGCTCGTATGGCGCAAATTTTAGATACCACGCCGCAGCCCGCACAAAACGTTGCACCGAGTGCAGCGATCGATGCGACGGCGAAGCTGGGTAAAAATGTCTCTGTGGGCGCAAATGCGGTCATTGAGTCTGGCGTAGAACTGGGCGATAACGTGGTTATTGGCGCAGGCTGCTTCGTCGGGAAAAATACAAAAATCGGCGCAGGTTCTCGCTTGTGGGCGAACGTGACGATTTACCACGACATTCAGATCGGTGAGAATTGCCTGATCCAATCCAGCACTGTCGTCGGTTCGGATGGATTTGGTTACGCGAACGATCGCGGTAACTGGGTGAAGATCCCGCAGCTTGGTCGCGTGATTATCGGCGATCGCGTCGAGATCGGCGCTTGTACTACCATTGACCGTGGTGCCCTGGACGATACTGTGATCGGTAATGGTGTTATCATTGATAATCAGTGCCAGATTGCACATAACGTTGTGATTGGCGACAATACGGCGGTAGCCGGTGGCGTCATTATGGCGGGTAGCCTGAAGATTGGCCGTTACTGCATGATTGGCGGCGCCAGCGTGATCAATGGGCATATGGAAATATGCGACAAAGTCACGGTAACTGGCATGGGTATGGTGATGCGTCCTATCACGGAACCTGGCGTCTACTCCTCAGGCATTCCGCTACAACCCAATAAGGTATGGCGTAAAACAGCTGCACTGGTGATGAATATTGATGATATGAGCAAGCGCCTCAAAGCGATTGAGCGCAAGGTTAATCAACAAGACTAAAGCACCTTTTTTGCATGTCTGACTTTTCGGCCTGTCCCATTCATACGATTGCGACAGGCCGTGTTATTATTGCCTTTTAGTATATTTTGACAGGAAGAGTATTTTGACTACTAACACTCATACTCTGCATATTGAAGAGATTTTAGAACTTCTGCCGCACCGTTTTCCGTTTCTGCTGGTTGACCGCGTGCTGGATTTTGAAGAAGGTCGTTTTCTGCGCGCAGTGAAAAATGTATCCGTTAATGAGCCTTTCTTCCAGGGCCACTTCCCGGGCAAACCTATTTTCCCTGGCGTACTGATTCTGGAAGCGATGGCGCAGGCCACCGGTATCCTCGCATTTAAAAGCGTAGGAAAACTGGAACCAGGCGAACTGTACTATTTCGCGGGTATTGACGAAGCACGCTTTAAGCGTCCTGTCGTGCCGGGCGATCAGATGATCATGGAAGTGACTTTCGAGAAAACGCGCCGTGGCCTGACCCGTTTTAAAGGGGTTGCGCTGGTCGACGGTAAAGTTGTGTGCGAAGCAACGATGATGTGTGCCCGTAGCCGGGAGGCCTGATACGTGATTGATAAATCCGCCTTTATTCACCCTACCGCCATTGTGGAAGAGGGCGCCAGTATTGGCGCTAACGCTCACATTGGCCCATTTTGTATTGTTGGACCCCATGTTGAAATTGGTGAGGGTACCGTACTGAAGTCTCACGTTGTCGTGAATGGCCATACAAAAATTGGTCGCGATAACGAGATCTATCAGTTTGCCTCCATCGGCGAAGTTAACCAGGATCTTAAATATGCTGGCGAACCGACCCGCGTGGAAATTGGCGATCGCAACCGCATCCGCGAAAGCGTCACCATTCATCGTGGCACAGTGCAGGGCGGTGGAGTGACGAAGGTGGGCAGCGATAACTTACTGATGATTAATGCGCACGTCGCGCATGATTGTACGGTAGGCAACCGCTGTATTCTGGCGAATAACGCCACGCTTGCCGGACATGTTTCGCTGGATGATTTTGTTATCATCGGCGGCATGACTGCGGTGCATCAATTCTGCATCATCGGCGCGCATGTGATGGTTGGCGGCTGTTCTGGCGTTGCTCAGGACGTGCCACCGTACGTTATCGCCCAGGGCAACCACGCGACGCCGTTTGGCGTCAATATCGAAGGTCTGAAGCGTCGTGGGTTCACCCGCGAAGCGATTACCGCGATTCGTAATGCCTACAAAGCGTTGTACCGTAGCGGTAAAACGTTGGAAGAAGCGAAACCGGAAATCGCCGAACTGGCGAAACAGCACCCTGAAGTCCAGGCTTTCAGCGACTTCTTTGAGCGCTCAACGCGTGGTCTGATTCGTTAATGACTGAGCAGCGTCCTTTAACGATTGCCCTCGTCGCCGGAGAAACCTCCGGCGATATTCTTGGTGCAGGGCTAATCCGCGCACTCAAAGCTCGTGTTCCCAATGCGCGTTTTGTTGGCGTGGCGGGGCCGCTAATGCAGGCCGAAGGCTGTGAAGCCTGGTACGAAATGGAAGAACTGGCGGTGATGGGCATTGTTGAAGTGCTCGGACGTCTGCGCCGTTTACTGCATATTCGTGCCGATCTCACTCGTCGATTCACCGATCTCAAGCCGGATGTTTTCGTTGGCATTGATGCGCCTGATTTCAATATTACCCTTGAAGGGAACTTGAAAAAGCAGGGCATAAAAACCATTCATTATGTCAGTCCGTCCGTCTGGGCGTGGAGACAGAAACGCGTTTTCAAAATAGGCAGATCCACTAATATGGTGCTGGCTTTTCTGCCTTTCGAAAAAGCGTTTTATGACAAATTTAACGTCCCGTGCCGCTTTATCGGCCACACCATGGCGGATGCCATGCCGTTGGATCCGGATAAACACGCGGCCCGTGATATTTTGGGTATTCCCCACGACGCGCATTGCCTTGCGCTGCTGCCAGGAAGCCGTGGCGCAGAAGTGGAGATGCTCAGCGCCGATTTTCTGAAAACGGCGCAACTGTTACGTCAGCATTATCCGGATCTCGAAGTTGTGGTGCCGTTGGTGAATGCCAAACGCCGGGAGCAGTTTGAGCGTATCAAGGCAGAGGTTGCGCCGGAGCTTTCCGTGCATCTGCTTAATGGCATGGGACGTGAAGCGATGGTGGCCAGCGACGCCGCACTGTTGGCATCAGGCACCGCCGCGCTGGAATGTATGCTGGCAAAGTGTCCGATGGTGGTCGGCTATCGCATGAAACCCTTTACCTTCTGGCTGGCGAAGCGTCTGGTGAAAACGGATTACGTTTCGCTTCCTAACCTGTTAGCGGGAAGAGAACTGGTTAAAGAGCTGTTGCAGGAAGAGTGTGAGCCGCATGCGCTGGCGCAAGCGCTGTTGCCGTTACTGGCGAATGGTAAAACCAGCCATGCGATGCATGACACTTTCCGCGAACTGCATCAGCAGATCCGTTGCAATGCTGATGAGCAGGCGGCGGATGCAGTCCTGGAGTTAGCGCAATGATTGAATTTGTTTATCCGCATACGCATTTAGTGGCGGGTGTGGATGAAGTCGGACGTGGTCCTTTGGTTGGGGCGGTTGTTACTGCTGCCGTCATTCTGGATCCGGCGCGTCCGATTATCGGTCTTAACGACTCAAAAAAACTGTCGGAAAAACGTCGCCTGGCGCTGTTTGATGAAATTAAAGAAAAAGCGTTAAGCTGGAGCGTGGGCCGTGCGGAACCGCATGAAATCGACGATCTGAATATTTTGCATGCCACCATGCTGGCGATGCAGCGTGCGGTCGCGGGGCTGCATATTGCGCCGGAATACGTACTGATTGACGGCAATCGTTGTCCGGCATTACCGGTACCGTCGATGGCGGTAGTCAAAGGTGATAGCCGCGTAGCGGAGATTAGCGCAGCGTCAATACTGGCAAAAGTGACCCGCGATGCTGAAATGGCAGCGCTGGATACGGTTTTTCCGCAGTATGGCTTTGCGCAGCACAAAGGCTATCCAACCGCTTTTCATCTGGAAAAATTGGCACTGTATGGCGCGACAGAGCACCATCGCCGCAGTTTTGGCCCCGTCAAACGCGCACTGGGACTCACGTCCTGATTCTTGTGTCGAAGGAATCTGAAGATGTCTGAACCACGTTTCGTCCACCTCCGGGTGCACAGCGACTACTCCATGATCGATGGGCTGGCGAAAACCGGGCCGCTGGTGAAGAAGGCGGCCGCGTTAGGCATGCCTGCGCTGGCGATCACCGATTTTACCAACCTGTGTGGTCTGGTGAAGTTTTACGGAGCGGGTCACGGCGCCGGTATTAAGCCTATTGTAGGCGCAGATTTTCATGTCCGCAGTGAACTATTGGGTGATGAACTCACGCAACTCACCGTACTGGCCGCTAACAATACCGGCTATCAGAACCTGACGTTATTGATATCAAAAGCCTATCAGCGCGGTTATGGCGCAGAAGGGCCGGTTATCGACCGCGACTGGCTGGTCGAGCTAAAAGAAGGTTTGATTTTGCTCTCCGGCGGCCGCATGGGCGACGTCGGACGTAGCTTGTTGCGCGGTAATAGCGCCCTGGTTGACGAATGCGTGGCGTTTTACGAAGCGCATTTTCCCAATAGCTACTTCCTTGAGCTGATCCGTACCGGCAGACAAGATGAAGAAAACTATCTGCATGCCGCGGTAGAACTGGCCGAAAGGCGTGGTTTGCCGGTGGTGGCGACCAACGATGTTCGCTTCCTGGAAACCGGCGATTTCGACGCGCATGAAATCCGTGTGGCGATCCACGACGGGTTCACCCTTGACGACCCTAAACGCCCGCGTAACTACTCCGCGCAGCAGTATATGCGTAGCGAAGACGAGATGTGCGAGCTGTTCTCCGATATCCCGGAGGCGCTGCAAAACACCGTCGAAATTGCCAAACGCTGTAACGTCACGGTGCGTTTGGGTGAGTATTTCTTGCCACAGTTCCCGACCGGCGATATGACCACCGAGGATTTCCTCGTGGCGAAGTCGAAAGAGGGGCTGGAACAGCGACTGGAGTTCCTGTTCCCGGATCCGGAAGAGCGCGCCAGGCGCCGTCCGGAATATGATGAACGTCTGGATGTTGAGCTACAGGTTATCAACCAGATGGGGTTCCCGGGCTACTTCCTGATCGTTATGGAATTTATCCAGTGGTCGAAGGATAACGGCGTACCAGTAGGTCCGGGACGTGGTTCCGGCGCAGGCTCGCTGGTGGCCTATGCGCTAAAAATTACCGACCTGGATCCGCTGGAATTTGACCTGCTGTTCGAACGTTTCCTGAACCCGGAACGTGTCTCAATGCCCGACTTCGACGTTGACTTCTGTATGGAGAAACGCGACCAGGTTATTGAACACGTGGCGGATATGTACGGTCGTGATGCGGTTTCGCAGATTATTACTTTCGGTACGATGGCGGCAAAAGCGGTTATCCGAGACGTGGGCCGCGTGCTGGGGCACCCGTACGGCTTCGTGGATCGTATTTCGAAACTGGTGCCGCCCGATCCGGGCATGACGCTGGCGAAAGCCTTCGAAGCTGAACCGCAACTGCCGGAAATCTATGAGGCAGATGAAGAGGTTAAAGCGCTGATCGATATGGCGCGTAAGCTGGAAGGCGTCACACGTAACGCCGGTAAGCACGCCGGTGGCGTGGTTATCGCTCCGACCAAAATTACCGATTTTGCGCCGCTATACTGCGATGAACAGGGGCTGCACCCGGTTACTCAGTTTGATAAGAACGACGTGGAATACGCCGGCCTGGTGAAGTTCGACTTCCTGGGGCTGCGTACGCTGACCATCATCAACTGGGCGCTGGAGATGATCAACGCCCGCCGTGAAAAGAACGGCGAGCCGCCGCTGGATATCGCGGCCATTCCGCTTGACGATAAGAAAAGCTTCGACATGCTGCAACGCTCGGAAACCACCGCGGTATTCCAGCTTGAATCCCGCGGCATGAAGGATCTGATCAAACGTCTGCAGCCTGACTGCTTCGAAGATATGATCGCACTGGTGGCCCTGTTCCGCCCGGGCCCGCTACAGTCGGGGATGGTAGATAACTTTATCGACCGTAAGCATGGTCGCGAAGAGATTTCCTATCCGGACGTACAATGGCAGCATGAGTGTCTGAAGCCGGTACTGGAGCCAACCTACGGCATTATCCTGTATCAGGAACAGGTTATGCAGATTGCCCAGGAGCTGTCTGGTTACACGCTTGGCGGCGCGGATATGCTGCGTCGTGCGATGGGTAAGAAAAAGCCGGAAGAAATGGCCAAACAGCGCGGCACCTTTGAAGAAGGGGCGAAAAAGCGCGGCGTCGACGGCGAACTGGCGATGAAAATCTTTGACCTGGTGGAGAAATTCGCCGGTTACGGATTTAACAAATCACACTCCGCCGCCTATGCGCTGGTCTCTTACCAGACGCTATGGTTGAAGGCGCATTACCCGGCCGAGTTTATGGCGGCGGTAATGACGGCCGATATGGATAACACCGAGAAAGTGGTCGGGCTGGTGGATGAATGCTGGCGCATGGGGTTAAAAATCCTGCCGCCAGACATTAACTCCGGGCTTTACCATTTCCACGTTAACGATGATGGCGAGATTGTTTATGGCATCGGCGCGATAAAAGGCGTGGGTGAAGGGCCAATTGAAGCTATTATTGAGGCGCGCAACGAAGGCGGTTACTTCCGCGAGCTGTTTGATCTCTGTGCGCGTACGGATATCAAAAAACTCAATCGCCGGGTGCTGGAAAAACTGATTATGTCCGGGGCGTTTGACCGCCTTGGCCCACACCGCGCGGCGTTGATGAATTCGTTGAATGATGCGCTAAAAGCCGCCGATCAGCATGCGAAAGCCGAGGCTATTGGCCAGGCTGATATGTTTGGCGTGCTGGCGGAAGAACCCGAACAAATTGAACAGTCTTATGCCAACTGTACACCGTGGCCTGAGCAGGTAGTATTAGACGGTGAGCGTGAAACGTTAGGGCTTTACCTGACGGGACACCCTATCAACCAGTATTTGAAAGAAATTGAGCGCTATGTTGGAGGCCACAGGCTGAAAGACATGCATCCGACAGAACGTGGTAAAGTCACCACGGCTGCGGGGCTCGTCATTGCCGCGCGGGTAATGGTCACCAAGCGCGGCAATCGTATCGGCATCTGTACACTGGATGACCGTTCCGGGCGTCTGGAAGTTATGTTGTTTACCGATGCCCTGGATAAATACCAGCAATTGCTGGAAAAAGACCGCATACTTATCGTCAGCGGACAGGTCAGCTTTGATGACTTCAGCGGCGGGCTTAAAATGATGGCCCGTGAAGTCATGGATATTGACGAAGCCCGGGAAAAATATGCTCGCGGGCTTGCTATCTCGCTGACGGACAGGCAAATTGATGACCAGCTTTTAAACCGACTCCGTCAGTCTCTGGAACCCCACCGCTCGGGGACAATTCCAGTACATCTCTACTATCAGAGGGCGGATGCACGTGCGCGGTTGCGTTTTGGCGCGACGTGGCGTGTCTCTCCGAGCGATCGTTTGCTAAACGATCTCCGCGGCCTTATTGGTTCGGAGCAGGTGGAACTGGAGTTTGACTAATACAGGAATACTATGAGTCTGAATTTCCTTGATTTTGAACAGCCGATTGCAGAGCTGGAAGCAAAAATCGATTCTCTGACTGCGGTTAGCCGTCAGGATGAGAAACTGGATATTAACATCGATGAAGAAGTGCATCGTCTGCGTGAAAAAAGCGTAGAACTGACGCGTAAAATCTTCGCCGATCTTGGCGCATGGCAGGTAGCCCAACTGGCGCGCCATCCACAGCGTCCGTACACCCTGGATTATGTCCGCCTGGCGTTTGATGAATTTGATGAGCTGGCGGGCGATCGTGCCTATGCGGATGACAAAGCTATCGTCGGCGGTATCGCGCGTCTGGATGGCCGTCCGGTGATGATCATTGGTCATCAGAAAGGCCGTGAGACCAAAGAAAAAATTCGTCGTAATTTCGGCATGCCAGCGCCGGAAGGCTATCGCAAAGCGCTGCGTCTGATGGAAATGGCAGAACGTTTCAACATGCCGATCATTACCTTCATCGACACCCCAGGGGCTTACCCGGGTGTGGGCGCGGAAGAACGTGGTCAGTCTGAAGCGATCGCGCGCAACCTGCGTGAAATGTCGCGTCTGAGCGTACCGGTCATCTGCACCGTTATCGGTGAAGGTGGTTCCGGCGGCGCGCTGGCGATCGGCGTAGGCGATAAAGTGAATATGCTGCAATACAGCACCTATTCCGTTATCTCCCCAGAAGGTTGTGCCTCCATTCTGTGGAAAAGCGCTGATAAAGCGCCGCTGGCCGCTGAAGCGATGGGCATTATCGCGCCGCGTCTGAAAGAGCTGAAGCTTATCGACTCTATCATTCCTGAACCGTTGGGTGGCGCGCACCGTAACCCGGAAGCCATGGCGGCGTCACTGAAAGCGCAACTGCTGGCCGATCTCGCCGATCTTGATGTGTTAGGTAAAGAAGATCTGAAAAACCGTCGCTACCAGCGTCTGATGAGCTACGGCTACGCATAAGCTACATTAATTCTGAAAAGGGCCACAATGCTGTGGCCCTTTTTTTTACCTGCAGTTTGACCAGGCTATGCTTAACTGAGGTTTTTCCAGGAGGAACGCATGAATATCATTGCCATCATGGGACCGCATGGCGTCTTTTATAAAGATGAGCCCATCAAGGAACTTGAGCGTGCGCTACAACAGCAGGGGTTTCAGATTATCTGGCCGCAGAATAGCGTTGACCTGCTGAAGTTTATCGAACATAACCCGCGAATTTGCGGCGTCATTTTTGACTGGGATGAATACAGTCTGGATCTGTGCAGTGACATCAACCAGCTCAACGAATATCTTCCGCTTTACGCCTTTATTAATACCCATTCAACGATGGATGTCAGCGCTCACGACCTGCGCATGGCGCTGTGGTTTTTTGAGTATGCGCTGGGCCAGTCTGAAGACATTGCCACCCGCATCCGCCAGTACACCAGCGAATATCTGGATAACATTACGCCCCCTTTCACCAAAGCGCTGTTTACCTATGTGAAGGAAGGAAAGTATACCTTTTGCACGCCCGGTCATATGGCGGGAACGGCGTACCAGAAAAGCCCGGTCGGCTGCCTGTTCTATGATTTCTTTGGCGGTAATACGCTGAAAGCCGATGTCTCCATTTCAGTGACCGAGCTGGGCTCGCTGCTGGATCATACCGGCCCGCACCTGGAAGCGGAGGAGTATATCGCGCGCACTTTTGGCGCCGAGCAGAGCTATATGGTGACCAACGGCACGTCCACCTCCAATAAAATTGTTGGTATGTACGCCGCACCCACGGGCAGTACGCTGTTGATTGACCGCAACTGTCATAAGTCGTTGGCACATTTGCTGATGATGAGCGATGTGGTGCCAATCTGGTTGAAGCCGACGCGTAATGCGTTGGGTATTCTGGGCGGTATCCCCCGAAGGGAATTTAGCCGGGCAAGCATCGAAAGCAAGGTAGAGGAGACCCCCCAGGCGCAATGGCCGGTGCATGCGGTGATCACCAACTCCACCTATGACGGCCTGCTGTATAACACCAACTGGATCAAACAAACGCTGGATGTGCCCTCTATCCATTTTGATTCAGCCTGGGTGCCATATACCCATTTTCATCCGATCTATCAGGGGAAAAGCGGGATGAGCGGTGAGCGCGTGCCGGGGAAGGTGATTTTTGAAACCCAGTCCACCCACAAGATGCTGGCGGCGTTGTCACAGGCTTCTTTGATCCACATTAAGGGCGATTACGACGAAGACACCTTTAACGAAGCCTTTATGATGCACACATCCACTTCGCCGAGTTACCCGATTGTTGCCTCGATAGAAACCGCAGCGGCAATGCTGCGTGGCAATTCCGGTAAGCGGTTAATCAATCGTTCGGTGGAGCGGGCGCTGCATTTTCGTAAAGAAGTGCAGCGGTTGCGTGAAGAGTCGGATGGCTGGTTTTTTGATATCTGGCAACCAGAAAGGGTGGATGAAGCAGAATGCTGGCCGGTAGCGCCCGGTGAAGACTGGCACGGATTTATCGATGCTGACGCCGACCACATGTTTCTTGACCCGGTAAAAGTCACTATTCTGACGCCGGGGATGGATGAACAGGGAAATATGAGTGAAGAGGGGATTCCTGCCGCGCTGGTGGCGAAATTCCTTGATGAACGCGGCGTGGTTGTCGAGAAAACGGGACCGTATAATCTGTTGTTCCTGTTCAGCATCGGCATTGATAAAACCCGGGCGATGGGCCTGCTGCGCGGGCTGACGGAATTTAAGCGTTCGTACGATCTGAATTTACGCGTGAAAAACATGCTGCCGGATCTGTATGCTGAAGATCCTGATTTTTATCGCAATATGCGCATTCAGGATCTGGCGCAGGGGATCCATAGGCTTATTCGCCAGCACGATCTTTCCGGGCTGATGCTGCGGGCATTTGATACCTTACCGGAAATGAAAATGACGCCGCATCAGGCCTGGCAACGGCAGATCAAAGGTGAGGTTGAAACGGTAGCGCTCGATCAACTGGTGGGGCGCGTTTCCGCCAATATGATCCTGCCTTACCCTCCCGGCGTACCGCTCTTGATGCCTGGTGAAATGATCACGGAAAAAAGCCGGGCTGTACTCGATTTCCTGCTGATGCTGTGCTCCGTGGGCCATCATTATCCTGGATTTGAAACCGATATCCATGGCGCTAAACTGGGTGAGGATGGCGTGTATCGTGTGAGAGTCTTAAAAATGGCATAACGACTTGCCTGAACCCATTGAGCGCGAGTAACGTGCTGAA
This sequence comes from Citrobacter sp. wls717, assembly GCF_005280955.1. NCBI lineage: Bacteria > Pseudomonadati > Pseudomonadota > Gammaproteobacteria > Enterobacterales > Enterobacteriaceae > Citrobacter > Citrobacter sp. wls717. The sequence goes on from NZ_SZWW01000006.1 coordinate 496,205, forward strand.
AGAACAAACGAAAGAGGCAAAACGCTATGCTGGGATTAAAACAGGTTCACCATATTGCCATTATTGCGACGGACTACGCGGCGAGTAAGGCATTTTACTGCGATGTGTTGGGCTTCACCCTGATGAGCGAAGCCTACCGGGAAGAGCGAGACTCCTGGAAAGGCGATCTGGCATTGAACGGTCAGTATGTGATTGAGCTCTTTTCTTTCCCATTTCCACCTTGCCGCCCCAGCCGACCGGAAGCCTGTGGTTTACGTCATCTGGCGTTCAGTGTGGATGACGTAGAGAAAGCGATCGCGCATCTGGAAGCGCGCGATGTGAAGTGCGAGCCGATACGCATTGATCCGTTTACCGGCAAACGCTTCACGTTTTTTAACGATCCCGACGGATTACCGCTCGAACTGTATGAGCTGTAAGGCTTGTCATTATGGCGTTAGCCCGGTAACGTGCCGGGCAATGCCATTGTAAGTAACCATCATGACAACACTCACGCTGAACACTTCACTGCTGAATTCTCAATCGATTCTGGTCGCTTTTAGCGGCGGGCTGGACTCCACCGTGCTGCTGCATCAGTTAGTGCTGTGGCGAGCACAGCACCCTGAGGTTACGTTGCGCGCAATCCATATTCATCATGGATTAAGTCCCCACGCGGACAACTGGGTGCAGCACTGTGAATCGATATGCGCGCAGTGGCAGGTGCCGCTGGTGGTTGAACGGGTCCGTCTGGAGGATGATGGTCTGGGGATAGAAGCTCAGGCGCGGCGGGCGCGCTATCACGCATTTGCACAGACGTTGCTGCCGGGCGAGGTACTGATGACCGCCCAGCATCTGGACGACCAGTGCGAAACTTTTCTGCTGGCCCTTAAACGTGGCAGTGGTCCTGCCGGGCTGTCCGCCATGGGAGAAAGCTCGCCGTTCGCCGGGACCCGGCTGATCCGACCGCTGCTGGCGCAAACGCGAGAGGCGCTGGAAGGGTGGGCGCGACAGCACCAATTATGTTGGATTGAGGATGAAAGTAATCAGGATGATACCTACGATCGCAATTTCCTCAGATTGCGCGTTACTCCCTTGCTGCAACAGCGTTGGCCGCACTTCGCGCAAGCCACGGCCCGCAGCGCCGCGCTGTGCGCCGAGCAGGAGAGCTTACTGGATGAACTGCTTGCCAGCGATTTAGCCGACTGCGTCACGGCCCAGGGCACACTTTTACTGGCGCCGCTAATGACGATGAGCGGTGTACGGCGTGCCGCCCTGCTTCGCCGCTGGCTGGCAGGATTAACTGCGCCAATGCCTTCCCGTGACGCTCTGGAACGTATCTGGCAGGAAGTCGCGCTGGCGCGGGAAGATGCTTCCCCCTGTTTTCGCCTTGGAGAGTTCGACATTCGTCGTTATCAGTCACAGCTGTGGTGGGTGAAATCGGTCGATGGGCAAAGCGAAACCGTCATCCCGTGGACATGCCGGGAAACGCCGTTGACGCTGCCTGCCGGGTTAGGCTCGGTGCAGCTCATCCCTGCTGGCGAATTGCGTATGCCGCAGGCAGATGAAGCCGTCAGCATTCGGTTTAGAGCGCCAGGCGTATTACATATTGTCGGGCGTAACGGTGGACGTAAATTAAAGAAAATCTGGCAGGAGCAGGGGATCCCGCCCTGGCGACGAGATACCACGCCGCTGTTGTTTTACGGCGAAACGCTGATTGCGGCTGCGGGTGTTTTTGTGACGCGTGAGGGAGCAGCAGAAGATAAAGAAGGGGTGAGTCTGGTTTGGCATGCCTGATGGCGATGCGCTTATCCGACCTACATATCGCATGGAAAGTAGGCCGGATAAGGTGCTTGCACCGCCATCCGGCAACAAAAGAATCAGGATTCGCTGACGACCACGGTACCGATTTGCGGGTGGCTGAAGCTGGCAATTTTATCGAGGCGAAGCTCCCGGGTTTCACCTGCGACATCTGCGACCAGATATTCCACGTTTTTGCGTGAAACCAGATCGTTTGCTTTCGCTTGTAAAACTTCGCCATCTTTTAACGCCAACGTCAGTAACAAATGGTGCTGGCAGGCGAGTTCAAGATTGTCGTAATCATCACAGTTGATGGGTTGATACGTTTCATTCATTGACATAATCGCTCACCAGTAAGTTCGCGGCAGCATAGGCCGCTTTTTCCCTGACCGACTCTGAAAGGGCGCTGTCTGCCGCCATTTCATTAAGCACCTTCAATACGCAACCCAGCGCATCCGGGACATACCCTAAGTCTCCGCTGGCGATTTCCGCGTACCGCTTGCGTATTAACTCACAATATTTTTCCACATGCCCTCCTGTCAGCACTCTGACTTAACCGTGGATGCAAGTCTAAGCCTACGAAGATAAACTCTGTTTAGCAAGGTGACTATACCATACTCATTCAGGCAATATCAGCGGCCTTGATAGAGGTGCTGTTAGCAGCCTTTTGCCGCAGTTTTCGCTACAATGAGCGCCTGATTCGAAAGGAGTTCTCAAATGGCGCTTAAAGCGACAATCTATAAAGCTGTAGTCAATGTGGCGGATCTCGACCGCAACCAGTTCCTTGACGCAGCCTTGACGCTGGCGCGTCACCCTTCAGAAACCCAGGAGCGCATGATGCTGCGACTGCTGGCGTGGATTAAATATGCCGATGAACGCCTGCAGTTCACACGTGGCCTGAGCGCGGAAGATGAACCGGAAGCCTGGCTGCGAAACGACCATCTGGGCATTGATTTATGGATTGAACTCGGCCTGCCGGATGAGCGTCGTATTAAGAAAGCCTGCACTCAGTCTGCTGAGGTGGCCCTGTTTACCTACAACAGCCGTGCGGCCCAGATCTGGTGGCAACAAAACCAGAGTAAGTGCGCGCAGTTTAAAAATCTTACCGTGTGGTATCTGGATGACGAACAGCTGGCGCAACTGAGTGAATTTGCTGGTCGCACCATGGCGCTGCAGGCGACGATTCAGGATGGCGCTATCTGGTTGTCCGATTCTCAGAACAATCTGGAAATTCATCTGACCGCGTGGCAGCAGGGTTCATGATAGTCATCTCCCGAAACGTCTCTATCCCTGATAATGAGCTGGAAATCACGGCGATTCGGGCGCAGGGCGCGGGTGGTCAGCACGTTAACAAGACCTCGACAGCCATCCATTTGCGCTTTGACATTCGGGCCTCTGGCCTGCCAGAGTATTATAAGGAACGCCTGCTGGCCGCCAGCCATCATCTGATTAGCGGCGATGGCGTTATTATCATTAAGGCGCAGGAATACCGTAGCCAGGAGCTAAACCGGGAAGCGGCAATATCCCGGCTGGTGGCGGTGATCAAAGAATTAACCGCAGTGCAAAAAAGCCGACAGGCAACGCGTCCTACGCGCGCTTCGAAAGAGCGTAGGTTGTCATCGAAGGCGCAAAAATCCACAGTGAAGTCACTGCGCGGGAGAGTTCGTCGAACGCAAGACTGACGAGCAGGAATAAAAATCTATAAGGAATTGATAGTGAAAACAGCAATATTGTCCGTCGTCGCTGCATGCACGCTTTTTTCCTTGATCGGCTGTAACAACCGTACTGAAGTCGAAGTACTACAGCCGACACGGGCGGCAGAATTAAAACCGATGCAGCAAAGCTGGCGAGGCATCCTGCCTTGCGCGGACTGCGAAGGGATTGAAACTTCTCTGTTCCTCGAAAAAGACGGAACATGGGTGATGAACGAACGTTATCAGGGGGTGAGGGATGAACCGTCGTCCTTTGCCTCTTATGGAACATGGGCGCGCACTGCGGATAAGCTGGTGCTGACCGACAGTAAAGGTGAAAAGTCGTACTATCGTGCTAAAGGCGAAGCGCTGGAAATGCTCGATCGTGAAGGTAATCCGATTGAGTCGCAGTTCAACTACACCCTTCAGCCCGTTTCCGCCAGCTTACCGGTGACGCCAATGCCGATGCGGGGCATGTACTTCTATATGGCTGACGCAGCTATCTTTACCGACTGCGCAACGGGTAAACGGATGCCGGTGGCGAATAACGCCCAGCTTGAGCGTGACTATTTAGCCGCGCGCGCGGAAAACGGGCAATCCGTATTGCTGACGCTGGAAGCGCATTTTACACTGGAGGCGAACCCGGACACTGGCGAGAAAGTGAAAACGCTGATGGCGGATAAAGATGCGAAATTTATCCCCGGTAAAGGGTGTAATTAATTGATGAAAAAAAGGCCCTGATTATCAGGGCCTTTTGCTGATATTAGCCTTTAATGGCTTTTACCAGGTAGTCGACGATGTCGCCCGTTTTAATCAACTGCTTCTCGCCGTTACGACGGTATTTGTATTCGATATCGTCGTTGTCGAGGTTACGGTCGCCCAGCACGATAGTGTGCGGAATACCGATCAGTTCCATATCGGCAAACATCACGCCCGGACGCTCTTTACGGTCGTCCATCAGCACTTCAATGCCCTGCGCGCGCAGCTCTGCGTACAGCTTTTCAGCCAGTTCCTGCACGCGGTAGGACTTATGCATGTTCATCGGCAGAATCGCGACCTGGAACGGGGCAATGGCGTCTGGCCATACGATACCGCGATCGTCATAGTTCTGTTCGATAGCTGCAGCAACCACGCGAGTGACCCCGATACCGTAGCAACCCATGGTCAGGATCTGGTTACGGCCATCTTCGCCCTGAACGGCGGCTTTCATCGCTTCAGAGTACTTGGTGCCCAGCTGGAAGATGTGACCCACTTCGATGCCGCGTTTAATCAGCAGCGTACCCTGGCCATCCGGACTCGGGTCGCCAGCGACCACATTACGAATGTCCGCAACTTCCGGGGTGGCAACATCACGATCCCAGTTGATACCGAAATAGTGCTTACCGTCGATGTTCGCGCCCGCAGCGAAATCGCTCATCACGGCAACGGTACGGTCGATAACGACCGGAATTGGCATGTTCACCGGACCCAGAGAACCCGGACCCGCTTTCACCAATGCGCGAATCTCTTCTTCGGTGGCGAAGGTCAGCGGGCTGGCAACCTGCGGCAGTTTTTCCGCTTTGACTTCGTTCAGCTCGTGATCGCCGCGAACCAGCAGGGCAATCAGCGGAGACTTGCTGCCTTCAACCGCTTTCACCAGCAGGGTTTTTACGGTTTTCTCGATCGGCAGGTTGAACTGCTCAACCAGCTCGGCGATGGTTTTGGCGTTTGGCGTATCGACCAGCGTCATCTCCTGCGTTGCTGCCGCACGCGGCTCTTTTGGCGCAACGGCTTCGGCAAACTCGATATTCGCTGCATAATCGGAGGTGTCGGAGAAGATCACATCGTCTTCGCCGCTCTGCGCCAGCACCTGGAATTCGTGAGAGGCGCTACCGCCGATAGAACCGGTATCCGCTTGTACCGCACGGAAATCGAGACCCATACGGCTGAAGATCTTGCTGTACGCCGCGTACATCGCGTCGTAGGTCTCCTGCAGGGATTCCTGAGAGGTATGGAAAGAGTAGGCATCTTTCATCAGGAATTCGCGGGAACGCATCACGCCGAAGCGCGGACGAACTTCGTCACGGAATTTAGTCTGGATCTGGTAGAAGTTCAGCGGCAGCTGTTTGTAAGAGCTCAGCTCGTTACGAATCAGGTCGGTGATCACTTCTTCATGCGTTGGGCCAAGGACGAACGGGCGATCGCCACGGTCAGCAATACGCAGCAGTTCCGGGCCGTATTGTTCCCAACGGCCACTCTCTTGCCACAGCTCAGAGGGCTGAACGACCGGCATCAACACCTCGATCGCACCGGCGTTGTTCATCTCTTCACGCACGATGTTTTCGACTTTTTTCAGGACGCGCACGCCGGTCGGCAGCCAGGTGTATAACCCGGAGGCCAGCTTGCGGATCATCCCGGCGCGCAGCATCAGCTGATGGCTGATGACTTCGGCGTCGGCAGGTGTCTCCTTCAGAGTGGAGAGCAGATATTGGCTAGTACGCATGTTGTTACGGTTCCAGTTGAACGATCGAACAGGCTCAAGACGAGCCTGGCACAAAACAAAAGTGGTTTAGTTTACCAGCGAGAAAGGGATGTCAAAAGAGTACGCGACGCAAATTAGCGGGCTTCCAGAGCAAAGACCTCAAATCCTGACGGCGTAACGCGCCAGCGGACGTTAAAGTCCAGCAGCCAAACGGCGTAGGTTTTGCCTTCTTCCTCGTCTTTACGGTAGGCAGGACGGGGATCCTGCGCCAGCACTTCGGCAATAAACTGGCGAAGATGCGGACAACGTTTTTCCAGCCCAGCCAGTTGCCCGGCGATCTCTTCACTGAACGACACATCTACGCTGGCCTGCGGTGCATCCTGAGCATAGCTGGCGCGAGCATCGGGCAGCGATTCGGCAAATGGCAGATACGGTTTAATATCCACAACCGGCGTACCATCGACAAGATCCAGCCCGCCGAGCTCAAGGATGACGTGCTCTTTGTGGCAGCGGATACCTCGAAGCTCAACCAAAGACATGCCAACAGGGTTAGGACGAAACGTTGAACGCGTGGCGAAGACACCCATTCTGGCGTTGCCGCCAAGACGGGGAGGGCGCACGGTTGGACGCCATCCTCCTTCCATTGTCTGATGAAAAACAAAAATCACCCACAAATGGCTGAAGGCTTCCAGGCCGCGAACAGCTTCGGCCTGGTTATAGGGAGCGAGCAAATGCAGTTCGCCGCTGGCACTTTTCACCAGACCTGGCTGGCGTGGAACGGCGAACTTTTCTTTATAAGGTGAGCGGATAACGCCTATTTGCTCGAACTGAAAATGACTCATTTCGCCGAAATGTTCAGTGCAGAACCAATGCAAACCGCCTGACGATAGCAACCTGGCGTCCCGCTGGTGACTTCGCAACTGTGCAGCAATACCGCATTCGCTTTCATTTTAGAGGCGTTAATCTGCATGCGTTTACGTGCGGTTGGGATGCTCGGAGGGGAATCCTGGTTAGATGCCTGGCAGGATTCGCCGCTGACTTCGCCGAGATCGCGGAACGGTTTACCCACTAAATCTTCGGCGTTAGTAATGATTCTTACCGGCGCCGCGCGCGGTGCTTTTGGTTTTTCCGGCTCCGCTTTTGGCGGGGTAGCGGTGCTTTGAACGGGTTCAACAGGGGATCTGCTTAACATAGAACAGCCGCTCAGCATGAGTGCTACTAAACAGATCGGTAAAGCACGCATAATATTTCCTCAATGAATGATCTAAACGTCAGATATTGAATCAGGTGCTTGCATAAATGACAAGACGGGCAAGCGCCCGTCCTGATGATATTACAGATTCTGGAAACAGCCTAAAATTACCAGCCCTTAACCGCACCGCCGTTGAAGACTTTGTTCGCTGCTTCGTACACTTCGTCAGACTGGTAGGCCTGCACGAATTTCTTCACGTTCTCAGCATCTTTGTTGTCTTCACGGGTCACGATCAGGTTTACGTACGGAGAATCTTTATCTTCAACAAAGATACCGTCTTTTGCCGGAGTCAGGCCAATCTGGCTGGCGTAGGTGGTGTTGATGACCGCCAGGGCGATTTGCGCATCGTCCAGTGAACGCGGCAGCTGCGGCGCTTCCAGTTCAACCAGCTTCAGGTTTTTCGGGTTTTCAATCACGTCCAGCGCGGTCGGCAGCAGGCCAACACCGTCTTTCAGTTTGATTAAGCCCACTTTTTGCAGCAGCAGCAGCGAGCGGCCAAGGTTAGTCGGGTCGTTTGGAATCGCGACCTGAGAACCTTCCTGCAGCTCATCCAGTGATTTGATTTTTTTGGAATAGCCCGCAATCGGGTAAACAAAAGTATTGCCCGCGGCAACCAGCTTGTAACCACGATCTTTAATCTGCTGATCCAGGTACGGTTTGTGCTGGAAGGCGTTAGCATCAATGTCGCCTTTGCTCAGCGCTTCGTTAGGCAGGACGTAATCGTTAAACGTGACCAGCTCAACGTCCAGACCGTATTTTTCTTTTGCCACTTTCTGCGCGACTTCTGCAACCTGTTGCTCTGCGCCAACAATAACGCCCACTTTGATGTGGTTAGGATCTTTTTCATCCTGACCGCAACCCACAAGTGCCAGAGAACCGATCAGGGCTCCAACTGCCGCAAAGGTTTTGAATTTGAACGCCATGCTTATTTCCTTTTCTTAATGAGTTTTTAGTGTTGTGTGCAACGTTATTTGTGCGTGACAACCCGGACGATGCGATCGCCGGATAACTGAATTAAATAAACCAGAACGACGAGCAATACCAGTACTGTATTCATCACGGTAGCGTTGTAGCCGATATAACCGTACTGGTAGCCAATCTGTCCCAGACCACCTGCGCCGACGGCACCGCCCATCGCGGAATAGCCAACCAACGTGATGAGCGTGATGGTGGCGGCATTGACCAGACCCGGCAGCGCTTCTGGCAGTAATACCTTACGTACAATCTGCAACGGCGTGGCGCCCATCGCACGGGAGGCTTCAATCAGCCCGGTCGGGATTTCCAGCAGCGCGTTTTCCACCATACGGGCGATAAACGGCGCGGCGCCGACGGTCAGCGGGACGATAGCGGCCTGCAGCCCAATAGAGGTACCCACAATCATGCGGGTGAAAGGAATCATCCACACCAGCAAAATAATGAATGGGATGGAACGGAAAATATTTACCAGCGCAGAGAGCGTACGGTAAAGCTTAGCGTTCTCAATGATTTGCCCTGGACGCGTAACGTACAGCAATACGCCAACCGGCAAGCCAATGACAAAACCAAAAAAACCGGACACAAAGGTCATTGCCAGCGTTTCCCATACGCCGCGAACCAGCAGCCACATCATCGGCTCAGACATAACCCAGTACCTCTACTTTTACATGGTGTTCCTGCAGCCAGTTAATGGCTGCTTGTGTATCTTCCTGTGTGCCGTGCATTTCCGTCAGCATAATGCCGAACTTCACGCCGCCGGCATAATCCATCTGCGCGCTAATAATGTTGTTATTCACATTAAAGCGACGGGCCGTCTCAGAGAGTAATGGCGCATCGACCGAATGACCGGTGAACTCCATGCGCAGCATTGGCACGCTGTCGGCTTGCGGCTCTGCTTTTAAACGTTCCAGATAATCTTCCGGGATATCCAGATGTAGAGTGGACTGGATAAACTTCTGTGCCAGCGGCGTTTTCGGGTGAGAGAAGACTTCGCTGACGGTGTCCTGTTCAATCAGTTCACCATTGCTGATGACCGCCACGCAGTCACAAATGCGTTTTACAACGTCCATCTCATGGGTAATTAGCAGAATGGTGAGACCCAGACGACGGTTAATGTCTTTCAGCAGTTCCAGAATCGAACGCGTGGTTGCCGGGTCGAGTGCGCTGGTGGCTTCATCGCAGAGCAACACTTTGGGATTACTTGCCAGCGCACGGGCGATCGCCACTCGCTGTTTTTGTCCACCGGAAAGGTTGGCCGGATAGCTATCGTGCTTGTCGCCAAGGCCAACTAAATCCAGCAGTTCTGTTACACGGCGTTTGATCTCTTCCTTTGGCGTGTTATCCAGTTCCAGCGGCAGCGCAACGTTGCCAAACACGGTACGGGAAGAGAGCAGGTTAAAGTGTTGGAAAATCATGCCGATTTGACGGCGAGCTTTGGTCAACTCGGACTCTGAAAGCGTTGTCAGCTCCTGACCGCCGACCTGAACGCTGCCTTCGGTTGGGCGTTCAAGTAAGTTAACGCAGCGGATAAGCGTACTTTTACCGGCACCGGAGGCGCCAATGACGCCGTAAATCTGCCCGGCGGGAACATGCAGGCTGACATTATTTAGCGCCTGAATGGTGCGAGTCCCCTGCTGGAATACTTTGGTGATATTCGAAAGTTTAATCATTGGTTATTTATTATCGTAATTAAGTTAGCCGTGGCATTTTCGTCTGTCTGGGACGGTCAAGGCCGTCAACAAGATGGATGTTAAGGCATCCAGACGTCTAAATCAATCTAGCTTTGCACGATGAGCACTTTCTTGCCCGCCGAAACATGCGATACTAGAGCCACATGCCTTATTCAGGAGCTATAAAAGGTGGCAAAGTCTGTACCCGCAATTTTTCTCGACCGTGACGGCACCATTAATGTGGACCACGGTTACGTACATGAGATTGATGAGTTCGAGTTTATCGACGGCGTTATTGATGCCATGCGTGAACTTAAAAATATGGGTTACGCGCTAATTGTGGTGACGAACCAGTCTGGTATCGCGCGCGGTAAATTTACCGAGGCACAGTTTGAAACGTTGACCGAATGGATGGACTGGTCGCTGGCCGATCGCGACGTTGATCTGGATGGTATCTACTATTGCCCGCACCATCCGCAGGGTACCGTAGAAGAGTATCGTCAGGTCTGCGATTGCCGTAAGCCGCATCCCGGGATGTTGATCTCTGCTCGCGACTTCCTGCACATCGATATGGCTGCTTCTTATATGGTAGGCGACAAAATAGAAGATATGCAGGCGGCAGCAGCGGCGAATGTTGGAACCAAGGTACTGGTGCGCACGGGCAAACCCGTCACGCCGGAAGCAGAAAATGCGGCAGATTTCGTTATAAATAGTCTGGCAGACTTGCCAAAGGCGATAAAAAAGCAGCAAAAGTAAGCGTTGTGGATAAAAGGTGAGCGGTTGGAACAAAAATGCATTTTTCCGCTTGTCTTCCTGAGTCGACTCCCTATAATGCGCCTCCATCGACACG